>CAJOKZ010000013.1 GCA_905235335.1 uncultured Succiniclasticum sp.
CCTCAGCTCGCTGATTTTTTTATTGATATCTGCCCGTTCCTGTAATGCTTCTGCTAATTTCATGTTGTCTTCCTCCTATTCATCATTAATAAATTATATTGTATTTTTCTGTATTAATTATATTATATGTCAAATCTATTGTCAATTATTAATTGTATTATTATATTTTTTATTTGTTTTTTGTTATTATAAAACATCGCAATCCTTTTCGTTTTCAGAAAAACACAACCATAGTTCCGACACCTTTACAAACTCACTGCCCCAGAAGCATAATTGTTTCAGACTTCTGCAACAAAACCCAAAACTTTCTCTTGACAAGTATTTATGCAAATCTTTAAAATTAATTTGCTAAGGCTGACCAATGCCAGCCTTTCTTTTTTGGTGTTGCTAGTAATATTTTATTATGTTATAATGTCTTGTATCTTGTCAGTTTGAGAAGGTATTCACGAATAGCATTTTTCGTGGACACTGTCCATTCCGAATGGAATGGTACAGTAAGTGGTACAGTATAAAGTTGCCACCTTTCACAAACCCGCTTCGGTCCAGTAGCTCAGTTGGATAGAGCAACGGCCTTCTAAGCCGTGGGTCGGGGGTTCGAATCCCTCCTGGATCACCAAAAAAAGCGCCGCGGCCGATATTATATCGACTGCTTTATTTTACCGGACCTATTCCTATGGCTATCTGGACAAAACCGCCATATAGCAGCAACAACATCCCGCACCAATAGAGACGTCCATGTACGTATTCTTCGAACATTTCCTCATCCAGAAGCCCCCGGAATATTCCTATGACCGAAGCTATGCAACAAAGTATTCCGGCAATGCCGATGAAACTGTTTGCGAACAGACCGGCAGGCATGCCACCGCCCAAGATCATACGATAGGCAAAAATGCATCCCACCAGTCCAGCGGTCACGCATCCTGCATTTTTTGTGTTGGTCACCATACGGACACATATAAAAAACACGAATAACAGCAGTGACATAGCGAACAGGAAATTCGCCGTAAGAAATATGGACCGTATTCCGTCCTGTGTTGCGCTATGCGCCGCCGAAACAGATAGTAGCCGGTTTATCATTTAGTCTAACCCTTTCAGTTTCCCTTCATTTCCTGCCCTTTCTGTGCTGCGCAAAAGCAGTGGCAGCATCCTGATAACGGCCGACCTCGATGTCATCATATCCTGCTTGCAGTTTAACACGGAGTTCTTTAGCAGACATCTTTTCTGCATTCACGTCGACAGGCGCCGCGGGCAGTTTAATAATGACAGAGGTATATGCGGGCAATCCTGATCTGCCATCTATGCAGCCAATAATACGGGAAGAAAATGGCAAATACGTCTGCACCCGGAGGTGGGACTATTGGGAGTAAAAATAGCTGCGGCCTTCAGATATTAATCCGAGAGCTTCAGCTAAGTTATTATTTGAATAATATTCTTTCCTGTAGGGCTCCTGTGGCACGGTATAATTCCGATTCATATGAAGACCATCAACGTCAACAACCCCACAAGAACCATTGCGATACAGAAATATAAATTTGTTGCACGCAACATGCTGATGATTTTTAAAAATGCAGCAAGTCCCAGCAATATTAAAGTGACAGAGATAGCTGGGGTATCTTGCCAGTAAGATATTACAGCTTCGCCGAGTAAATAGATAAGGCAAACTTCCAATATTAACCCATTTACCCATGTGTCTACTAAAATTTTTTTGACTTCTTTGCAAATGATATCTAGCATCCTAGCAACTCCTTTAATAAATATTATAAGATTTTTCCTGTTAGCCGGTCAATTAAAAAACACGCGCCAGACTATTTTCCGATACGCAGGTGTTTTATAATATGGTTTTTAATCATTTTTATATTATCCAAACTGGAAGGTTGTGTAGCTTCTCTGAAAAAACACTGCCTGATTTCGTTTAAATGATGTCCCATTCGTGCGGATGTTGCTGTACACAAAACTGTTTAGATGGTATAATAATATTAGAATGAGAAGGAGATTTCTTCAACTTATTCAGCAACTATAAGGTTCTGATAAACCATAAGAGAAAAGGAGATGACAGCTATGAAAAAACTATTTGCACTGATGGCCGTTTTCTTTGCGCTGGTGATGGCTCTGCCCATATCTGCAGATGCAGGCTTTAATATGGGAAACATTATAAAGAAACCCACGGTAAAAACCGAAAAACCTGCCCCTGCCGCACCGGCGAAAAGCAGTGGCAAGGCTACTATTACCGTAACTTGCGACGGCGCTCCTCTTGATTATGCAAGCGCTTATATCGGACCAGGCATCGAATATCGTATTGAAAACGGAAAATGCCATGTAATCAACAAAAGCAACATGGGCGGCATGACCAGCGATAAGGGCGTTGTGGAAGTTGAGTATCCGAAGCAGGGTTGCAACATTGTCATCTTCAAAGTCGGCTTTGAACCCATCATCCTTCGTAACGTTGTTATGCCCAGCACCCATAATGTAACGACTACGAAAAATCCGGCTGTGAAGGGTGTTGACTTTGACTGACATTTGTGAAAACTTTTCACATCATCTTGCATGATAAAACCTCCTGTGATGTTGTGTGTGCTTGTCAGGCTACATCAATCTTATCACAGGAGGTTGTCTCTTCCGTTTACTAAAGTGTTTTTTACCTGCCCCCGGTTGAACCGTTTTTTTGGCGCTAACGCCCCATCAAAAAGCGCAGCCTGCTCATCGCAAGCTGCGCTGCAGTGTTTTAGGGCAACTTTCTATTCTGTCCACTGATTCCTTGTAGCAATTTTGTGCCACAGGGGCCCGGTTCGCTTCTGAGTCTTCCAACTCCGACTGTCCGAAGATGTCGGCGATCCAGTGGCCGTCGGTAGGATTCGGCATGATGATAAATTTTGTGCCGAAAAGATCCTTATCCATGGCTGTCATGAGATTGCGTTCCTCAAAATCATTTTTTATGCAATACTTGCGCTGGAAATCGTTCAGGCTGTTGGTTAAAACACTCAGTATCGTTCACGCTTTGCAAAATCATTCAACAAAACGGAAGACCGAATCAACTCCTGCCTGTTGCAGGATTTTCATCACAGCCGCATTGACATTGCGCAATGCCAACCCGCCTGCGCATCCTTTATGAATGATCAGGAACACCCGCAGGCCGGCGGAAGAAATGTAGTCGAGACAGCGGCAGTCCGCCATAACCGATTCTGCCGGATGCTCCGCCATTATTTGCGTAAAAAGGGCCAGCAGTTTTGGCGCCGTAATCGTATCAAGCCTTCCTGTCAACGCGAAGGAAAGAGTCCCGTCATGCAGGTCAGCGCGGATGCCAAAGTCCTCTTTCGCGTTCGTATTTAAATCGACGGTGGGAACGGAGCCGGCAGGCGTAACCTTCCAATACGCACAACACTTCATCCCTTCCCGAATCGCTGCCGCCTGCTCCGGGCTGACGTTGGACAGCGACCGGATTTCCGGCATATACGCTGCCACCGGGATGCGTCGGGCTTTCAGTCCGTGCTGCCCAAGAAACGCTTCCGCTTCCCTGATCCCGCTTTCCCTGTCAGCAAAGTTCGTGACCGAAAGCGGGCTCTCCCCTATTTTCACATCCGACTTGTCCCTGATATTCTGCTTCGCACTCGTCATAATCTCCATGAAGCGGTCCCCCACAAGCTGGCGCAAGATCAGAATATGCAAAATCGCGGACTCCGGGTCAGCCAGATACCAGCATCCGCCTTTCTTCTCCAAAATGCGACGGATGTTGTCACAAAGAACGCCAGTTTCCGAAGCGGAAAAATACATAAGCAGCCCCTCCGTAGTGATGCAAATGCTGCCTTTTATATCTGCAAGCGCTTTTTCCAGCGATATGTAGTTTGTCGCATCTGCCTCGCGAAACCGGACAAGCGACCTTTTTTCCGGAGGAATCAGGGAGGAAAGGCGCTCTGCTGCTTCCCGGATAACAATGGGGAGATCCAGGCCGTAATAGGGCAATCCCTTTTTCGCAAAAGACAGGGCCCGGGGGGTATATCCGCAGGGCAAATCGACCAGCGTACAGCCGGAATGCTCTGCAAGCCGCCCCATTGTGCGGTAGCGTATCTCCATCATTATGATATCGCTGAGGACCTGTTCCGGCGAGGCTGTGCTGTGCATACTGTTCTGCATCCGGTCCCGGTCCAATCCCATTTTTCTTACGAGCATCGCCGCATCGGGATCGCCGGATACGGCAAGAAAAAAGAGCGTCATCTGTGCGGTTTGAAATATTGGATTCACTTTTTCTAACAGTGCCCTGTCCATTCCAGTTTCTTCCCGCTTCATCATTCCCATCTCCCCCCGCTTTGTGATGTTGCCTAGCTTCGGTTCTTCCGTCTGCTGTCAAATACAATTTGATTGCTTCTTCTTCGTTTTCTTCTATACTTATCCATAAAAGCACTTTTCAGCTGATTCAAGCTCCCCTTTGTTATATAAGTATAAGCCATTTTTTGATTAAATCAACACGGCAGCAGAAATTAAAAATCCGGCAAAAAGCACTTTTAAAATACCTTTTGCCGGATTATGTAATAAAAGTCATTCCGATTTTGTTTAGTGAACATTAACCCTTATCTTACCGCTTACTACGGCGCGGCAATTTCAAAATACGGGGTGTATCCTCCCGATCGCGCTTGCGCGAAACCGATTTACCGCGTTCCCTGCCCGAATCCTTCTTCCGGTCTTTATTTTTCTCGGCCCTTTCATCTATTTTGTCCTTTAGCTTATCGGACTTTTCATCAATTTTATCTTTAAGCTTATCAGTCTTTTTGTCTACCTTTCTTTCCTTTCCTCAGCCTTCTCCGTTGCCCGGTCTTTCCGCGTATCGTCCCGCCGCGACCGTTCCTTCACGCTGTCCAGGCGCCGCAGCGCGTCGCCCACATCGGAAAGCGAACTCGTCGTATACGCATCCTCATCCTTGCTCTCGCCGGTACCCGATCCCGTGTTCTTGCCCACGGCGATATACGCGCCCGGCAAATTTTCGGCCAGCACCTTGTCCACCTTATCCATCATCCGGTCCGTCAGCTTGACCACGGGCGGCTTGCCGCCCAGGCTCTCGAGCACGCCCGTTTCTTTAAAACGGTCGCTCTCCTTCTCCCCGTACAAACTCACGCCTGCCTTTACATCCAGCACGCGCAGCGTTCCTTCCATGCCGCCGCCAAGATCCCGATCAAACAGATGCAGCGCGTTCTTCGCCGCAGACTTCCCTACCGCAAGGCACACCACATAATCCACCCCGGAGTCCCCGAACACGGCCAAAATATCCTGCCGCTGCGCTAGCTCCAACGACCTGACCCCGTTGCCCCGCAGGCGCTCCATAAACGGCTCGCCGCTCTGCACGCGGCAATTGCGCAAATCCTGCAGCAAATGTTTATTCACTTCGCCATTAATATCCAGCGTGTTTTGGTCCGCGTCGTTCGTGTACAAAACCACCACCATGGGAACCTCATCCCGCCATACGTTCCGCTGCACCCGCTGCTCCATCTGCAGGCTGGTATCGTCCTCATAGCATTCTATCCCCAGCGCGGAAACATACAATGCACCCTCCGCGTGTACCTGCACGGGCATTCCCAGTTGTGCGCCCAGCATAAGCAAAAAAGTCAGCATAACCAATAATCGTTTCACCGCCAACCCCTCCTTTGGTTTTCCTGCCTGGGAATGTCACCAATCCTATTGCCCCAGTCCCCTATGCAGCCGAACCAGTTTTGTTTACTTAAAATTAATTATACTTATTTTCAACCCAAAGGGAAACAGGTTTTATATTCCAGGAATAACCGGAATATTTGATCAGGGAGTTTGGCGCCCCGATAAAAAAGACCGAAAGCAATATCGCTTCCGGTCTTTTCATCCCAGCTTTATTATTTATATTGTTTACTGCTTTCCAAATTTTTATCAAAGCCCGCTTACAGCCTTCCGTCAGTCCCTTTCATACACCCGGGGGACCCGGGGGCTCAGGGTACAGAACAATTCGTGGGGAATCGTTCCCGCGATGGCGGCAACTTCTTCCGTCGGCAGTTCCGGCCCGCCGTAGACGATCACATCGTCCCCGATGGCCACGCCCGGGATGTCCGTCACGTCCAGCATCAGCTGATCCATGCAGATACGCCCTACCACCGGCGCCTTTTTGCCCCGCACCACCATGAATCCTGCATTGGAAAGATGGCGGCTCACGCCGTCAGCATACCCTACGGGAATCGTAGCGATGACGCTTTCCTTTTTCGTCGTGTAGGTTCTTCCATAGCTGATGTCCCGGCCGGCTGGCAGGGTCTTTACGTATCCCACCTGGGTTTTCAGGACCATGGCAGGACGGAAGTCCCGGTAAGCTTCTTTCGCGTTGGAAGCAGGAGGCCCGTACAGCGTAATGCCCAGCCGCACCATGTCCATCTGGTACTGGGGCAGCTCGGCGATGCCCGCGCTGTTGCAGATATGCCGGATGGGGATCTTCACCCCCGCCGCCTCAATGGCATCCGCCCCGCGGGTGTACTGCTCAAACTGGTAAGCGGCATATCCTTTGTCATCCATATCCGCCGCGGAAAAATGGGAAAAGACGCCTTCGATCTCGATGCCTTCCAGCGCCTGCGCCTTCAGCGCGAACTGCGCCGCTTCTTCAATCTTCACCCCGATCCGGTGCATGCCGGTATCCAAAGCGATGTGGATCTTCGCCTTTTTCCCCTGCCGCAGGGCCGCTTCGTTCAACAAAAGCAGCCGTTCTTCATCAAACACCGCATGGGAAATATCAAACTTCACGCAGATATCCGCTACGTCCGGACGGGCCGGCATCGCGCCCAGCACAAGGATCGGTTTGGCGATGCCTCCTTCCCTCAATTCCACGGCTTCCTGCAGGATCGCCACAGCGAACCAGTCCGTGCCGGCCTCGTCGCAGGCCTTCGCCACTGGAATAACGCCGTGACCGTATGCGTTGGCCTTCACCACCGCGCAAAGCTTTGTCGTTTCTTTCAGATTTTTCCGGGCCGCGCGAATGTTGTTGGCAATCGCGTCCAAATTTACCTCAGCCCTCGTTCCTCTGTTGATCTGCATAAAATCCCCCTCTGGAAAGTTTTCCTGATCATTGCGCCGGCTATGGCCGTTTAGACGGATTTTCCCTGCCCGCTCCGCCGGCCCTGCAGGCCATGAAAAATTTTCTTGCCACATGTAATGTGATTATACCATATTTTGATCCGTATTCATATCTTTCCTTCCATATTTCTATCTTTTCCTGGATATGTTATAATAAGCTGCAAAAGTCCTATCATTCAAGTATGTTTTGGCATTTCACGGTACGCCAGGAAAGGATGCTTCCATATGTCTGAACTGATTTCCGAAAAGGTTACGGATACAGCCGCCATACAGGCCGGCTGCGAAGAAGATGCAGCGCAGAGACTGAAACGGATCGAGGGCTCCCTTCGCAAAAAGTACAAGCATAAAATCTTCAACAAGTTCGTGCAGGCGATCTGCGATTACGATCTGGTGCGCCCGAACGATCATATCGCTGTCTGCATCTCCGGCGGAAAAGATTCCACGCTGCTGGCAAAACTGTTTCAGGAACTGAAGCGCCGGAACAAGATTCCCTTTGAGGTCACATACCTTTGCATGGATCCCGGGTTCGCGGAAGATAATCTGAATGTGATAAAGGAAAATGCTAAGCTGCTGAACCTGCCGATCATTTACCGCCAGACAAAAATTTTTGACAACGTGTTTCACGTGGAACAATCCCCCTGTTATTTATGCGCCAAAATGCGCCGGGGCTTCCTGTACCGTTTTGCGCAGGAGCTGGGCTGCAACAAGATCGCGCTGGGCCACCACTTTAACGATATTATCGAAACGACTGTCATGAGCATGCTCTTCGGCGGCGAGATCCGCACCATGATGCCGAAGGTCAAAAGCGCGAACTGGAAGGGCATGGAGCTGATCCGCCCGTTGTATTATGTCCGCGAGGACGACATCAAAAGCTGGCGGGACGAGAATCATCTGACGTTTATCCGCTGCGGCTGCCGGTTCATGGAATGCATGGTGGAGCCCAGCACCAGGGAAGAGGACCTGTCCACGCGGCAGTGGATCAAATATACCATCGCGAAGCTGGCCGCCGCCAACCCGCAGGTCCCGAACAATATTTTCCACGCGATGGAAAATGTGAACCTGTCCGTAGTGCTGAAGTACAAGCTGAACGGAAAACTGCACAGCACCCTGGATGACTACGAAACCGCAGCGCCGGTGGAGGACGCGCCCGAATCCGGCTTTTGCTGAACGGGGCGTATCATGCCTGCCGCACAACCCGAAACAGGCCAGGCAGCGATCCTGTCCATCGTTAAATAAAAATACAAGGAACGAAAAAAGAAAGCGTACAAGGTTTCGCAAAACCGCTCCTGTTTGCTACTCCATGAGCTCATTCGCCTGTGGCTTCGAAACCCGGGGCTTCGCCCCCTCAAATAGTTTCGCCACGACGGTTCATTTCATCTCATGGAAGGACACAAACACTCCCCATGTTTTGCTTAAACCTTGCACGCTTTCTTTATTTACTTTTTATGTTTCAATACCCTTTGTACTTTTTTCCCAGACGATGGATCCCATTGTCCTCCAGTTCCTGCTTCACCCAGAAGAAATGGTCATTGATCTCGTCGTAAAACTGTTTTCGCCAGCCCATGTCGTCCCGTATCAGGCCGATGCTGTACTCGATATTTTTATCCCCTTCGTCGAAGTCCCTGAACTCAAAAAAGTTTTCCCGGATGCGGTCAATCCATAGCCCGTACCGATGGTCGATATCCTCCGACTGGAACGTTTTGAAGCATTCGGACAGCTTGTCGCGCTGCTCCAGCGTAAGGCCTGTCTCCGGAACGCCGCTGACATGCTGCAGAATCGTGTAAAGCTCTTCCGACGCGTCCATAAACTCATCCCAGTTCTTGCGTCCGCCGGTAAACCGTTCCCCGCTCTTCCACCACAGGTACGGCATATCCGGGCAGTGCACCGCCGCCGCATGGCCCAGGGGCATCACCAGGTCCAGCACCTTGCTGAGGAATGTGGAATCCAGCATCTCGTCCAGCATCTTTTCCACCATGCTTCCCTGTTTGGAAAACAGAAGATCCTTTACCTGGTTGACCGCATTGTTGATGCCCGCGAATTCCTGATGGGCCCAGGTGTCCGCCAGCACATGCATCCCTATTCCCAGCCGGAACACGTAATTGGAGTTGTCCAGCGTGGTCCCGTACAGTCGGTATTTCAGTTTCTTCGCCAATACGCTGTGCTTTTTGCAGATCAGCTTGTCTTCTTCTTTTTCCCCCTCCAGCCCCGGAAGAAAGTGGAAGGGAATCCAGATATCCTCGTTCCCTTTCCCGGAAATATTGCCCCAGACATTCTGGCACGAATACCGCACCTGTATTCCCTGGGCAATATTCTTTTCTTCTTCTTTATCTGAAAAGGGCGTAGTATCGAAGTTATCATCCACGAGCTGGGACGCGGTGGCTATCGTCCGCGAATTGAAACTGCCGAAATCGGCCCACCGCGACAGGACATACACCGTCCCAAAATGATAGTCCAGATCCATGGTCGCACCCCTTTCCTTTTATTCTGTGTCTGCTGTTTTATATCTTCGTATTCTTTCCTGTCTTCCTATTCCTTCGCCGTGCCGCCGATGTTTCTTTTATAATCATAAGACAGTGATTGGGTGGCTGGAACAAACCCGCCGTCTGCCATGCCTTCCGGTGGTTCTTCTGTATCCGCGCAATACGGCGCCGACAGCGGTATGACAGATAATGATACTCCATATCAGTATGTTATTATATCACAGTCATGATTTTTTGGTAATTTTTTTATAAAATAGTTCACAAAATTTCTAAAATTTGGTAAATTATATAGGTAAGTTTTACAGACGGTTGTAATCTACATCCGCCTGCAGTCCGGAACGGTCCGGATAAAAGCAGTTAGTACCATATCACAGAGGGGAGTCTTTTACTATGGCAAAAAAAATTCGTATCGGTATCTGCGGCTACGGCAATCTGGGGCACGGCGTAGAACTTGCCGTCAACCGGGCTGAAGATATGGAGCTGGTGGGCGTTTTTTCCCGCCGGGATCTGGCAGGCACCGCCAGCGGTGTTCCCGCCATCAACTTAAAACATGTTCTGGATTATAAGGATAAGATCGACGTAATGATCCTGTGCGGCGGTTCCGCCACAGACCTGCTGGAACAGGGGCCGGAGCTGGCACAGCATTTTGTCACGGTAGACAGCTTCGATACCCACCCCCGTATTCCCGAATATTTTGCAAAGATGGATGCGGTTTCAAAGGAAAACGACACGGCTTCCATCATTTCCGTAGGCTGGGATCCGGGCCTGTTCTCCCTGCTGCGCGTGCTGGGCGACAGCGTGCTGCCGGAAGGCAAGTCCTACACCTTCTGGGGCAAAGGTGTCAGCCAGGGCCACTCTGACGCAATCCGCCGGATTCCCGGCGTGAAAAACGGCAAACAGTACACGATCCCCAAGGATGAATACCTGGATGCCGTCCGCAGCGGCAAGGGCAGCGATGCCCCCGCCAATGAAATGCACCTGCGGGAATGCTTCGTGGTGCCGGAAGAAGGCGCCGACCTGGCGGCCATTGAAACTGCTATCAAGACCATGCCTAACTATTTTGTAGGCTATGAGACCATCGTACATTTCATTTCCGAGGATGAATTCAACAAAAACCACAGCGGTATCCCCCACGGCGGCTTCGTATTCCGCAACGGCAAGACCGACGACACCACCGGCCACGTGATGGAATTCTCCCTGAAGCTGGACAGCAACCCCCAGTTCACCTCCAGTGTCCTGACCGCCTTCGCGCGCGCCATGTACCGCATCTATTACGAGCAGGGAAAACGCGGCGCCTTCACGGTGCTGGACATCCCCTTCGCGCTGCTTTCGCCGAAAGCGCCGGCTGACCTGCGCAAGGCCATGCTGTAATGCGGAACGTGCAGGGATAATATCATGATGTGATGCATAAGGCCGCGCTGCGACACACGCGTACTGCATACGAAATACTATGTTTGACAAATTTTAGTAAACTGTTTAAAATGAGCTTATGGAAACGGTTCGTTTCAAAAATTATGCAAGGAGGCTATCCAAATGGGAAAATTTTTAGTAAAAGAGTCCAAGGCGGGTAAACGTTTCAATCTCGTTGCGAACAATGGCGAAATCATTGCCGCGTCGCAGGTTTACAAATCTGCTTCCGGCTGCAAAAACGGTATTGAAAGCGTAATTAAAAATGCGCCAATCGCCGTAATCGAAGACCAGACCGTAGAAGGCTTCAAAGCTGAAAAACATCCAAAATTTGAAGTCTACAAGGACAAAGCCGGCGAATTCCGTTTCCGCCTGAAAGCGACCAATGGCCAAATCATCGCGGTAAGCGAAGGTTACAAAGCCATGAAGAGCTGCCTGAACGGCATCGCTTCCGTCAAGAAAAATTCCCAGGATGCAAAAATCGTCGTCGAAGAAGCCAAAGAATAAACTTTAAAACAGGGCATAGCAAAACCGGTACCAGCCACAGGCTGATACCGGTTTTTTGTTATGCCTTTCCCGGCCGTACAGCGATATCCGAAATTCCGGCCTTATTCTCTACTTTGTTTTCGTTGTATTCAGCTTTCTTTTCAAAATTCCAGCCTCATCTGGTGCCACATTGCGCCGCCGTGTTGCGTTTTACTGCTTACCCCTTCATCGGCAAAGCCAAACTTTGCATAGTAAGGGATAAGGCGTTCCTTGCAGGTCAGCACTACGCCGCGTCGGGCCTGTTCCTTTGCATCGGCGATGATCTGCCGCAGCAATTGTCCGGCCAGGCCTTTCCGACGAAAGGCAGGCAGAGTGTTAAGGCCAAAAATCATCTGCCATTTTCCCTGCTCGTTATGCAGTTCCGCCTTTTCGTACATTTCATCAAACAGGTCCGGTTCGTCTGTCACAAAACCATCAGCAAACGCCAGCAGTCGTTCCCCGTCAAACAGCAACCAGAAATGGTTCCCATATTTTTCCAGCCGTTGGGCAAAGGCCTCCCTTGGGGCTGCTTCCGCCGCGGGAAAACACGCGGCTTCCATGGCGGATACTGCATCCAAATCATCGATGGTGGCAGTGCGTATCAGCATTTACTAGCACCTCGTAACATTGATATATTTTTCTTATTCCGCGCAGGCTTCTTTAATGATTTCCACTGCTTTCACCAACATTTCTTCCGGCATGTTCAGCGCCGGCAGCAGACGGATCTTATCTTTCGCAGTCAGGCACAGCACGCCTTTGTCAATACACTTTTTCACAACATCTGCCGCGGGTTTTACCGGTTTGACGCCGCACATCATGCCCATGCCGGTTACCTTTTCCACGCCGGGCGCTCCTTCCAGCGCGGCAAAAAGGATTTTTCCCTTGCGCCGCACTTCCGCTAAAAAGTCATCATCCAGCCGGCTCAGGATGCTGACCGCACCGGCGCAGGCAACCGGGTTTCCGCCATAGGTGGAGCCGTGGTCGCCGTGTCCCAGCACATGTTCCACTTTTTCACCCATCATGCAGGCGCCCAGCGGCAGTCCGCCGCCGATTCCCTTGGCAGTAGTCACCACATCCGGGGATACGCCGAAGTTCATGTAGGAATACAGTTTCCCCGTGCGTCCGTTGCCGGTCTGCACCTCATCGACGATAAATACGATATCCTCTTTGTGGCAGATTTCATCCACGCCCCTGATAAATTCCGCAGTCAGCGGGTTCACGCCGCCTTCTCCCTGGATACATTCGATCATGATGCCGGCCACTTTGTTTTCCGCCACCAGCTTTTTTACACCTTCCAGATCATTGGCTACCGCATGCACAAAGCCCGGCGTCAGCGGCTGGAACAGTTCATGGTAGTGCTCCTGCCCTGTCGCCGCCAGGGTAGTCAGGGTGCGTCCGTGGAAGCTGTTCCACAGCGTGATGATAGTATAATACTCCGGTCCTTTCTTTTCCGCCGCGTATTTACGGGCCACTTTGATGGCGCATTCGTTGGCCTCCCCGCCGGAATTCCCGAAAAACACTTTTTTCAGTCCCGTCTTTTCGCAAAGGATCTCCGCCAGCTTCACGCAGGGTTCCGTATAATACAGGTTCGACATATGCTGTACTTTGCCCAGCTGGTCGATGACAGCCTGCTTCCACTGGTCGTCTGCGATACCGAAGCTGGTCACACCGATGCCGGAACCCATATCGATGTATTCTTTCCCGTCCGTATCTTTTGCGATGCTCCCTTTCCCACTGATGATTTCCACCGGGAACCGGGCATAGGTATTGGCTACATATTTCTCGTCTAATTCCTGCAGTCTGCTCATACTCTCACTCCCCCGTCACCATTGTGCCCGCGCCTTCGTCCGTCAGCAGTTCCATCAGGATGGAATGCGGTACGCGGCCGTCCATGATAATCACATTTTTTACTCCGTGGCTGATTGCATCCTCGCAGCATTTCACCTTAGGCAGCATGCCGCCGGCAATGATCCCTTCCTCTTTCAGCTTTGCCGTTTCAGCGATCGTGACTGCGGGTATCAGCGTCTTCTCATCATCCTTATCCCGAAGGATCCCCGGAACATCTGTCATCAGGATGAAGGTTTCCGTATTCAGGGCCCCGGCGATACAGGCCGCCGCCGTATCCCCGTTGATGTTATAGGCGTTGCCCTGCGCATCGCAGCCGATCGTGGAGACCACCGGGATGTACCCTTTTTCCAGCAAATCCAGGATGGGCTTTTCATTCACCTGCGCCACTTCGCCCACATATCCCAGGCGTTCATCCTTTATGGTGCACTCGATCAGCCGTCCGTCCACGCCGGAAAGGCCGACGGCGTTCCCCCCGTGCATCTGCAGCAGGTTGACCAGGGATTTGTTCACCTTCCCCGCCAGGATCATCTCCACAATATCCACGGTTTCCTTGTCCGTAACCCGCAGACCGTCCACGAATTCCGCCTTTTTGCCCAGACGTTTCATCATATCGTTGATCTCCGGCCCGCCGCCGTGAACCAGCACGATTTTGACGCCCACATGCCAGAGCAGCACGATGTCTTCCATGACCTGCTGCTTCAGGGTTTCATTGATCATGGCGTTACCGCCGTATTTGACCACCACGATCTTCCCGCTGTGTTTTTTAATGTAAGGCAGTGCCTGCACCAGAATCTGTGCCCGCTCCGCATTTGAATAAGAAAATGGCATAACGTTTCCCCTCTTTTTAAGAACGGTAGTCACCGTTGATCTTCACATAATCGTAGGTCAGGTCACAGCCCCAGGCGGTGGCCTCCGCATCGCCACTGTTCAAGTTCACTAAAATCGTAATTTCCTTTTCCAGCAATACCTCTTTGGCAAATTCTTCGGAGAAATCAATGCCTGCCCCGTTTTTGCAGACGGGAAGGATCCCTTTGGCGGAACGGAACGCCACATCCACCTTGCTAACATCCAGATCCGCACCGCTGTAGCCAATGGCGCACAGCACGCGGCCCCAGTTGGCATCCGCCCCGAACATAGCCGCTTTCAGGAGGCTGCTGGTTATAACACTCTTGGCTACAACGGAAGCGACGTTCTCATCCGCCGCACCCATCACATCGCATTCCAGCAGCTTTGTGGCGCCTTCCCCGTCACCGGCGATAGACCGGCACAGAGCAATGGTCACGGTGTTCAGCGCTTCCATGAAGGTATCAAAGTCCGGCCCTTCCGCAGTGATTTCCACATTACCTGCCAGGCCATTGGCCATGATCGCCACCATATCGTTGGTAGAAGTATCCCCGTCTACGCTCAGCATGTTAAAGGTCTTGCGCACATCGTGGCTCAGTGCCTTTTGCAGCATGGACGCCGAAATTGCGGTGTCCGTCGTAAGAAACACCAGCATCGTCGCCATGTTGGGATGGATCATGCCGCTTCCTTTTGCGATGCCGCCCAGACGGCAGGTCTTTCCACCGATTTCAAATTCAACTGCGATTTTTTTCATCACGGTATCTGTCGTCATTATAGCCTTCGCCGCTTCTTCGTCACCTTTCTCCGATAAAGAGGCCACCAGCGCATCCATGCCGCCGGCAATGGGATCGATGCGCAGTTTCTGCCCGATTACCCCGGTGGAAGCCACGATGACATCCTCCGGTTTAATGCCCAACTTGTCAGCTGTCAGGCAGCTCATCTTTTCCGCGATTTCGATACCGTCGCTGTTGCAGGTGTTGGCATTGCCGCTGTTGCAGATCACTGCCTGTGCGATGCCGTCGGCAATGTGCAGTTTTGTTACGGTAAGCGGCGCGCCTTTTACAAGGTTCGTCGTGTAAACAGCAGCCGCATGAGCCGGCACTTTGCTGAAAATCAACGCCAGATCGTTCTTGTCGTTCCTTTTTCTGATGCCGCAGTAGATGCCGCCGGCAGTAAATCCATTCGCAGCGCAGATGCTGCCTTCAATCTGTTTCATTTCACAATCCTCCGGTATATTTCAATTTGCCAATACGTTATGATTTATATTCCAGCCCTTCGGTTTCCGACAGCCCCAGTACAATGTTCATGTTCTGGATTGCGGCACCGCTGGCCCCTTTTCCCAGGTTATCGAAGCGGGAAATCAGAAGTATCCGGTCGTCATTGCCCGTTACGGTAATCTCCATGTCATCCCGTCCGGAATAGGCAGCAGCGGAAAGGAACCCTTTTTCGTCTGAAGCTTCCGTAAACCGGATCAACGGACCCCGGTAATAAGACTGATACAGGTTGCGTATATCTTTCACGGTCCCCTTCAGGTCTTTTTTAAATAAGGAAACGGTGACCTCCATGCCGCTGTAAAAATCCGCCACGATGGGGCAGAACACCGGACTGTTTTCCAGCCCGCAGATCACGTTCATCTCTTTCAGGTGTTTGTGGGCCTGTCCCAGGGCGTATTGCCTGGGCCCTTTCAGCAGCGGGCTTCGCTGCGGATCTTCATACTCCGCAATCATATTTTTCCCGCCGCCGGAATAGCCGGTCAGCGAAAAACAGGTAAGCAGGATATCCTTTGAAACCAGCCCCGCTTCTGTCAGCGGCGCTACCAGCGCGATAAACCCACTGGCATGGCACCCGGGATTTGCGATGAACCGCGATTTTGCAATCCTGTCCCGCCGTCCGGTAAGTTCCGGCAGGCCATATTCCCATCCTGTGGCGGTCCGGTGCGCAGTAGACGTATCAATGATCACGGCTTTGGCGCCCTTTGCCAGCTCCACGGCTTCCACAGCCGCAGCATCCGGAAGGCAGAGAAATGCGATGTCAGCTTCGTTGAATGCTCCCTGTCGCGCCGCCTTGTCCTTGCGCAGCCCTTCCTCCAGCGTGATGAGCTCAATATCCTTTCGCGTGTATAATCTTTCACGAATCCGCAGCCCTGTCGTTCCGGAACTGCCGTCAATAAATACCTTCGTCATGCTAATCTCCGTTCTGCTCCCGCAGCCTTTTCCAGTCGCCCCGGCCAGCCTTCCGTGCCGCCCGCGGCCAGTGCCGGAAGCTTCTTCATCCATCTTTTACAGGGAATAAAAAAAGAATGCCCCATTGCATACATCGAACAAATCCCCATCATCTGTCTGCGCATGAACCCTCCCGCTTTGCAGTTCCCTGTCATCGATCCGCACAGCAATGATTATATCATATAATAGATGAAAATATTTTATATGTCAAGCGATTTTTGTATAATTATAAAATCATAATGTATTTTAATTAACAAATTGCGTGTTTTATTAATTTTTAAACAGTTTTGAAAAATTCAGGAACGCCAAACACCGTGCAGCAGGCATTTTCCAATAAAAACTCCCTTCCGGCGAGATGGGATCTGCTGTCCGCCTGTCTTTCCGAAAGGGAGTGATTTCAGTTTTTATGCTGCTGCGCCAGCATCGCTGGCGGCGCGCCCCGTACTGAACCGTTATTTTTTGTTCTTCAGGTTGATAGTCGCCTGGGCTGCTGCCAGCCTTGCGATAGGAACGCGGAACGGTGAACAGGATACATAGTTCAGGCCCAGTTCCTGACAGAATGCCACGGAAGAGGGATCGCCGCCGTGCTCACCGCAAATGCCGCAGTGAAGCATGGGATTCTCGCGGCGGCCTTTTTCCACTGCCATCCGCATCAGCTGGCCGACGCCTTCCTGATCCAATTTGCTGAACGGGTCAAACTCGTAAATTTTCTGGTCGTAATACGCTTCCAGGAATTTTCCTGCATCATCGCGGGAGAACCCGAAGGTCATCTGGGTCAGATCGTTGGTGCCGAAGCTGAAGAAATCCGCTTCTTTGGCAACTTCATCCGCTGTCAGGGCCGCCCGCGGGATCTCGATCATGGTGCCAACTTTGTAATTCAGGAAGTAGCCCTGTTCTTTCATGACCGCTTCCGCTGTCTCTACAATAATGTTTTTAACAAACAGCAATTCTTTGCGTTCACCGATCAGCGGTACCATGATCTCGGGAACGATGTCGTAACTCGTTTCTTTCTTGACTGCGATAGCCGCCTCAATAACAGCGCGGGTCTGCATCCGGGAAATCTCCGGGTAAATGACGCTGAGCCGGCATCCCCGCAAACCCATCATGGGATTGAATTCGTGCATCGCGTCGCAGTTCGCTTTCACCTGTTCATAGGTCATGCCCATGCTATCCGCCAGTTCCCGCATCTCCGCTTCCGTCTTCGGAAGGAACTCATGCAACGGCGGATCCAGGAAGCGCACTGTCATAGGACGTCCACGCAGCGCCTTGTACATGCCAATGAAATCCTGCCGTTGGTACGGAAGAAGTTCGGCCAGGGCCGCTTCGCGCTGTTCCACCGTTTCAGACAGGATCATGCGGCGGAATTTGGGGATGCGTTCCGCTTCAAAGAACATGTGCTCCGTACGGCACAGGCCGATTCCTTCGGCGCCGAGGCGCACTGCGTTCTCCGTGTCGGCCGGCGTATCGGCGTTGGTCCTGACCTGCATCTTGCGGTACTGGTCGGCCCAGCGCATGATGCATCCGAAATTACCGCTGATCTCCGCTTCCACGGTGGGGATGTCCCCTTCATAAATCGTACCGGTAGAACCATCCAGGGAGATGTAGTCCCCTTCCAGATACGTGGTCCCGTTCAGCTCGAATTTCTTTTCTTCCTCGTAGACCTTCAGGTCGTTGCAGCCAGATACGCAGCAGGTGCCCATACCCCTGGCGACAACAGCCGCATGGCTGGTCATACCGCCCCGGGCAGTAAGGATACCCTCCGCTGCGTGCATGCCCTCAATATCTTCCGGCGAGGTCTCGAGACGCACTAAAATGACTCGTTCCCCTGCTGCTGCAGCATTTTTTGCATCCTCTGCCGTAAAGTAAACCTTGCCCGCCGCGCTTCCCGGGGAAGCCGGAAGCGCATGGCCGATGACCTTACCTTTTTTCAGCGCTTCTGCGTCAAACGTCGGATGAAGCAGCTGGTCAAGGGACTTCGCCTCGATGCGCATCAGCGCTTCTTCCGGCGTAATCATGCCTTCCTCCACCAGATCGCAGGCGATGTTGATGGCCGCTTCCGCCGTACGTTTGCCATTGCGTGTCTGCAGGAAGTACAGCTTTCCTTCCTGAATGGTAAATTCCATATCCTGCATATCCCGGTAATGGCTTTCCAGCTTTTGTGCCAGCCGGATAAATTCCGCATAGCAGTTGGGCATATCCTCTTCCAGCTTACTGATAGGCTGCGGTGTGCGAACGCCGGCTACCACGTCTTCCCCCTGGGCATCAATCAGGTATTCGCCGTAGATGCCGCGGGCGCCGGTGGCCGGGTTACGGGTAAAGGCAACCCCGGTACCGGAGGTATTACCCATGTTGCCGAACACCATGGTCTGGATGTTAACCGCCGTGCCCCAGTCGCCGGGGATATCATTCATGCGGCGATATACGTTGGCACGGGGGTTGTCCCAAGAACGAAAGACGGCTTTTACCGCCTCCAGAAGCTGCACAGCAGGTTCCTGCGGGAATTCTTTGCCAATCGTTTCCTTATAGAGGGCCTTGAACCGGTTGATCAGTTCTTTCATATCATCCACATCAAGGTCGATATCAAACTTTACGCCCTTCTTTTCTTTGATCTCATCGATAATTTTTTCGAATTTGGATTTCGGGATCTCCATGACCACGTCGGAGAACATCTGGATGAACCGGCGGTAGGAATCATACGCGAACCGGGGGTTGTTCGTCTTGCGGGCGAAGCCTTCCACGGAAATATCGTTCAGGCCAAGGTTCAGGATCGTATCCATCATGCCCGGCATGGAGACACGGGCGCCGCTTCGTACAGAGACCAGCAGCGGGTCACTGTTGTCCCCGAAAAGTTTTCCGTTTTCCTTTTCCAGCCAGCGCAGGGCCTGGAAAATCTGCCGCTGGATCTCATTGGAGACTTTGCGGCCGGATTTGTAGTAATCCGTGCATGCTTCCGTCGTAATGGTAAAGCCCATCGGGATCGGAAGTCCCAGGTTCGTCATCTCCGCCAGGTTGGCGCCTTTGCCCCCCAGCAGTTCCCTCATCTGTGCGTTGCCTTCATTAAATCCATAAACCCATTTTTTCGCAGTTGCCATACTTTACGCCTCTTTTTCTTAAATTTCCTGCGCCGTACGGTATGTTGAACGGCGCTATGCAGCAAAGAACTCACTGATTACTCTGAATCGCACAAACTCATTTAATCAGCGTTTCGCTAAACACAATGATACCTGCCGCCCACAAATGCAGACGGCAGGTAACAGTTCCAACTATCATCGGGGTACTTATTTCACGATGTCGCCTTCGTTGAAGGGATCGCCGCACTGCGGGCAGAATTTAGGAGGATTATGCGGGTCTTGCGGTTCCCATCCGCATTTATCACATTTGTAGAGCGGCGCTTCTGCCGGTTTACGGGATCCGCAGTTCGGGCAGAACTGCCCCTGGTTTACACTGCCGCAGCTGCAGGTCCAGCCTGCAGGGGCTGCGGGCTGCGGTTTACCGCAGTTCGCGCAGAATTTGCCTGTGTTGCCTTTGGCGCCGCATGCACAGTCCCAGCCGCCCGCCGGTTTGGGCTCTGGTTTCGGCTGGCCGCAGTTGGCACAGAATTTACCTGTGTTTCCGGTGTGTCCGCAGCTGCAGGCCCAACCTGCTGCCGCTGCGGGTGCTGCAGCCTGTGGCGGTGCGGTCTGAAGCGGAGGCTGTCCATAGGGCTGCTGTCCGTACTGGGGAGGATACTGGCCTGCAGGACCATAGGCATTGCCCATTGCCATGCCGCCGGCCATGTTTGCCATGCCCATACCGATGAAAGCACCCATCGGGCCCATCCCGCCACCTTCATTAGCGGATGCGTTGCGAATACCATCGGCCGTAGCATCGGTCAAAATACCCATCCGCATGTTCGGATCGGTCATCATAGCACCCATTGCAACCTTCTGCAATTTCGCTTCGTCTTCTTCATTCGCTTTAATGCTGTTAATACCGAAAGAAACAATTTCAATACCGCGCAGGTCACGCCATTTGTTGGACAGCACATCGTTCAGCGCATCTGCCAGTTCCATGGTGCGGGCCGGCAGTTCGGTGTAGTCGATCCGCTGGGCAGAAATCTTGCCGAAAGCTGGCTGCAGTGCGGTCAGCAGTTCGGATTTCAACTGGCTGTCCCACTGGCTGCGCAGATACTGTTCCGGGGCGTTGCCCGAAATGGTGGAATAGAACAGGATCGGATCGACAATCTTGTAGCTGTATTCGCCAAAGCAGCGGATACGAACCGGCAGGGAACGACCGGTATTCTCCTCAATCACCTTGAATGGAATTTCTGCCGGGGTTCCATACTTGTTACCGATAATTTCTTTGGTATTGAAATAATAGACTCTCTGATCTTTGCCGGTATCGCCGCCAAAAGTAAAACGCTTACCCACCCGCTGGAACACCTGGATAACGCTTTCTTTCAAGTCACCGGTAAAGACTGAAGGCTCTGTTGATTTATCATACGTATATTCGCCGGGTTCCGCGCAAAGATCAACGACTTTGCCCTGTTCCACAATCATCATGCACTGACCCACATTGACCGCGATGACAGAACCATTGGAGATGATGTTGTCTTCAGCACTGGTGTTGGAACTGCGGCCCTGGCTGCTGATCCGTTTCTGCCCCTTGATCATCAGGACGTCCGGAGTCATGCCTTCGCAGTAAAAGTACTCTTTCCACTGGTCGGCCAGCACGCCGCCGACAGCGCCCATGCCCGCTTTAATTAATCCCATGTGTGTGCCCTCCTTAGTTTTAATTTCATTTTGATGCTTCGTCCCGCCTTGCCACGGTCGCGGGACTTTTGATTTGCTCAAACTTCTTGCAACTATTTTACCACAAAACATCGTATTTACATAGCAGATTTACCGCTACGAAAACAATATAAGAAAACTTTATGTCTTTTTTATGTTTGATACGTCAACAGTTTGCAAACATCCTCAGCAATCATTTAACAGTAATGCGCCCGGCTCCGTAGGGGTTTTCATAACCATCCCCGACCTTCGCGTTCAGGTAGTTCTGGACATATTCCATAATGGCATCTACATCAGTCATCACACCATCTTTTAACAAATTGCAGTTCTTGAACATGGTCAGGCCGTTGCCGCCGTCTTTCAGTATATAGGTGGTGCCGCCGACAGTATATTTAGCGTTCAGGTCGATGGGTTTCCCGTTAACCATGACATCTTTGACCCTGCGCTCGCCCTTCACTTCCACAAAGTTGCCCTTTGCATCTAACACCAGACCGGACGGAACCGAGGGATCTATTGTATATGTCATGCCGGAAACCTGCATGAAAGCGCCGTGTTCGTCAGGATAGTTAGAAACGCCTACTTCCAACGCGTCCACAATCTGCTGTCCGGTAGCTTCAATTACGGTACACATATTGCCGAAGGGGAAGGCTTCCAACAGGTCGTTGTAAGTGAAGACGCCTTTTTTGATCGTATTCCGGATGGACCCTCCGTTAACGATAGCGATGTCTGTATCCAGCACCGTGCGATACGCATCGGCTACAAAATCGCCAAGGTTTGTTTCCCCATTGCGCACCCGGCGCTCGCCCGTCTTCGGATCGTTACCGGTCAGGTCGACCAGGGCTTCGCCTACCGGCTGGTTCAAAATAGCCTCAAAGCGTTTGTTCTCCCGGGCAATTATTTTTTCAATCTTTTTATCGGAATCTTTCAATTCTCTTACTAAGGAAGCTTCGATGGATCCGTCTTCATGGATGACCATCTTCCCTACGGTCTGTAACTTGGTCCCAGTCTGTGCGACCTGCACTACCTTTCCGACCTTGTTCACAATTTTGTGGATATACTGTTCGTGGGAATGCCCATCGATGATCGCATCCACATTGTATGTATTGGCAGCCACTGCACCGCTGGACCAGCGGGGAATCGAACCGTCCGTTCCCAGATGCCCTACGAGGAACACATAATCTGCACCGTCCTTACGGGCATTGTCTACCGCTTCCTGTATGGCCTTGTACAGTTTTTCACCGGTTTCATCTTCCGAAAAACCGTAAATGAATTTCCCGTCAGCATCCTGGAAAAACTTGGGCGTGGAAGTCACCAGGGTCTCCGGCGTCGTTGCGCCCACAAACCCAATCTTTTTCCCTCCAGCATTAACGATCTTGTAAGGCTTTAAGACGAGTTTGTGTGTTTTGATATTCGTAAAATTCGAACTGTAGTATCCACACTTCATTTTTTTTGCCAGCTCCAGAAAACGCGGCACACCGTAATCAAACTCATGATTGCCGGGGATAACAAAATCATATCCCACCGCATTCATGATTTTCACGATAGCCTCGCCCTTTGACAGCTTGCCGATAGGAGCCCCCTGAATGTCGTCGCCGGCACTTACCAGCAGCACCGGATATCCCTGTTTTTTCAAATCCTTCTTATATTGCGAAATCCTGGAAAACCCAAGGTTATCACTGACACCGCAATGGGTATCATTCGTGTGAAGAATAATAATGTCTTGTCCAGCGGCCAGGACCACGATGGGAATCATCATCGTGACCAGCAGCATCAGGACGGAGCAATACAGTTTCCTAAAAGTTTTGTCCATAGGTTTGTCCTCCATTCCAAATTTTTAACTGATTCATTCTTTCGGTGTCAGGGCGTAGACACGCGCAGGAAGACCGGTAGCGCCTTCGATTCGGGGCCAGGACGCAAAGAGCAGCGCGCCTGCGGGAGCCACACGGTCCAAATTTTCCAGCACTTCGATCTGCAGTTTCCCTTTTGCCAGCACATAGCGCTCGCAAGCCAGATCCCCTGCTTCCACGGCCAGATAGCTCGCATCCGTGTCCAGCGTCTCGTGACCGTTGGCAGCCGCTTTTCGCACGTCAAAAATATATTCCAGCGCTTCAATCGACCAACCCGGGCAATGTTCGTTCCCATCCGCACCGACGTTGGCCATTTTTTCCATGTCCGGCCAGCGTTTATACCAGTCCGTCCGCAGGGCCACAAAAGCGCCTTCCGGAATCTCACCGTATTTCGCTTCATAAGCTTTGATATCGTCCACCGTTACCGCATAATCCACGTTTTCCTTTACCTTGTCAGTGATATCAATAACGACCAGCGGAAATACAAACTCATTGACACCGTATTGCTCCGACAAGGGCGTTTCTTTAACAAAATGCCCGGGAAAATCTACATGGGTGCCAAACTGTCCGGGAAATTTGAATGTCTGAATCAGGCATTCCAGCATAGGATTGCCCCAGTCGAACACCACCTTTCCCAATTCCACCGAGCCCTCGGGAATACCGCTCCAGAACGGGCTGTCGCCGTTCAGGGAGTGGGAAAGCTCAACCCATTCATACTGGCTTGATTTCAGTTCCTTCAATACTGACCAGAGCTTCTTTTCCATACCGTACCCTCCAAAAATAAATGTTTCTGTCATGATTTTTATCCAACTGTTACTGCATTATCGGAATACTTTTCTGCAGATTGAAAAACAACCGTATTCCAGCCCGGACAGGATCGGTTTGTCAGGCGCCGCTTATTTTATCCTGTTTAACAGTTCCGCCAGTTCCGATGCTGAAGGATCGCCGGAATGGCAGGTCATGATTGGCTGGGCGCCCAGCATCAGCGTACTGCCTGACGCATATGCATCAGATTTATTATGCCCGTTGTGGTAGGCAGCTGCCAGATTTCCCAAAACAAAATAGGAACGCTCCGCGCCGCTCATGCCATCAGCCGCCGCCGGCTGCACCAACGCCTTGCCGTTAACTTTTACCACGCCCTTTTCCGCCGTGGCATGCTTCCCGCTGTATTCAAACAGTTTTTTGGTGTAATTATCCCTGCGCTGCTGATGGGTCGGATGATCGCTGGGAGAGAAAATTTCGCCGGCAAAGCTTGTCTTTGACTTGCCGTATTTTTCCTCGACCCGCTGCCAGATGGCCGCCGCCGCTCCCGGATTGTAACCGGCATTGATAATATAATCAAAGGCAAGGTTATCCGCTTCCCATTCATCCTTTTTCGTAATCGCCACCGTATCAATCTGATTGACCGCTATATTCAGCGCCAGATTTGTCAGTGCGGATCCGCCTATTGCCGATCCCAGCATACCCGCCCCGATTGCGACATTCATTTTTTTGCGTATTGAAGAAGCGACATGGTTCTTCTGTCCGTGCCCCATTTCATGACCCAGCACAACAGCAACCTCGTCCGGGTTTTCCGTCAGGCTGTAAAGACCTTCATTGACGCTCATGACATGCCCCATGCTGCAAAATGCGTTAAAAGACTCCTGCTTATTGATGAAGTACAGGTAAGGTTTTTTATGAATTGAAGGATCCACCGCGGCAATCCCCCGAGTCAGCCTTGGCATCATATCGTCCAGCTGCTGTTTCCGGTAATAATTTTCCGATACGCCAAACTTTTTCTGGTACTCGGCGAAAAGTGCCTGGCGGCCTTCCTCAGTCTGATCATAGTATTTAATGGTGTCATCAACCTGCTTATAGACAGCAGCGCCCTGAATCGCCGTACCGATGATGCCTCCGATCCCTGCCGCATCTGCCACCGGCACAGGCTGGAAGAAGGCACTTACGGAGGCCCCTATAATACCGCACAAAATACAGGAACCTATTTTTTTCTTCCACGATCTCATTTTAATCATAACACCTCTCTTTTCTCTGAATAATTAATTGTTGATTTTACGTTTCATATATTAATATATTTTAATTTTATATGAAATTATATCATTTTGCAACTGGTTTGCTTTGGTTTGTTTTATTCCGGTTCACCCGATCGGCCCACTCCCGAAGCTGTTCCACATAATGCCCCGCGCATTCACCAATACTGCTGAAACCCGCGGCATCCTGACGGAAAACGATGAACAGCTGCATATCCTCGTAAAAAATTTCCGCCCGGTCGCTGGCCTCAAACACGATAAAATGGGTGGGATCGATCATATCCTTCCTGCGGATCTGATACAATGCACCGGCCAGCAGCTCTGCCCGGTAAAACGGGTCGCTGCCCCCGGCAGTCTCCCGGATTTCCATCTCCCAGTCCCCGCCGTCCGCGAAATGCTCCCTTACACAAGCGCCGCCGTTCTTTCTTTTTGAAGGCGCAGGCTGGATATCCAACGGCACCAGCATCTTGTTGATATTATGTATGCGTTGTTCCGGCTGGGGGTGGCTGTCAAAGATACCCCAGCCCGGATTTCCGGACTGGAGCGCCAGTTCCTGCAATTTGTTCATAGTTACCAACATGGCATAAGGGCTGTATCCCGCCTTCAGGGCATAAGCAAAGCCCTCCCGGTCCGCCGCATTTTCATCCGCCCGGCTGTATCCGGCGGCCAATGCATCGCTGACCACCATGCTCATGGCCAACGCATCCCCGTTTCCCGAGGCTATGCCTGCCAGAATCGTCACCAGCTGCGTCCACATATTTTTTTCAATCTGATGGACCGTATGACGTTTGACCACGTGCCCAATCTCATGACCCAGGACGGCGGCCAGTTCCGCATCGGATGGCATGTAATCAAGCAGTCCCTTGAATACATAGACGTATCCGCCCGGGCAGGCCATCGCATTTACATCCTCCGTGTTCAGCACCTTGAACGAATACTTCAGGTTTTGCCGCCCGCACACTGCTACCAGGCTTTGTCCGATACGCTCGACCCTTTCCGCGGTCTGATAATCGTTAAGCACGCCATAATGAGCTTCGATCTGTTCCGCTGCGGCCTTCCCCATCTCCTGTTCCTGTTTTTCCCCGATCATCCCCGCTTCAGCCAGATGAAAGGAGGTCATCAAGGTGAGAAAACAGCCCAGCATAACAATCAGTTTTGCAATTTGTTTCACGTGAAACACTGCAGTGAAATACTGTTTTGCAACATTGTCTTTCAAGTAATCGTTGGGGCACAATAAAAATTCCGTTGCGTGCATAATAAAAAACTTCCTTGATTTAATCTTCTTGCTTACACCGTTTAACTGAATCTGCTTTAAATGACACCCGTTTCCTTAAGATTCCGAATCTCATCCTCCGAATATCCCAGTGCTTTCAGTATGTCCCGGGTGTGTTCTCCCACATAGGGCGCCCGAAAACGGATACGGTCCGGTGTTTCGGACATCTTTACCGCAGTATGCAGGTAGGTGATACTGCCGATGTCCTCCTGCCTGGTCTCAAATACTCCAGACGCATTTGCGATTTCACCATCCAGCACTTCCTCCGGGCTGCACACGGGTGTTACACAGAAGGCGCCGCCATCTGCGAGGTCCATCCACTCGTCACGCGTCTTTGTCCGAATCTTTTCTCTAATTTTTTCTGCAATTTCCTCTTCGTGGGCGAAATCATACTGACGGTCCTGCAATTCCGTCAGATCTGCCATCGCACAGAACCGTTTCCAGAATTTCGGTTCGATCGTACCCACGCTGATATATTTTCCGTCCTTTGTACGATATACATCATAATAGTGTGCCCGCCGCCCAAAAGGTGTATCACCGGTCACCCGGCATCCTAAAATGCTGGACAGGGAAACTATCTGCATTCCCAGCGCCGTGTTATAAAGGCTGATATCAATACGCTGTCCCTGACCGGTCCGTTCCCTTGCGAACAGCGCCATGGAAATGGCAGCCACTGCGTTCAGGCTGCTTCCCAGGGCGGAAACCTGGACTTCGCTTATGGCAACATCCTTGCTGTCGTTCAAAAAGTTCATACCGGAAAGCCCGATAATATTCAAGTCATGGGCCGGCCTTTGTTTAAACGGACTTTCCTGTCCAAACCCGGTGATCGAACAATACACCAGCCGTGGGTTCAACGCGTGCATTTCCTCATACCCGAGGCCTTTCGACTGCAGGTAGCCGGGGCGGAACCCTTCAATAAAAACATCTGCCTGCGCCAGCAGCTTTTTCAGTATCTCCTGTCCTTCTTCTGTTTTTATATTGACGGTTATTCCCTTTTTATTCCGATTCAGCGCCAGGTTCCAACTGCTCATGCCGGGAACCGGCTGCGGTGCAAAAGCCCGGTTGGGATCGCCCTTCACTCCTTCTACCTTGACCACGTCCGCCCCAAAATCCGCAAGCACCATGCCACAGTATTGACCAGGCAGCCATTGCGAAAAATCTACCACCTTGATTCCCTGTAATGCCGATTCCATCATCCAACCCCATTTCCGTCTCCATAACTGCTTTATCAAATGCGTATTTTGCTTCCGTCACTTCGGCCCGGCTTGCTTTTCCGGACATCCTGCATGCCTTATAGCCCAAATGCTTTTTCAAAAAACTATAAGACATTTATCTTTTCCCGAGTATTTATATTGTACCACAAATATGTCTCGTAAATATGAAGTTTCTCTTTTCCCATTGCCACCCCGCTTTTTCCCTCAACCCTCTTTTTTATCTCAAAACGATCGAACCCCGGCATTTCCAAACTTTCCACACCTGTTTGTCACATCCGGTTCCCGTCCATTCTTCGCCGTACAACACCGTTGTAGGGCAACAGCATAATTTTTCTTGTTATCCCTGCCCTCACCCATTATAATAGTATTGAATGGAGGCGCAATTATGGATTCAGGCTTCGGCGGACTGACATTCAGCCAGATAGTCAATACAGCATTATATGTGGTCAGCGGTTTCTTTTTTGGCATCTTCGCGTCCCGGAACAGTCTTTTTTCCGTGATGCGCATCCGTAAAACCTTTGCCAAAAAAGAGCATTCCCCTGCGTCAATTTTTAAAACAGTTTACAGCATCCTGTTCATCGTGCTGGCGTTTCTCGTCTTCCCTTCCTGGATGGCGACCCGCACGACAGTCGGTGCGTTCGCTTATTATGCCGTCCTGCTTTTCTATTTTTCAAAAGGATGGAAAAACTTTTTTTCTGGCTGACCGGTCAATATCTGTTTCCGTATTGTTTTTTATCCCAATAACCGACAAAATCCGTAGCGCCGGATCCACAGCAGGATTCTGTTCCTGCTCGAATTCACTAAAGATCCTCGCTACGGATATTTTTTGATACACCTAAACAGCCGGTTTTTTCTGTACTTTTTATTGTTGTAACCACGGAAGATACAACATTTCAGTGTCAATTTCAGGAATACCTAAATGCCTTGAGGGGACAAAGCTTCCATGGCAGTCGCTGCCGCCGGAGATATATAATTTATGGCGGCGGCAGAAGTGTGCAAGCAGCCTGCTGCTCCCCGCACTGTGTCCGGAGTGGTAACACTCAAACCCGTCCAGCTTTTCATCCACAAGCCTCGGAAGATATTCCTGCATGCCGGCACCGTGAAAATCACTGGCCAGATGGGCACACATGGCAATACCTCCTGCCTCGTGGATTACCCGCACCACTTCAGCTATATCCGGGAACTCGGGAAATCCCAGATTATTTTCCGCGGTAAAGATACGGCGGAAAAAATCATTTACATCCCCACAGAGCCCTTTGTCCTGCAAATAAGCCAGCGCTTTCCACCCACCCCGGTGAAGATCATATCTGTAATCCGCAAATTCGCGCATAGAAAGAGGCCATCCCCTCTCAATCAGGTTCTTCACGCTGTCATCGTCTTTTTTCTCCAGCAGCTTCTGGTTGTGCCTGCACAATTCCAGCAGCTGCTTGTTTTTTGTATCGACACCATATCCCAGAATGTGGTAGTTATGACCGTCCTTTGTGGAGTTCAGTTCCACTCCCGGAATAAACTTCAAACCTGCTTCTTCTGCAAGTTTTCCGGTCTCTTCCACATTCGCCACGCTGTCGTGATCGGAGATGGCAAAACACTCAATCCCCGCTTTCAAGACAGCCTCCACCACCTGCGACGGATCCCAGGTCCCGTCTGATGCTGTCGTATGAATATGCAAATCAGCCCGCATGGCAATTCTCCATCAAAACATAAAAATCGATAGTTTAGCTACGAAAAAGAAGATATTAGAATGTTATACAAAATGCGGACTTTTATCCCACGGTTGAATCCATGAGTTTTCAGTCCAGAAAAAATATAAACAGCCGGATGCCTTCAAGTCCGTTGCAACCCGTTTTTAATCAGGATTTCTTCGTATTCAAACCCGACCTCTTCCAGTTCCACCGGCGTCTGCAGCCTGTCTGTCAGCCACGCCTCCGCTCTGGCCTTCTGTTCTTCCGGCATACGCAGGGTAAATCGAACGCGGCTCCCATACTCTGTATCCGTCAGGGAAAACAGTGACTGCTGATACAACAGGTTCATAATTTTTCCCGCTTCTCCGGCGCCGCAGGAAAAGGCATACAGCCCCATCTTCACCTTTTGCGCCATACCGGCCTCTTCCAGCGCTTGGGACACGCTTCCCGCATAGGCGCGCACCAGCCCACCGGCCCCCAGCTTGATTCCGCCGAAATAGCGGGTCACCACTGCTGCCACCTGATTCAGCTCCTGTTTGCGCAGCACGCCCAACATAGGAATCCCGGCAGTGCCGGATGGTTCCCCGTCATCGCTGGAACGCTGGTGCTGTTCATCAATAACGTAAGCGCTACAGTTATGAGTAGCATCCCAGAATTCTTTTTTGACAGCTTTAATAAACTCCTGCGCCTCTTCTTCTGTTTTAACTTTTTTTAAGGAACAGATAAACCGGCTTTTGGATATGACCAGTTCCGTCCGTACATCTTTTGCTATAGTCAGATTCATGATGTTCCCCTTCATTTTGGGTTCATTATATTACTTCTGCCGCAGAAAATCCATATATCTGTAATAACAAAAATCAGTATCCCTGGTTCTCTCAAAATTTGTATCGCGCAAAAATATTGTTTGCAATTCTAAAACTTTTCTGCAAGCTTAATTTCATTTTGACCTTGTAAACAAAGGTGCTATAATAAAAAGAAACTTTCTATCTTTAATTATAGCAATTCAACTGCGCCTGACCTGCGATTGGCTGGTACAATGGTAAAGAGGTATTTTGTTGTAAAATGACTGATACAGGAAGAAAATGGTACCAACATAATAAAAACAAAAAAAACGCCGATTCTTTGTCAATGCACATACGGCACACCTACCAGTCGCTGAATCACTGGCAAAGTTTCCAGTTTAAGCTGTTCTGGGAGGGAATTTTAGTTGGAATTTTTGCCGGTCTGGTCATCAGTCTTTTCCGCTACCTTCTGTCAAAGGCCGAAGCCTGGCGCATAAACCTGTACGAACTATTGACGCAGCTGCCCGCTGTATATACCGCAGGCTGGTTTGCCGTACTGCTCGGTATCAGCGCTGTCATGTACTTTCTCACAAAATATGAACCCATGGCCGGAGGTTCCGGCATTCCGCAAGTCAAGGGCGTAATCCTTGGATTTATGCGGATGAACTGGATCCGCATTTTATGGGTCAAGCTGGCCGGCGGCGTCATTGGACTGGGCGCAGGCCTTTCCCTTGGCCGGGAAGGCCCCTCTATCCAGCTTGGTGCAGTCACTGCCCAGGGGCTCAGCCGTTTTATGGGCCGTACCCGCATGGAAGAACGTTATCTGATCACCAGCGGAGCCAGCGCCGGATTAGCAGCCGCCTTTAACGCACCTCTTGCCGGAGTTATCTTTTCCCTGGAGGAGCTCCACCGAAATTTTTCTGCCGTAGTGCTGCTGCCTGCCATGACCGCTGCCATGACAGCCACCTTCGTTTCCCGCCTGTTGTTCGGGCGCAGTCTGACTTTTAGTTTTTACGGGCTTCCGGTCTTCCCCCACGATATCCATATACTGTATGCAATAATTACAGCTGTTCTGTCCGGTCTGCTGGGTGTGCTTTTTAATGCCGGACTGCTGAATATAAGTGCGTTTTACAATCTTCCCATATTTAAAAACACCTATCGAAAAATTCTTTTTTCATTACTGTGCGCCGGAATTTTAGGTTTTGCTTTACCCCAGGTCCTGGGCGGCGGCAATCTGCTGGTCAATGAACTGGCGTTGAAGCCGTTTCCGTTACAGCTTTTGGTTGTACTGTTAATTGGCAAGTTCCTGTTTACCTTGATCAGCTACGGAACTGGCGTACCTGGCGGATTTTTCCTTCCCATGCTGGTACTAGGGGCACTGGTGGGAAGTATTTGTTCCAACATCCTGTATTCTTTCCAGCTGATTGAAGCCAGTCACTCTCCCAATATTATCATTATCGCCATGGCTGCATTTTTTTCTGCCTCAGTCCGCGCCCCCATTACAGGGACCGTTTTGATCTGTGAAATGACCGGAAGTTTTTCGCATTTAATGGTTTTAGGCATCGCTTCCGCCACGGCCTATATCGTGGCGCAGCTTTGCGGCGGACAGCCTATCTATGAAGCGCTTCTGCTGAAGACGCTGAACAGCCACAAAACTTCAGATCCGGATATGGTGAAGGAGGAACGGGATATTGTGGAAGTACCTGTATGCAGCGGTAGCATGCTGGAGAATAAAAGAATCAAGGAAATTTCCTGGCCACCCCATACACTGGTGGTTGATGTAAAACGTGGGCAGGAACAGCTGGTGCCGGAAAAGAATACCATGATCCGTGCCGGTGATTTCCTGTACATACTTACCCAAACCGAAACCGCTGACGAAGTCCGGACTCTGGGTTCGGATCTGCGAAATTGAGAAATGTAAAAAAATTGCCGGCCGATTTAATTTAAAGAAGAAAGCGCTGCGAATACCCTGAACAATCAAGGGTCTGAAACTTTGTCTTCATATTCATGCTTATACAAAGTCAGGATTCGCAGCGCTTTAAATTTGTAAATACACACGAAAATTTATTGGTTCGGTTCTTCCATATGTTAATACTGCTTCAGCTCCGGAAACTCCTTGCTGAAATCAAAGGTCGCAAAGTAATCTTTCGGCTCTTCCGCACGACGGATCATCTTGACACTTCCGTCTTCCCGCAGGAGCAGTTCCGCACTGCGAAGCTTGCCATTATAATTATAGCCCATGGAAAACCCGTGGGCCCCGGCATCGTGGATGAACAGAAGGTCTCCCATCTCAATGCAGGGCAGCTGGCGGTCTACGGCAAATTTATCATTGTTTTCACAGAGCCCTCCTACCACATCATAGGTGCAGTTTGCCACCGCCTCTTCCTTTCCCAACACCGTAATATGATGATAGGAACCGTATATGGCAGGACGCATCAGATTGGCCGCACAGGCATCCACGCCGATATATTCCTTGTAAATGTGTTTTTCATGGATTGCGCGTGTCACCAGGGCGCCGTATGGAGCCAGCATGAATCGGCCCATTTCCGTAAACAGCCGTACATGACCCATCCCTGCCGGCACCAGCACTTCTTCAAAAACTTTTCGCACCCCTTCGCCGATGGCCAAAATGTCGTTGTCATCCTGCTCCGGACGGTACGCGATGCCCACACCTCCGGACAGATTGATGAAAGTAATGTCCGCGCCGGTCTCTTTCTTCAGTTCCACTGCCAGGGAAAACAGCTGCCGCGCCAGTTCCGGATAATATTCATTGGTCACGGTGTTGGAAGCAAGGAACGCATGGATACCAAAATACTTCGCACCTTTCTGCATCAGTTTTTTGTATGCCTCCACCATCTGTGCTTTCGTCATGCCGTACTTAGAATCACCGGGATTGTCCATGATGCTGTTAGCGATGGAAAAATGACCGCCGGGATTAAAACGGCAGCAGATCGTTTCAGGGATCCCCGCTACCCGGTCCAGGAAATCCACATGGGTCAGATCATCCAGATTGATGATGACGCCCATCTGTTTTGCCAGCTGCATATCCTTCACCGGCGTCTCGTTGGAACTGAACATCACGTCCGTCCCGGTCAGGCCCACCGCATGACTCATCTGCAATTCAGTCAGGGAGGAGCAGTCCGCACCGCACCCTTCTTCTTTCAAAATCTGTAAAATATACGGATTGGGCGTAGCCTTCACCGCAAAATATTCCTTAAATCCTTTATTCCAGCTGAACGCCTGATTTACCAGACGCGCCGTCCTGCGAATTCCTGCCTCATCATACAGGTAAAAGGGTGTTGGAAATTTACCTGCAATCTGTTCTGCTTTTTCTCTTGTAATATAAGGAACCTTCCTGCTCATATTTTTTATATCTCCTTTAATAATTACGCTGAAAAGACCCGTTGCATAGAACCGGGCTCCCGGCAGACTGCAAAACCGAATATGTCCGCATCATCGGAACGGAAGCCTCTCCTGCTGCCGCCAGGGAGGGCAGGATCTGTTCAGCCGACAAAATATACCGTGGAAAGCCGTACGGTAATCCCCTCAAAATGAATATATCCACCACCTGAGAGATAGCGGTTGGCGGACCAGATTAAATCCCAAAGCAATAATATCATATAATAAAGATGCGTTGCGGTCAACGTAAAATTGAAATTTTTGCCACACATTCTCAATTGCGATATAATGAAGGAAACAAAGAAGAGGGTATCACTATGATAGATTTAACGAAACTGACAACAGAACAACAAAACCCGCGGACAATGACGATTGATGAAGCCACGCCCCTGGAGGTCGTGAAACTGATCAATGCCGAAGACCAGACAGTACCTAAAACCATAAAGAAGATCCTGCCTGAAATCGCACGGGCCATCACTGTCATCGCCGGACATTTGTCCCACGGCGGACGTTTATTTTACATCGGCTCCGGCACTTCGGGCCGCCTGGGAATCCTGGATGCATCAGAGTGCCCACCTACCTATAATACGGATCCGTCCCAGGTGCAAGCCATCATTGCCGGCGGTACGCCCGCTATCTTCAAAGCCCAGGAAGGAGCGGAAGACTCCGCGGACGCAGGAGCGGAAGATTTGAAAAAGGCCCGTCTGACCAATCTGGATGTGGTAGTCGGCCTGACCGCCTCCGGCCGGACCCCTTATGTGCTGGGCGCCCTGGAGTATGCACAGTCGACAGGTGCTTACACGATAGCCGTCACCTGTACTGAAAATCCGGAGGCGGAAAAGTTTTCCAGATTGTCCCTGACCGCCGTTACCGGTCCGGAAGCCATTACAGGTTCCACCCGCATGAAAGCAGGTACAGCGCAAAAGCTGATCCTAAATATGCTGTCCACCGGAAGCATGATCCTTATGGGGAAGGTGTATGGCAACCTGATGGTCGATCTGCAATGCACCAATCAAAAATTGAAGGCCCGGGCAAGGCGCATATTAACAGATGTCACCGGCTGCGACAGCGAAACAGCAGAGAAATTGCTGGAACAGTCTCACGGAGCGGTAAAACCGGCAATCCTGATGCACCTCACAGGAATGGATTATCCGGCAGCACTCGAGGATCTAAAAAAACATAACGGCAGCCTGAAACGGGCGTTAAAAGAGGTATCATCCCATGGATAACCGACAAATCGCCCAGGCCGTCATAGATACGGTAGGCATAAAAAATATTACGGAAGCCGGCAACTGTATGACTCGACTCCGCCTGCAAGTAACAGAAATTACTGCGAGCAGGGAAATGCTGAAAAAAATAAGCGGGGCAAAAGGTGTCATCTTTAACGATAATGAAATCCAAATCGTCTTCGGCCCCGGCAAGGCACAGGCCATAGCGGATGAATGCAGGCAGATTATTTCCTCTGAAAAAAACAGACAGCTGATAAAACAGGATTCACAGAAAGGTTCCGCCCCGGAAATTCCTGACCGGGAAAAGACCGGCTCTCTGGAGCCCCCGTTGCCAGTAAAAAATGCAGAAGCCTCCAATCCACCGGCAAAAGGCAATCCTGCGGAAGCAGCCAGTCCAAAGAAAGAGCCGGCAACTGAGCGGAAACCATTTGGCGACGGAAGAAAGCTGCATGCGGCAATCAAAAAAAGGAACAGCCAGTCTGCATTCAAGCGTCTGCTGCAGCGCATCGGACATATCTTTATCCCATTGATTCCTGCTTTTATCGGCTGCGGGCTGCTTACCGGTGTCATCAGCCTGGTGATGAAGGTCAGCCCGGAATTGGCGGACAGTTCTCTACTCCAGTACCTGATACTGGCGGGTGGTTCTATCTTTACCGTCCTGAACGCCTTTGTCGGTCTGTATTCCTGCCGCGAATTCGGCGGAACACCGGCTCTGGGAGGTGCCATGGCAGCATTGCTGACTGCCCCGGGTCTGGCAGACATCACCCTGTTCGGATCTCCTCTTGTACCCGGACGTGGGGGCATCTTCGCATCGCTTTTGGCCGGCGCCGTAACGGCATGGATCGAAACACGGCTGCGTCGGCGCATCCCCGAATCGCTGAGTCTGTTCCTTACACCGCTGGCCACCATTATCCTCGTTTCCCTTGCCAGTATTTTTATTATCCAACCCATAGGCGGATACCTTTCCGATTTCCTTGGCTACTATACAGTACATTCCATCCTTAAGGGCGGCGCTGTCACCGGCTTTGTCATCGGCGGTATCTTCCTGCCAGTCGTAATGGCAGGGATCCATCATGGTCTGACGCCAATCCATGCGGATATGCTGGCGACCTTGGGAATGACCATTTTGCTTCCCATTGCGTCTATGGCCGGGTGCGGACAGGTAGGCGCGTCCTTTGCCGTATATCTGAAAAGTAAAAACCGTGAACTGAAACGCACCATTCTCAGTTCCCTTCCAGTAGGCATCATGGGAATCGGTGAACCGCTGATCTATGGCGTGACACTTCCCCTCGGCCGTCCCTTCATCTGCGCCTGCATCGGTGGCGCGTTCGGCGGGGCATGGCAAGCGTATTACGGTATCGGCTCCTATGCGCTGGGCATTTCCGGTCTTCCGCTGGCAGCCGCAACCAACGATGCAGTATTATATTTATGCGGTGTTGCGATAGCATATGTAACCGGTTTTGCCGCCACGTGGCTGATTGGTTTTGATGATCCGCCAGAAGAAACTATCAACTGAAAACGCAAACAAACCCAGTTCTCTAATGCGGATGTTTCACGTGAAACATCCCGACTCTTTTGATAAACTGCCAATACATTTCAGGAATACCTCTACAGGGTCAAATGCCCAACCCGATTTTACGGTGTAACAGTTGTATAACCATTCTTGCAGGAGGGACATTATCATGAAATTAGGCATTTCCATCTATCCTGGGCTTGATACCGACAAAGAAAACGGCTTGCAGCTTCTGAAAAGCTTGGATACAAACGGGTATTTACATCCCTGCATATACCAGAAAGCGATCCATCCACTTTGCGAAGTGATGCCCTTTACCTTTTTGCCTGCGCGGAAGACCTGGGCATGGAAATCATTGCCGATGTTTCACCTAAAACCCGGGAATTTCTCGGTATCCCTGAATTAACACCGGATCATCTGAAAAAACTTCACATCACCACCGCCCGTTTCGATTTCGGTCAGGAGCCGGAAACCGTTGCGGCATTCAGCAGAGAGATGAATGTCCAACTGAATGCTTCTACTGCGCGTTCTGTCCAGTTACATGCACTGTTAAAATCGGGCGCAGACTTTTCCCGGATAGACGGCCAGCATAATTTTTATCCCCGCCCCCATACCGGTCTCAGTTCAGAAACTATCCAGCGGCAAAACGCTTTGTTGCACCGCCATGATATAAGTACAGGTGCATTTGCAGCCAGCAGGACGGGAAGAAGAGGCCCTCTTTACGCAGGGCTTCCTTCCATGGAAAGCCTGCGCGACACAGCGCCTTGTGATACCGCACCTATTCTCACCGCCATCGGCTGTGACAGCCTGATCATCGGAGACAGCCACCCTTCCCTTTCAGAGCTGATGGCTCTTGCTGATCCTGAAACCCTTGCCAAGGCAGACGCCCGGTATTCCCGCAAAGCACTGCCTCCAAAAAAGACACAAGAAACCAACAAGCCCATCCCCCTGCATATCCATGTCCTGTCCCCTGCTTCCATTGCAAAAGATCTGCTGTCACGGTCGTTTACCAATCGACCTGACCCGGCAGCGGACGTCATCCGTGCCAGCGAAAGCAGGGACATGGTAAAGCATCTCTCCATCCCGCCGGAACGAAACGAAAACAAAATCATAACAGAAGCGCCAAAAGAATATGCTGCCGTGTTCGCAGGACCACAGTTTCTTGCAAACGGAAAGAAATCGTCCCTGCTTCCTGCGGGTACAGTATTGATCGACAATGACGACTACGCCCGTTATAAGGGAGAATTGCAGATTCTGTCTATTCCTCAGCCAATGGATCCGCGCAGTAATGTAATTGCGCAGGTACGAAAGGAAGACATTCCCCTGCTTTCACTGATCACCGCAGAGACTCCGTTCTGTTTTATTCTGTAATCATTGCGGCAAGATCGGTCTGACAGCTAAATGGAAAATCAAATTGCAAAATATCAGATAATGTGGAAAAGCAGGATGTGGTTTCAATTGGAAAACCACATCCTGCTTTAATTTTCATTACCCATTTCATCAGCCAATGCCAAGACCTGAAGGTTCTAATAAGGCACATACCGTAAACTTTTTCTGGTTTTTTATAAATAGCTCAGGAGCTCTTTCGCATGACGAAGGATCATATCCGGCTTAACCGGTCCGCTTTCCACATCTTTTACCGTCGCTTCCCCAGTCAGGACCAGGATAGAAAAAATACCATTGTCCGTACCAAACCGTATATCCGTCATCAGCCGGTCTCCCACCATGGCAATCTCGTCTTTTTGCAGACCGGTCCGTTCCATCACCGTATCCACCATATATCCATAGGGTTTGCCCGTAATACAGTATGGTTCCTTTCCCGTCGCCGTCCTGATACAAGACAGGAATGCTCCCGTATCGGGGATATATTCCCCGCCCTCGATGGGGCATCGCACATCCGGATGGGTTGCGATATAAGGCACTCCCCTGTCAATAAGCCTGCAGGCGATAGCAAGATTGTTATAGGTAAGTGTCTGGTCAAAGCCCACCACCACATAATCCGTTTCCTCATCAAGCCGGGTCGTCAGCGTGAACCCGCCAATCCGCAAAACCGACTGTAGCGCAGGTGTTCCCAAGACAAACAGCCTCGCCCCTGGTTTCGTATGATTCAGTAAATTCACTAATGCATCAGAAGAGATCAACACCTCATCCACCGTCACCTTCACCCCCATGCCATTCATTTTTTCGGCATAGTAAGCATGGTCTTTGGATGAATTATTCGTAACCAGATAGTAAGACCGCCCGGCTTCCTTCAGTTTATCAAAAAAGCCTTCCAGCCCCGGAATCAGCTCCGCCCCCAGGTTTATCGTCCCATCCATATCGAACAGAAAGCATTTAATTTTTTTTAATCGACACAACGTTTCCCTGTCCATTCTGCAGCCTTTCCGGCAAAACTTTCAGTTTCCAAGTTAAAGTATTTTAAGACTTCATGATGTTGGAATAAATTTTGTCATGTCATCAACACCTAAAACCGCATTTTTTCAGCACAACCCGTTTGTTGTAATCTCTTTTTTTACAACAAAATCCATGGCATAAATTTCCAGCGCACCTGAAATCTTCCGTTTATTTCGCATTCACCCAGGCTTTTATCAGTTCTTGCTTCTGCCCTGCCATCCAAAGCAGGTCATCACTGGGAATCAGACCGGGGGTATCCGCCATGTTCTTCATTGCCATCTCGTCAAGAAGAGGGTACATACCGCGTTCACGCATAATACGTAGCGCATCTTTGGAAAATAGATATTCTATAAACCGCTGGGCGGCGTTTGGATTCTCTCCCCTTTTCAGTATGGCCACCGCTGTAATCATGTTTTTATTTCCGTCCTGCACCGGAGCCACATACAGAAAATCATGCTCTTTTTCCAGCGCAAGCGCGTGTCGCAGCGACATGACCGCTATGGATTTCCTTCCCAGATACACCTCATATCCTGCCTTCGCCTCCGTCGGAAGATACTGTATCTGCTGGGTCCGTATCTCTCCCGCAAATTTCAGTGCTTGTTCCATGCCCCGCAACTGCCATAAGGAAGTAATCATGCCATAGGAGGCTCCTCCTGTCGCCGGGTCGGCCATGGCTACCTCATTATGCAGAACCGGCTGCAAAAGCGCATCCCAGGTTTCAGGTGGCTCGACCCCTAACCGATGCATGTTTCTCCGGTTGCTCAGAAACGCAATATAATCCACTGTCAGCGGAACCCATCTTCCGTCCCTGTCCATATACTTCGGCGGTATATTGGCTGCGCTCTTTGGCAGAAACGGAACCAGCATATCCCGATCACCTGCCATATAATATTCTTCCGCGGAACCGCCCATCCAGACATCGACCTTGCTCTTATTCAGCAGCTCAAGCCGCTGCTGCAGTGATGTCGCCACCAACGGGTCGAATTCCACCACAATCCCGTACTTATCCGCAAAATCGTTGATCAGCGCCTCGGAGACCGCCCGGTTCATGCTGCTGCATACACGGATCATTCCCCCTGCCGGCTGCTCCTGTTTCTGCATACCACAACCGCTCACGCATAGCAACAACAGTAACAGACAAACCCATCTGAATATCTTCCCCATACCTTTTCCCCATATCAAAAAACAGTCAGGCAGTGCCACATAATATTTTACTATTTCCTTAACAGCCATTATAACATAAAAACCGGGCAGCGACATTTTTTTGCCGCCACCCGGCCAATTCTTCCGTATCCCGGACGCACCCGCAAGACGGCAAAAGCAATGCTGCCATCCTGCCGGTCTGCAATTCTGAATTACCCTTCTTTTGCAAAAGACATCACATTATCAAAGTCAAGATACACAGTCTCCCCATCGCGGAATATTCCATATGCCGCCCCTTTCCAGATGACGCGAATAATCTGCTCCTTCACCTTTATACGGTAGTCCACACTGTCCCCCATATAAAAGCAGTGGTTCACGATACCTTTAATCATCCCGCCCGTCCTGGCGATGCTGATATTTTCCGGACGCACCGCAAGCACGGCCTCTCCTGATAACTGTTTCGGATTCGGGAAGGACAGGCTCTCCTGTCCTTGCATGAAAATCCGGTCTCCCTTCGCCGTCGCCGGAATAAAGTTAACCAGTCCGATAAAATCCGCAACCATCTGGTTGGCCGGGTTTGTATATACATCGTACGGCCTTCCGATTTGCTGCATCTTGCCCATACTCATGACCACAATCCGGTCCGACATTGTCATCGCCTCACTTTGGTCATGGGTCACATAGATGACGGTGATGCCCAGTTCCTTCTGGATGGCCGAGATTTCAAACCGCATACTTTCCCGTAACTTGGCATCAAGGTTTGACAACGGCTCATCCAACAACAACAGCCCGGTCTGTGTCACCAGTGCACGAGCCAGCGCCACCCTTTGCTGCTGCCCGCCGGACAGTTGGTTCGGGAATCGGTCCGCATACTCCCTCATATGAACCAGTTCAAGCATCCGCATGACGCGTTGCAGTCTCTCGTCCTTCGGGATTCCCCGTACCTTCAGCGGATACCCTACGTTATCTGCAACATTCATATGCGGCCATACCGCGTAACTTTGGAACACCATGCCAATACTGCGTTTTTCCGGCGCCAGGAAAACTCCCTTCGAGCCGTTGTATACTTCCGTTCCCCCAATAGTAACCGTCCCCTCTGTCGGTTTCTCAAAACCGGCAATCATGCGCAGAATGGTCGTCTTACCGCAGCCGGAAGGTCCCAGGAACGAAATAAACTCCCCGTCTGCGACATCAATATTGAAATCACTTACCGCCATTACATTGCCAAATTTTTTATATATATGGCAAAGCTTTAAATCTGCCACGCCGATCAAACCTCCGTTTTCTCTTACCTGTATTCACGGCATAACGCATGCCTTGTCCACTAAATACTTACCTTTCCCTTTGTCACCTTATTCAAAACCACATTGCCAATCAGGACGATCAGCAGTATGATCACGGAAAGCACCGATGCGTTCTGCGTATCCGCATAGGTCTGCAGTTCATACAACAGTACACCCAGCGATTTTGTATCCGAGCCGTATAACAGGTTGGACATGGTCAGCTCATAAAAACTGGGCATAAAAATCAAGAACCAGCCCGCAACAATGGACGGCGAAACAAGCGGGATAATGATATCCCAGCAAGTGCGGATCCAACTGGCGCCGGAGTTCAGCGCCGCTTCTTCCAGACTGATGTGTACCTGGCTCAGGGAAGCCGCAATCGTGCGCACACTCATGGTCATATATTTGACCAGGTAAGAAACAATCAGTATCCACATGGTGGAATATAAATTCAAGCCGAAGTTTCCGGAAAAAGTAATAATCAGGGCCAGCGCAATGACGATGGAAGGCGTCGCGCCACCTAAAACCACCAGCAAGTCCGGGAGGCTCCGGCCCGCGATGTTTGTTTTGACGGAAAGATATGCCACAAACAGCGAAAGGACCGTCCCAATACAGGCTGCGATGATACCATAACCGATCGACCGCCAGATGCATTCCATATACTGCGAACTGGTGATGACCGGGATCCATGCATCAATACCAAGGTTATCAAGGGAAAGCCCTTTGGACATACTTACAAGGAAGGATGTCACCACAACGGAAGCCAGTGGCAGTACCACCGCCACAAAGGCATATCCTGCCACCAAGGCAAAGGCAGGCCATTTCCATTTGCCAAGCTCCACCGTATTGGGACGGGTACTTTTACCGCTGATGGTGGTATAGTCTTTATGGCTTAACATCCAACTCATAAAAAACAACAAACCATTGGCAACAATCATCATGGATACCGAAAGGGCCGTAGCATCCCGGATCCCTTTTGCATCGCCCATATAGACGAAGGTCACAATGCGTGTCGTCATCACTTCGATATTGCCCGGCATCCCAACAATAGCGGGGATACCGAAACAGGATGCCGCTGCAATAAACACCAACAGTCCTCCCGCAACGATGGATGGCATCATCAGGGGCAGGGTCACGTCCCACAGCGTCTTCAGCGGGGATGACCCGGAAATGCGGGATGCCTCCTCCAACGTGGGATCCATCTTTTCCATTGCCCGGGAAATAGTGATGAAGGCAAAAGGAGAATAGAACAGTGTCAGAACCCAGGCCACGCCACCCATGGTGTATATGTCAAAGGGCGCTTTCTGCAGCCCGAAGATAAATTTCAAAAAATCATTCAGATAACCCACGCTCGGATTCAGGAGCTGGATCCAGGCAATGGCACCCACATATGGGGGAATCATATAACTGGCAACCAGGATCGTGCGAAACACTTTTCTGCCCGGCAAATCCGTCCTGCCCACCAGCCAGGCCATAGGAACAGTGATGGCAATGCTGGCTATCATCACGACCAGCGAAAGCTGTACCGTATTGGTCAGTGCCTGCCAGTTCACCTTTTTACCATATACTTCTTTGTAGTTGCTGATATCAAAAACGCCTTCCACGAAGAGGCTGTCATAAATCAACACCAGCAACGGAAAGACGATAAAATACAATAACAACAGCACGGAAACTGCAACGACAATAAATTTGCTGTCAAAACGCGGCAATGCTTTTTTCACTTCTGTTCCTTTCCCGGCACAGCCGGTGGAAATCTGTCACAGGAAAACATAGGGATCACCGGCCCGGGGCACAACCTGCAGGCGCACTCCCTTACATTCAGTCAGGAAAAATCCGCACAGGTCAACCGATGCGGTATACGAATTCACTCTTTGTTAAATCGGTTACGGAACAGGTCCCGCAAGGAGCCTGCCCGTCCTGTAAAAAAACGGACTATACAGAAACTTACTGAAGCTGCCGAAATGACAGCTTCAGTAAGCAATACCAAGTTGTACATGAATGACATAACGATGACAGGATTTGCATACGTTATCCGCTCACTTTAATCCAGTGTAACTGTCCGACAGCGAAACCGGGACGCTGTATCTGATCTATGCGTAACATATTTCATCCTGTTTGGGGATGCAATCATACTTCCCGTAACGTATATCCCTTATTCCATAACGATCGTACGGAATTTTTCTTTGATCTGGGCTTCATCCGTCGCAAGTTTTTCCCAGTTGACCTTAAGTGCAATCTTGTTCAGATCAGCCAGTTTCATATTGGATCCATGAGGCGGCTCCACATCGCTGCGGACCGAGTGCATCCAGCCGGCAGTAATCGCCTTCTGTCCCTCCGGTGTCAGCCACCAGTCAACCATTGCTTTGGCCGCTTCCGGATTTTTGGTAGTCTTGAGGATACCGATCGGCGAATTAATAAGGATGCAGCCTTCTTTCGGATAGCAGACCGCCAGCGGTTCCTTTTTGGTCTCCTGCAGTTTCAGGATATTTTCTTCTAAAATTACAGCCGCCATATATTCCCCAGTCAGTAATTTATTCTGGATGGCAGAGTTTCCCTCCTCCACGCGCAACCCGTTGGCTTTCAGCTTCTTAAAGTAGTCCCAGCCAAACCGGGAGTCATCCGCCATGGCTCCTACCATAACATAGGCCGTGCCGGAAAGCATCGGATTCGGCATTGCAATCTTCCCTTTATATTTCGGCAGGGTCAGGTCAGCCCAGCTGGTTGGAATATCTTCTTTGGCAAGTTTATCCTTATTATAAGCGATGATCATGTTGAGGGTCCGTACCGGAAGCCAGGCGTAATCCTTATCGCTTTCCAGGATCACCTTCTCCAGTTCTTTGGATTTATGATTCAGCAACAGACCCTGTTTTTTCAGGGTAAGATAATACGAGGGATCGGCAACCATCAGCACGTCTGCCCCGATTTTGTTCGCCTTCACCTCGCCGGCAATCTTAGTTTTGATTTTTTCCGTCCCACCCTGGAACCAGTTCACCTTGACATTCGGCAAAGCTTTCGCGACACTCGGTTTGCTGTATTTGTCGATGATATCAGGATACATTGAGGTGTACACCGTCACTTCCCCGGACGGTCCCTTTTTGGCATCACCGGCCGTCCCGGCCGCCTTCTTATCCCCGCCACCGCATCCCGCGGCCATGACTGCGGCCATCGCCATCATCGCAACAGCACCCATCATTTTTTTGTTCATACTGACACCCTTCTTTCTTTAAATAAATAATATATTTACACTGCATCGTTTCGATAACTTTACATCACCAAATCAAATCCCCGAATGTCAACGAGTACAAAATGCTGTTCACAATCACATTAAACCAGGGCATCCGGTTCGATCCCGGAGACCGCAATTTAAACGGAATCCCTTGCTTGCGGTTTAGGGAATCTACGTTTTTTCCTGCTTTGGAATAAACGGCACTTTCTTCCTTCCTTCGATCACATGGCTGCGGAACGCTTCTTTGATCAGGCCTTCCTGTTCAGCCAGCTTTACCCAATCCATCTTTAGGGCATTCGGAAGCAGTGTCTTTAATTCCGGGGCCCCCGCCGGCGCCCTCATGTCGTCCCGGACGGAATGCATCCACTCTTTCAATACTGTTTCCTGCCCATCCCGGGAAAGCCACCAGTCGACAAGCGACTTGGCACCTTCCGGATTTTTCGTCGATTTGAATATCGCTATCGGCGACGGTATGCAGATGATGCCGTCTGAAGGATACACCGCCTTCAGCGGCGCTTTTTTCTCAGCCACCCGACTGAGGACCTGCTCCTCAAGCAATATGGCCGCCACATAGTCCCCCTTCAGCAGTTTGTCCGGGATAACTGAGATGTCTTCTACACGAATTTCATTATCCTTCAGCTTGTCAAAAAATTCCCAGCCGTATTTATCAGCCAGCGCACCTGCGGCCACCAGCGCCGTGCCGGAAGTCATCGGGTCCGGCATTGCAATCTTCCCTTTCCACTTCTTACCGGTCAGATCCAGCCAGCTTTGGGGTGCCTCCGCTTCTTTCAATTTATCCTTGTTATAAGCGATGATCATTGTGCTGACACGTACAGAAGCCCATGCGCCCTTTTCATCCTTATCCGTCAAAATTTTCTTGTATTCGGGGGAAACATAGTCCAGCAAAAGATTGTCTTTTTTTAGCTTCACGTAATAAGACGGATCGGCCGCCATCACGATATCAGCGTTGATTCTTTTTGATTGGATCTCATCGCCAAGCTGCCCTTTGATCTTTTCCTCCGGGGCTGCAAACCACCGCACGTTTAGCCCCGAAAACCTTTCAGCAATGCGCGGCTTGCTTATTGTTTCTATATTGTCCGGGTTCATGGAAGTATAAATCAGAACATCCCCCGATATCTGCTTCGCCTCTTCTTTTTTGACCGGGGTTTTCTGTTCCCCTCCACAGCCCAAAACAGCAAGCAGCAATACCATCCCCGGCAATACCGCCACAGCCTTCCATTTTTTGCCTGCCATGCGCCCCGACCCCCTCAAGTCCTCAGATCATTACATTACGGTCTTTTTTCTCTGCGAAACCAATAATCAATAATATGGAAATTTTTTCTACTTAAATTATATCATTTCAGTTTTTTCTATACAACGCAAAATTTTTTCATAAACGTACGCAAGGCTACATTTAAGCTCATTGAACCAACCGTTTCTTGTCATTTTGCAAAAATGTTGATCTCCCAATCCGGCACATAAGGGTGTTTTCGCAGGTATAACCTGTATTTCGGCTGCAACTTCCATAAAAAAAGTGGCAGGACAAATATATCTTTATCATGATGGTACGCTGCTACCAGCAGCTTCGGCAGGATCCCCTTCCCATCTGCTGTCAGATGACCTTTAGCGCCTTCCAGCGCTTCTTTTTCCACACCCTCCACATCAAATTTCATATAATCCGCATGCTCATCCCCCAGAAGCCGGTCTACCGAAACAACCCCAGCGATTTGTGTTTTAACTTTTTTGTGCCGCTGCAGGCGGGATTTCTGGCCGGCTTTCCAGAACGTGGACTGCCGACCTCCGTTCCCCGTCAGTTCCAGCTCGCCGGCACTATTCCACACACCAGCCTGCAGGCAGCAGATATTTTCGATTTTATTTTCTTCGACGAATGTTGTCAGTTTTTTAAAATTTTTGGAATCCGGTTCCACCGCATAAATTTTTTTATACCGGCGCTGCGACAGATCCAAAAACTCCTGAACAGTATCACCATCATAAGCGCCCAAATCTACATAAAGTTCCCCGGAACCGAAGGGAAAAAGTTCACGAATGTCCGCCCCCCGGTCCGTGACACAATGCCATAAATACGAGAGTTTTCCACTGATCCGGTAATTTAGTATGTCTGCAAACACATTCCGCGAAGTTTCATCTGCCAGACCCTCATAGACCTGCTGCAGTTCTGCCTCATAAGTATCCAGCCAGGCCGGTGTCACCGCTTCATCATCGGCAAAGACCGGAACATGGGGAGCATAGGTTTCGTGGATCCGGGCCAGCTCGTAAAACCGGTCCATCACGTCTTCCCGTTCACTGGCAAACGCTATCAGGACGATCAGGGGCTCCCGGGCCCTAAGCAATTCGCTGAATTTTCGCACGGCAAATCCGCGGAACCGCTGTCCCCGCACAAATTCATCACTGGCAAATATACCGGCAACCGCAATATTTTCTTCCGCAAGGCGGTCAATGACTTTGTCAGCCCCATCGCCAGTACCGTACAGAACCACCGGCTTCCCTGCGGTTTTTAAATAATCCCAAAGCGTTTGTTTTTCTTTGATAAACGCCAGCATACAACGCCTCCGTCATTTTCTTTGCCGGCAGTCCTGGCCGGACCGCGGCAATGCAACTGATCTTTTTATTATTATAACACCCTTCCTGCTGTCTTTCATCCGAAACCATACCACAGTTTTAATCTGGTCCATCAGGAGAGTATCCATTTCACGCCAACTATTATTGCTTGCATCATGAATATTATGATGTTAAAATAAAAAATAAAAAGTCCGCATCGTATGGCGATGCGCTGCTGTTTATGTTCCCGGGCCTTGCATAAGGCGCAGCATTTGGCAACAGCAGTTCCTGCTTCCATGTATCCCCATGGAAACAAATCAATCATGCTTCTCAAAAAAGGACGGAAATTATCATGGCACTTTTGGAATCTGGTGAAAATTACCTGGAAACCATCCTGATACTGCAACAGCGTAATGGTAACGTGCGCTCCATCGACATTGCTGCGGAAATGAATTTCTCCAAGCCCAGCGTGTCCCGGGCGATGAGCATCCTGAAAAAGACCGGTTACATTATCATGAATCCGGACGGGCGGATCGTATTGACGGAAAACGGGTTAAAGAAAGCCGCCTCCGTACTGGACAGGCATAAGACGCTGACTGTCTTTCTGACCGACATCTTGAATGTGCCCCTCGACATCGCAGAAAAAGATGCCTGCCGCATCGAACATATCATCAGTCCCATTACCTTCGCCGGTATTAAAAAGATAGTGGCAGAAAATAAAAAAGGCTGACACGGTTATGGATAATCGCATAGAAAGCATAGAAAGAATACAAAGAACAGTACTGTCAGAAATCGCAGCTAATAGCTGCGATTTCGTTTTATTAAGATAATTAATTTTATTAACAATATTTACTATTTGTATTGATTTTTCAGCTGCTAGGGTTTATAATTTTAATGGCTGATGGCTAAAACCTGCAGAACGCCTGGCTGCAGTTCTTCAGCCTGCCGCCAATATATAAATGAAAGAGGTAATTTATCATGAAAAAAGCCGGCAAAATTATGACATCTCTGGCCCTGTCCGTCGCATGCATGGCATTTGCGATCCCCGGATACGCTGCCTACACCCTGAGTGAAGAAGTAAAAGCCCCGACCCCTGCCCTGAAACAGGCAGCTGAAATCGGCGTCCGGGTCTTCAACAACGAAGCGCTGCAGAACCTTCCTGACAAGGATGCCATGGTAGTTATGTGCTTCGGTACCACCTATAAAGATTCCCGTGAAAAAACCATCAACCCAACCATCGCGGCAATCCAAAAAGCGCTCCCGAATGTTAAGGTCGTTACTGCTTATACCTCTCACATTATCGTTGACCGCGTAAAAGCCAAAGAAGGCCTGGACATCCCTACCCCGGAAAAAGCTTTGGAACAGTTAAAAGCGGAAGGATATACAAGGGTAGCCCTGGCCACCCTTGACGTAATTCCCGGCATGGAATATGATTATGATACAGCCATTTATCGCCTGTATCGCGACCAGTTCAAGAAAATGACCATGGGACTGCCCCTGATGTACTGGCAGGGACAGGAAGACCAGCGGGATGATGTAAAGGCTACCGCAGAAGCACTGGCTACTCAGTTCCCGAAACTCGGTAAACAGGATGCCGTTCTGGTTATGGCCCACGGCACTCCCCATCCGGCCAATGCGTATTATTCCGTAGTACAGGACCGTTTCAACGGACTGGAAAAAGGCAATATCCATATTTATAGCGTTGAAGGCTGGCCTTCCCTGGAAGATATAATCCCCAAACTGAAAGCAGACAAAGTTAAGAACGTGACCCTGATGCCCATGATGATGGTTGCCGGGGACCATGCCAACAATGACATGGCAGGCGACGAGGAAGATTCCCATAAAGTCATCCTGCAAAAAGAGGGTATCAAGGTGACCCCGTACATTCATGGCTTAGGCGAAAACGAAGCGGTCCGCAAATTATATGTAGACCGCGCGCTGGAAAGCTGGAATGCCCTGGAAAATGCTGCGGAAGGAAAAACCGGCGGCATGAACCACTGACGGGCCAACGATTCGGCATTACAAAAGGACGCTTTCGGGCGTCCTTTTTTTACAATGCGAAAGGATCAGCGAGATGATCGAAATCAAAAACCTCCGGAAAACATTTCCCCACAAAGACACAAAAAATAAAAAAACAGAAAAAGTTGCCGTGGAAAACCTGTCCCTTACGATCAGGAGCGGTGAAATTTTTGGTCTGCTGGGGCCCAACGGAGCCGGAAAAACGACGACCATCCGCATGTTGACCATGCTGACCCGCCCCTCGGGCGGCGAAATCCTTTACGATGGAAAACGGATCAATGACGCGGAGGAAGCCATCGCCATCAGGCAAATGATCGGTGTGGTTCCCCAGAACCTGAATTTTGACCAGGACCTGACTGTAGGCGAGAACCTGGAACTCCACGCAAGGCTGTACCACATGGGCCGCGAAGAGCGAGAATCGCGCATCCGGGAACTGCTGGAATACACGGAGCTGCAAAATGTAATCAACGAAGGGGTTCGCCAGCTTTCCGGCGGAATGAAACGGAGACTGCTGATTGCCCGGGCCCTGATCCACAGACCAAAGATCCTGTTCCTGGACGAGCCGACCGTGGCGCTGGATCCCCAAGTACGCCGGCGCATATGGGAGCTGATCCGGCGGCTTGCAAACGAAGGCGCTACCATCCTTATCACAACCCATTACATTGAAGAAGCTGAAGAGCTCTGCGACCGTGTCGCCATCATGAACAAAGGACAGCTTATCGGAGTGGATACACCGCAGAATTTTATCGCAAAACTGGGCAGGTACGTGGTAGAGTGGCGCAAGGAAGCCCGGCGGGAATTCCGTCTTTTCGAAGGGCATGAGGAGGCCCGGCGCTTTATAGGCACAGTCGAAACAGCCGCGTCCATCCGGAAAGCAAACTTGGAAGATGTATTCATCGAACTGACCGGACGGAAGGAGGGGCTCTGATGCTGACAGATATCTGGACTGTTTTCTGGCGGGACTGGGTGGTGCTGCGGCACCGCATGACCGCTTTTCTTCTTTCCCGCATGGTAGCGCCACTTCTATACCTTGTAGCTTTTGGCTGGGGACTGGGACGGAGCATCCAGACCGGGGACGGCTCATCATACATCGACTTCCTGATACCCGGTATTTTGGCTTTAAATTCCATGAACATCAGCTTCAACAGCATTACACCGGTTCACGCAGAACGCGTCTACCACAAAAGCATCGAAGAATACATCATCGCGCCCATCCGTCCTTACTCGTTTGTAATCGGCAAGGTGCTGGCCGCTGTGTTGCGGGGGATGATCTCCTCTGCCGTCATCATCGTCCTCGCCTTTGCTTTCGGCGCGCATTTTTCCATCACACCCCTGTTCTTACTGGTTCTGATACTTAACTGTGCTATCTTTGCAGAAATCAGCTTTGCAGCCTGCATGTTCCTCAGCACCTACGAACAGATGGGGCAAGTCAACACCTATGTCCTTTTACCCATGTCCTTTTTATGTGGCACCTTTTTTTCTACCCGGGCGCTGCCTGACGCGCTGCGGTTTTTTATCGAATGCCTGCCCCTCACCCACACCAGCACCCTGTTGCGTGGTATCGGCAGCAGCAGCGAAATCTCTCTTTGGTCTGTAGCCGTCCTGTTGTTATATCTCATCATCGTGTTCATCATTGACGGCCAGGCTTTTATAAAATTAAGACAGTAATAAGGAAGTGTTTACACAATGAAAAAACGATTCCTCTGTTTCTTTCTGGCCTGCCTGTTTACCCTCGTTTTCACCGGCTGCAAACCGGACAACGCAGCGACGAATGCAGGCACGAAAACAGCACCGGCCACCGGATATGCACAGATTACAGATGCACAGAACCGCAACGTAGTCCTCGCCAAAAGACCGGAACGTGTCGTGGTCATGGTGCCCTCTATTCTGAATTACATAAACGCGGTAGGCGGTACTGTCGTCGGTCGCCCTACAGCAAACAACCTGGATATACCCGCCTCCATGAAGAACGTGCCGGAAGTCGGACACGTATTCAACATCAACATGGAAAAAGTGATCAGCCTGAATCCCGACCTGGTGTTCATCAACGACCAGTTGTACCATAAATTTAACAAAATACTGGAGACCAACCATATCAGTACCATCGTGCTGCAACCCAAAACGTACGATGAAATCAAGGCAGCCTTAAACACCGTCGGTCTGGTATACGGAAAAAAAGAAGCGGCGGATAAGAAAAACAGGGAGATGGATGACAAAATTGCTTCTATCCTGGACCGCCTGCCTAAAGACCGTCAAAAGAGAATCGTGATCCTGCATGCCACCCCTTCCACGGTAACAGTAGAACTGGAAAACAGCATAGCAGGCAGTGTCGCAAAAATGCTGGGCTTTGCTAATGTAGCGGCCGGCTCCGCAGCCATACAGGGCAAGCCGGAAAAGACACCTTACAGTATGGAAGCCCTGGTTGAAAAAAATCCGGACATTATTTTCATTACCTCTATGGGGGCCCAAGATAAGATTGAAAAACGTCTGCAGGCAGATGTGAAAGGAAATCCCGCCTATGCCGCACTAACTGCGGTAAAGAACAACCAGGTGTACGTATTGCCGGAAGACCTGTTCCTGCTGGCCCCCGGACTTCGTTATCCGGAAGCGGTGGAACTGATGGCTAAAAAGGTGTTCCCGGAAAATTTTAAGTAATCTGGAGGTAACGCAAATGGCAGAAAAAAAGCCCGACGCAGCAGAACGGGCGGAACGGTTCGGCATTGACCGCGGCATCTGGCGCCTTGCCATGTTATTGCTGTTTGCCCTGCTGGCCGCCACCGGATGCCTTTTATCAATTGCGCTGGGCGCCGCAGATATCTCCGTTTCACAGGTCGTAGAAATTTTGCTGCATCCCAAGGCCTCCCCTCAGGACCAAATTATTTGGAACATACGTCTTCCACGCACCATCGTCGGAGCTGCGGTCGGATTAAACCTGGCCCTGTCAGGCGCCATCTTACAGGCCGTCATGCGTAACCCGCTGGCAGATCCGCATATCATCGGAATCTCTTCCGGTGCGGGTATTGCAGGAATCGCCATTATGATTCTGTTCCCTGCCCTGGAATACTTGGTTACGCCGGCAGCCTTTGCCGGCGCCATGATGGCAGCCATCGCCATCTATATTCTCGCATGGAAGAACGGCATCAAGCCTGTACGCATCATTCTGGCAGGCGTAGCTGTATCCGCTTTTCTCAGTGCCGGCATCTCCGGTCTTCTGGTGTTTTACAGCGACCGGGTCAATGGCGCCCTCATGTGGATGGTCGGCGGCCTGGCAGCCCGGAGCTGGCCTCATGTCACAATTATCATCCCCTATGCGGTAGCAGGCCTTGTACTGGCCGTAATCAGTTCCCACTACCTGAATATCCTGCAGTTGGGAGATGAAATGGCCAAAGGACTGGGCGTAAATGTTGAAATTACCCGCATCGTGCTGACCGCCATCGCCGCACTGTTGGCAGCCAGTGCCGTCAGCGTAGCCGGACTCCTGGGCTTCGTGGGACTGGTGATCCCCCATGTGGCACGCCTGATTCTGGGATCCGACTATCGCTTCCTGATCCCGGGGGCTGCCCTTTTGGGAATTGCTATCGTCACCTTCAGCGATACCTTCGCACGGGTTGCTTTCGCTCCCGTTGAATTACCGGTGGGAATTATCATGGCGTTCATCGGTGCGCCGTTTTTCCTGTTCCTGTTAAGGAGGGAACTATGATGAACAACATGATTGAAGTACGCGGCCTGCAGATAACACTGTCTGGAAAAACCATCGTACACCACATGGACGCTGATATCCCCAAAGGAAAAATCACTGCGGTCATCGGTCCCAACGGCTGCGGAAAAAGCACTACATTAAAGGCCATCTGCCGTATCAACCCGGTCTCACAGGGGCATATCACGCTGCTCGGCAAAAATGTCAATGATTACAGCTACAAAGAATTTTCCCAGAAACTGGCCATCCTGACACAGTCGCCCCAGGCTCCGGCGGACATGACAGTCCGGGACCTGGTGTCCATGGGACGCTTCCCTTACCGGAGCTTTTTCGGAAAAGCCACAAAAGAAGACCAGGAATGTATCGAATGGGCTCTTGACGAAACGAACCTGATCCCTTACCAGCACCGGATCCTGCAGACCCTTTCCGGAGGTGAACGCCAACGGGCATGGATCGCTATGGCCCTGGCCCAGAAACCGCAAGTCCTGTTGTTAGACGAGCCCACTACCTATCTGGATATCTGCCACCAGCTGGAAGTCATGAAACTGCTGGACAGCCTGAACCGGGAGTTAGGCCTCACGGTGGCATTGGTACTGCATGACCTGAACCAGGCCGTCCAGTTTGCCCACCACGTAGTCGTCATGAAAAACGGAACCCTGGTCACAAGCGGCAGACCGGAAGATGTCATCACCGTAGAGCTGTTGAAAGAAGTCTTCCGGGTAAAGGCCGAGGCGGTTTGTACCTCGGAAGGTACCCGCACGCTGGTCCCCCTGGACCTGTTTTGAATGCGGCGTTTTGCATTACTAATCGTACCATAAAAAGAAAAAGGCAGCTGAAATCATTCCAGCCGCGGGAAAAAAACAGAATCCTTTTCATGCGGATTTACAGTATCGTTATCAAATACCGTAAATCCGCACGGCGTTTAACAACCGGATTCCACAAAACAAAAAAGTTGAAGAGGAATCATCAGAAACGGTTAGCAAACAACAACTCATCTTTAAAAAAGACGGTTAGCGTTCGCTAACCGTTGTTATTGTACAGTATTTTCCAGCACTTGTCAAGTATTTCCGCAACTTTGTAACGAAAGCCGTTGCTCGAAAAACGCGATTGTCTGGATGTATTACAGGTAAGGAAAAACCGCCGCGCCTCTACAGCCACGTTCACCTTACGGGCACAGGTACTTCTGCAGCAGGTCCGTTACATAAAGATATGAGGCGCCCCGGGCGGCAGCATCCCCAAGAGATCTGCCAGGAAATACAGTGACGCGGGAATCAGTACGCCAAACCCGGTCCCCCAGGCGATGTCCCCTGTCTGAAAATTACGGTAGCATCCGCGGATGCTGCAAATCAGCACAACACCCCAGATAAAAATCAGTGAAGTAGTGGTACTTTCTCCTCCGGGAAACATTTCTCCCCCCCCTGTCTCTCAATATCATGAAACAGTTTCTTTACACGGCGACAAAACCAACATTTTTTCCTTATAAGAGTACCGATCAATCCATCCGCATGATTGCGCAAGCGCATTTAATCGGCATTTCCCTTCCCTTCCGATACAAAATAACCCACGGCATAAGATCCGTGGGTTATGGATTCTAAACTGGTGCCTCAGCACAGAATCGAACTGTGGACACAGGGATTTTCAGTCCCTTGCTCTACCAACTGAGCTACCGAGGCAAATGGCGACCCGGACGAGACTCGAACTCGTGACCTCCGCCGTGACAGGGCGGCATTCTAACCAACTGAACCACCGGGCCACACGAATAAAAAAATGGTGGGCGCTAACGGGATCGAACCGCTGACATTCTGCTTGTAAGGCAGACGCTCTCCCAGCTGAGCTAAGCGCCCACATGGTGATCCACCGGGGGCTCGAACCCCGGACCCACTGATTAAGAGTCAGTTGCTCTGCCAGCTGAGCTAGTGGACCA
>CAJOKZ010000014.1 GCA_905235335.1 uncultured Succiniclasticum sp.
AAAAGCACAAGATATTGTGTTTTTATAAAATGTTTGGCATAGAAAAAGAAGATTTCCGTCTGGAAGGGGCAAAAGGTTTTGCTCAGGGTGCTTTTCCTGACCGCATTTGTCTGTGCAAATTTATCACATCCAGCGAGTTCGCGTTTACATGATGGGCTGGCCGTGATATATGGCATACAGGAACACTCTATATTGTAATGATTTTGCATAAAATGCCTTATATGGGCAAATAAAAGGAAAGGGTAAAAAAACACCTTCTCATTTACTGGGATGGAAAACAATGTAACCGTTCCGGTAAAACAGGAAAACAGTGTGAAAGCTTTCGCAAAATAAATGAAACCGCCTACAATGCAGGTTGCGTTGTAAGACGGCTTGGTTAACGTTGTGAGACTCAATTAAAATTGTGAGGCAGATCAATTAAAGTCGTGTAACAACTCGATTAAAAATATATCAGATGCAGGACCGGCGTTGTTCTTTTCAGACTTCGTCCGGATCCAGGATGCCCAGCTTGCGTTTCCAGTAGCGGGAGTAGATGGCGCCCAAAGGGTTATGGGCCAGCAAACGGTCTTTTACAACCAGCGAGGTGACGGGGCCGTCGCAGTTGGCGGTGAAGATGGCGTCGTGTCCTACGCAGAGTCCGCAGACGATGAAAAGCTCAACACTTTTTTCTTTTAAAAAGCGGGCCTGGAACTTCGGGTTGCACATGGCTTCGTGATCCAGTTCCGGCTTCACCTGTTTCAGCCCGTATTCCTTTTTGGCAAAGCTGCAGTTCTTGCAGCAGACGCTGTAAAATTCAAATCCCTGTTTCGCGTAATAGCGGGCGATATACCGGGCTTCGTCATTAAGCCCGATGCAGAACGCCATGCCCAATTTTTTGTATCCCATGCGCCTGGCGAATTCCGCGATTTCCTGCAGGCGTGTGATGTTGCTGTAGAAAGTTCCTTCCACATATGCCGCGGCTTCCATGATCTTCAGTTCTTCTTCCGTATAGGCCTGTCTGATTTCTTCTTCCGGAACGCCCGTGCAGTTGATGCCCCGGGTGTAACAGGCGTGGGTAGAGCAGTTCGCGCAATCTGCTTTCATGATGTTCCTCCGGTGTTCAGTAAATTCTCATTTAATAAGTTTGGGCGGTTTGCCGTATCCTGTTCTCATTCCGTTTCTTCCCTAATGGTTATAACCCGTTTTTTGTTGAATCAGATGATTTTTAGCTATGCTTCAAAGGCAGAATTTTTGTCTTGCGGCGAAAATGCCGCCTTGTGACGCCTACATACTGTCAATCGTTGTTTTTTTCTTCTGCGCTGCCCGCATGATTGCCACGAATTTCCCGAAATAGTATCGGCTGAGGTTGTCGAGGGTTTCCTTGATTTCTGCCGCCGCTTTTTCCATGGAGCTTCGGTAGAGCTACGCTGTTTCCTTCGGCGCGTTTCCTGCGGCCAGCATTGCCTCGGCCGCCGCCGGATACTGTCAAATCATATTTGTCGCTCACTGGAACGCTTCTTTATGCTGCAGATTAAGATATGCCTTGGCATCGTGTGCCAAAGCCCCTGTCCCCCGAAAGCGCACCTTCAGGAACGCCAAATGGCTGGTCAAAACAAAGCGGCGTTTGTCGCCATCGGCGGAACGTACCGTTGCCGCCACTTGGTAGGTGGCGGCGGGGATATGTTGCCAGCGGTCATCGGCAACGCCCCATTCCTCCAGCAGCAGCATCACATCCCGCGCTGCACCGCTTGCAAAGGACTCCGCCAAAGCATTCCGTCCGCTGCTGCCCGTCAAAAGGCTGATGCCAAGGGTATCGCCTATGCTGCCATCTTCCATGACATCCAGTTGTATGTCAATCTCAAAGGGAAAACGGAAAAGCTCCCGCAGCTTGTCACCCAGTGCGTGGGACAGCGGCGAGGGAAAGCCGACGGCGGCAATGGTTTCCTCGAAAAGGCCGATATTTTTCGCATAACGCTCTTTCAGCGCGTTCGAGAGGAAACTGCCGATTCGGAGAGGCTTCCCCTTCCGTCCAGTATGTACACCGGTGTACCATGTGTCCCAGCCAGCGGGGAGCAAGGCCCGCTTTTCGCGGAACCGCATCGCCGCCTCTGCCGCCCCCGCATGAGCGAAAAATCCGTCTATCAATTCCGGCTCATTCTTCCGGGTTTTCAGGTACACCATGGGGGGCGTGTCCATTCCATCCCGCAGATCGTATACTACGTCCAGCCCGTCCTTGCCCCGGTCTTTCCCCCCGAACCATGAAAAGAGCTGCCCATGGCTACCGTAAATATCCGCCGGGAAAGGAACACCCTGCCGGATGTCCTTGCTGTCAAGGATCACATGAAGGTCAAAGCCCGCCGTTCCTGCCAGCGGGAACTCCAGAAAAAGCTGGGAAAAGGGCCGGCCGCAAAGTTTTTCTTGGAGCGCGGCCCGGTTTTCTTTTTCTCCCATGTCGCCAAAAAGCCGCATTGTCTCCCTGTCAGCGGCGCGATTCAAAAGCGCGTCAAAAATCTCCTCCGGTTTGAACATAGGCTCACTTCCTTACATTATAAAATGCTTGACCGGGCTAAGAGGTACCCCTTCGCAAGGTACGCCGCGCCGCGCTTGAAGCGTACCTTGACTGCGTTCAGGCTCACCCTGTCTCCCACGCGCAGAAGTTCTCCCTCCGCTCCCCTCACAAAGCAACCCACGGCGTAGCAAGCTTTGTCCATCAGCCGCCAGCGGTCATCGGCAAGCCCCATCGCCTCGATTCGCGCCATCACTTCCCCGGCCTTCCCCCTTTCGAGGAAGCCCGCGCAGTCGCGGGGATTGGTATCGTTAAACCCAAAGTTCAGCGACACCCCCAAGTCATCGGTGAAGGTTCCGTCCGGGTAAAGGTCGAACTGCAAATCAACCACTGCGCCGCTCCCCGCCAAAGCAATGAGCGTTTCGCGACCTTCGCCGGAAAGACAAAGCCCCGCGAAAGCCTCCGCATCCTCGGCGAGCTGCTCCGGCGTTTGAGCGTAATGCGATCTTCCCTTATGCGTCACGATGAAACCTATGCGCGTGGGCGCCCCCCGCCGTCCCGGCATATAGCCTGCGTAATAGGGCTGCCAACGGGAAGGGGCGGCGGCGAAGGCCGCCATCACCCGGGACACGCGATCCTCCCCGCCAAGCTGCGCAAGCATCGTCGGAACATATTCCACATTTGGCTCTTCAAAGTTCGGCAGGAGGTACACGCCGGGATTGGCCGCGGCATCAGAAATTTTGTCCGCCATGTCCGAGATGTCGAAGGAAAAGCCGCAAATATGGGCGGAAAGGGAAGAATTGGCGGCGCAGGCCGCGAAGAAGGCTTGCAAGCCGTAGCCGTCGCCTTCCTCGAAAGCAAGAGGCGTGGGGAGATTGGCGCAGACATAGGCTACCATGAGATCCATGCGCGGCAGTCCTGTGAAAGGGAACTCGAAGTAAAAGGAGGCGTCGCCCTCCGCACCGAGAATCGCTCCCTTCCGAAGCGCAGCGGTGGCCTTATCTATCGTCCCCTTGCCGAAAAGCGCCTCCCCGCGACCGTCTGCCGCCGCTCGAAGAAACAATCGGCGGAAATTTTGCACTACGCCGAACACCTTGTCGCAACTTTCCATGTGTATTCTCCCCTTGCCTTGGGCAGTTTGCCGTATCCTGTTCTCATTCCGTTTCCTTCATCGTGTGACGGATATGGATGAGAGCTTCGTCCACAATATCGATAACGTGCTGGTCGTCCAGCGAGTAGTAGATGCTTTTCCCTTCCCGTCTCGATTTGACCTGATGCGCCATACGAAGCAGCTTGAGTTGGTGGCTTACAGCCGACTGCGTCATTTCCAGCGCCGCGGCCAGATCCGTGACGCAAAGCTCGTTGTGCGCCAGCGCATGGATGATCTTCATGCGCGTTTCATCGCCCAGCATTTTGAAAAAATCGGAAACAGCACTGAGATATTTTTCCTCCAGCATCTGCTCCCGGACTTTTTTAACCGTTGCGGTGTCATAATTTAAAAGCGCGGAATTTTTTTCAGCATTGGAACGATTTTGTCCCGTCGTTCGTTTACCCGTAGCCATTCTCAAAACCTGCCTGTCCTTTAGCTGTTTTATTTGCCCAGCCTTGTTTTAATTATTATAACACATTGGCCGTCAATAAAAAAACATAAACAGAATATAAAATAATTATGAATAAAGAAGAGTGATTTTTGATACAGGTTTGTACTGCAAACCCTGTTCGTTTATGATAAAATACAATAAAGGTGTGCTTAAGGAGAATCTTGCGATGAAGCTGAAAAAACAATTCTTTTTACCCATCCTCTTATCCCTGTCTGTATTTTTTTCTTCTTTTGTCATGACATCTGCTTCTGCGTATGCTGCCACAGCACCGAAGGTGGCCGCGGTATATGATCTGGCGGCCTCCGCCCCGAATAATACGGAGCTACCAGGGGTCGATACCGGGAAAGATAAAAACCCCGGCGGTGCGAAATCCGGGGACGACGGTTCATTCTTTGACAGGGTCTTTGAAAAAATTGCCCTGATGTTCCTGGTATACATGTTCTTTGAAGCGATCCAGTCGATATTGAATGAACTTTTCCATGACGGCGACATCAAGATTAAGGTGACGCCCAGGGAAAAGCAGGGGACGCCCGGACAGAAGGGGACGGACCGGAACATAAACCGGATCCCTTCTCAGGATGTATAAGGGAATACCAATGCGTGCGCAGATAAATTGACCGGGATTTCCGCAAAACGATTCGGAAAAGAGGATTAAAATGACTTTTACAGGGGTTTTGTTACTGTTAGGATTTATATTGTTTTCCGCGCTGATGGTGCTGCGGATCCTGCCTGCCCTGCTGACGCTGCCCGTTATGGCTGCCTGGATTGCGTTTATAACGGGGGTTCCGTTCACATCCTGGTTGAACGGCGTACTGCTGGGAGGGTCCCTGCGCCTGGTTGCGCCCATCGTGCTAGTCATATTCGGTGCCATGTTCGCGCGGGTCGTACGGAAAACGGGCGTTTCCGATTCCATTGTTAAAAAGGCGGCGGAGCTTTCGGGTGACCGCCCTGTATCCATTGCCCTGCTGCTGACGGCCGCCACCGCATTTGTGTTTTTGGGGATGGGGGGCCTCGGCGCCGTACTTATGGTAGGCTCCATCACCATCCCGATCATGACGAGCGCGGGGATTTCTCCTTTGGACGCATCCGTGCTTCTGCTGATGGGGATCAACCTTGGCGGCATGGCGAATATCGCAGGGTATGGAACGTATATCGGCATTTTCGGAAGCGATGCCGCGCTTACGTATTATGTGCCCGGGATCGTGATCCCGGCTTTGGTGGCGCTTCTTTATATCTTTCGGAACATTTCCAGGGGGACGGGCGGAGGAAAATCTTTCTTTGCAATCGGTAAGGATTTTTTGGCGGGCATCCTTTCCCTTCCCCTGAGCCTTGGCCGTGCGATTGTAAAAATTTTTTCCCGTTCCTCGACGGATCTGATCCGGAAAAAACAGGATGTTCCTGCGGCGGCCCTCATTACACCGGTCCTGCCGTTGGTCATCATTTTTATCATCCGCTGGCTCCAAGGGTTTGGCCCCGCTGCCAGAGGGATGGTCGATCCGGTGGCGGCAGCCGTCTTTGGTTTTATCATCGCGGCGCTGTACGCGTCGCTGGTGGTCTGCCCCGGCAAGACGATCAATCTGCTGACGGGGTCGTTTGTAGAAGGGATACAGGATGTGGCGGGCGTGCTGGTACTGTTCATGGGGATCGGCATGCTGGTGTCTGCCTCCGCGTTTCCCCAGGCTTCCGCCGTGATTAATCCGATGCTGACATCGCTTCTTCCTTCTTCATTGACAGGGCTGCTTGTGTTTTTTGGCATCTTTGCCCCGGCTGCCCTGTACCGCGGCCCGCTGAACATGTACGGCATGGGCGCGGGGATCGCGGCGCTGCTGACCGGGCTGCATACAGTCCCGCCTGCGGCATTGTGCGGCATGTTCATCGCTGTCGGCTATCTGCAGGGACTGGCCGACCCGACCAATTCCCATAACACGTGGATCGGCGCTTTCGCCGGTGTGGACACGGCGGTCATCCTGAAACGGATTCTTCCGTACAGCTGGCTCATGTGCATCCTGATGCTGCTCTGCGTTATGTTCACGCAGTAAGGGGGGACGGACATGAGACGGATACGGATCGGCATCGATGTGGGCGGGACCTTTACCGATGCGGTCGCTATTGACCATGATACATATGAGATCGTTGCAAAAGAAAAAATCCCGACGACCCATGACGCGAAGGAAGGCGTGGCCGAAGGGATCATCCGTGTATTGATGGATGTGATGCGGAACAATGGGATCGCCCCGGAAGAGGTGGTCTTTATCGCCCACGGGACGACCCAGGCGACCAATGCCCTCCTGGAAGGGGATGTGGCGGCGGCCGGGGTTCTGGCCATGGGCAGCGGGATTGAGTCCGGGCGGGTGAAAGAGGCCTGCGATGTGGGAAATATCCCCCTGGCAAAGGGGAAAGAACTGAGGACCTTTCACGCATTTGTGGAAACGGCGGATGCGGTTTCCTCTCAGGATGTGATACAGGAAAAGATCGATGAACTGGTGCGGGAAGGCGCGGAAGTGATCGTTGCCACGGAAGCCTTTGGGGTGGATGATCCCTCCAATGAAAAATTTGTTGTGGAGCTGGCCCGGAAAAAGGGTCTGTACGCGACCGGCGGATATGAAGTTTCCCGGCTGTACGGGCTCCGGGTCCGCACCCGGACGGCTGTCGTCAACGGCAGCCTTATACCCAGGATGATGGAAACGGCGGATATGACGGAATCCTGCGTGAAACGGTCCGGCATTTCCGCTCCGCTGATGATCATGCGCTGCGACGGCGGGGTCATGACGGTGGACGAAGTGCGCAGCCGGCCGATCCTGACCATGCTTTCCGGTCTGGCCGCCGGTGTGGCCGGCGTGTTGATGTACGAACGGCTTTCGGACGGAATCTTTCTGGAGGCGGGCGGAACTTCCACCGATATTTCTGTCGTCAAGGACGGCCGGGTCATGATCCGGTACGGGGAAGTGGGCGGTCACAAGACCTATCTTTCCTCGCTGGATGTCCGGACCCTGGGCGTGGCCGGCGGCAGTATGATCCGCGTCGAAAAGGGAAAGATTACCGATGTGGGGCCGCGCAGCGCACATATCGCGGGGCTTCCCTATGAGGTGTTTTCGGATCCGGTCATGCAGCCGGAATTACAGTTTGTGGCTCCCTGCCCGGGCGATGACGCCGTATATGCGGTGGTGTCGGGCAGCGGCGGACAGTGTGTTTCCCTGACGCTGGCCGGAGCGGCAAACCTGCTGGGCAGCGTGCCGGAAGGGGATTATGCCGAAGGAAGGCGCGAAAGTGCCCGAGTTGCCTGGCAGGCCTTGGGGGACGCAATCGGCTGTTCGGCGGAACAGGCGGCGGAACAGGCCATGAGCCTGGGCGCCCAGAAAGTCGGAAAGATCGTCCGGCAACTGATCTCGGAATATGAGCTTTCCCCTTCGGTCTTCTGCCTTGCGGGCGGCGGCGGAAGCGCCGGTGTTATCGTCCCGTATCTCGGGAAGACGCTGGATATGCGCTGGAAAATCGTGAAGAACGCGCCGATCATATCGACTATCGGTGTGGCGATGGCCATGGTGCGGGAGGTTGTGGAGCGGACGGTTGTCAATCCCACCGGGGATGACATCCGGTCGATCCGCAGGGAAGCGATGGGACGGATCTTGCGTGCCGGGGCCGGCGAAGCAACGGTGGAAATTTCCATTGAATTCGATAAGAAGACAAATATTTTGCGCGCCGTAGCGTTAGGAGCCTCTGAACTGCGCAAGAATGACGGTGCGTTGAACATGCTGTCCGAAGAAGAACTTCTCGCAACGGCGGTCCGTTCCATGGGACTTCCGGAAAAAGATGTGGCAGAGATCGCATCAGTGGGAAAGTGGCATGTGTTTGACGGAAAATATACAAAAAAAGTTTTCGGTATTTTTTCTTCGCACAGGCACAAGGTCCGCGTGATCGACCGGAACGGGACGGTCTGCCTCCAGCGGGAAGGGCTGGGTGCAGTTGTGACGGCGAAGTGTCATCTCGCCGAAGACCTTGACAGGCTTTTGGAAGATACGGTGGAATTCGGCACCGTCGGAGGACAGCTGCCCGGGCTCTTTGCCTATTACGGGGAGAAACAGCTGGACCTTTCCGGCCTTGGCAGCAGGGAACAGGTCCGGACCGTCCTGGATATTGAGATGGCAGATTTTGCGGAGGATGAAAAAATTATCATTCTGGCCGTGGGGCCGTAAGGGTCCCGGTGATCCAGGATCGGGCGGGCTTTAACGGCATTGCGTGAATTTTGTTTACACGCTTCGTTTGGTGAATATTGAAAAAAGGTCAACCGGGTCGTCCGAACAGAGATTGTAGTCCGGGCATGCCTCTGCGGCTTTGGCGCGGGCCAGCTGAAGGTCGTGGTACACATCCCACTTGGCCTGCACCTGGGCGTGGCCGTACTGGCGCAAAATATAGGAAGGGTGGAAGGTCGCGATACAGTCGAAACCCTGGGAGGATCGGAACCATTTGCCACGCTGGCGGGTGATGCGCATATCCGGCTCTCCCAGATAATGCATGGCTACGCTGCCCAGGGCGACGATCACCTTCGGCTGCAAAATCGCAAGCTCCCGTTCCAGCCAGGTCTTGGCGCAGAAATCCGCTTCCGCAAGGTCGGGGGTGCGGTTTCCTTTGGGACGGCACTTGATGATATTGGTGGTGAGTACCCGGTCCCGTGTCATCTGCACAGACCAGAGGGCTTTGTCCAAAAGCTGTCCGGAAGGTCCGATCAGGGGACAGCCGTAATCATCCTCCACACCGCCGGGACCTTCGCCAATAAAGAGGATGGGACTGTTGGGGCAGCCGTACCAGCCTACCGGGGCCCGGCAGTCGTTGCGAAGAGGGCAGGCGCTGCATTTTTCCAGTTCGGCCGCCAGCGCGGCCAGTTGTTCTTCTTTTATACCCATGATGTAACCTCGTGAATCAAATTTATAATTTGTGGAAATAAACGGTAAGTTCCTTGTTGGGAGGCAGGAGAATGGGACGAAAACTTCTGCAGATGCTTCTGGTGTTCTGTGTCCTGGCGTTTGGAACGGGCGGAAACAGTATGCCCGTCCATGGGAAAAACACTTCAGTCGGTATCGTGAACCGGTTTCGTACGGTGACCGCCCCCGTCATAGTGGATAAACCGGTCCGCCTGACGGAGAACCGGGAACGGCTGATGCGTGAATATTCTCTGGAACACTATAGGGAAGAAATGACGGAGATTGCGCCGCGGGCCGTTATCGTACACTGGACGGAATCGCCGGACTGGCAGGGAGTGTATGAGTATTTTTATAAAGAGTCGATGGCTGACGGAACGTTGAATGTGTGTTCCCAGTTTTTGGTGGACCGGGACGGGACGATTTACCGCCTGACCCCTGAAACCATGATGGACCGGCATGCCATCGGGTATAACTGGTGCGCCATCGGAATCGAAAACGTGGGTGGCGTACGAAATGAAGAAAATCTGACAAAAGCACAGCTTCGGGCCAATGTTATCCTGATCTGCTATCTGAAAGAAAAATATCCCGCGATCCGATATGTGTGGGGACACTACCAGCAGACCGAAGCACGGAAGAGCGGCCTGTACAGGGAAGCGGTTCCCGGATATTTCAGCAATAAGGTGGATCCGGGGCCGAAATTTATGGCTGCACTGCAGAAAAAGTTAAAGGAATCCGGGTTGCTGTTTTTCAAACCGTAAGGAAAATTCATTTATTTTACAGCGCTTGTATAGCTGCGCTGGGCGGAGGGAATCCCGTCCCAGCGTATTTTATTTGCCGGGATGCCGCGGGCAAGACTCCAGGCCGCCGCGATACCGGCCGCTTCCCCGATGCTCATGCAGGTCGGCTGGATCCGCATGGAAGCCTGCAGGATAAAGCTGGCGCTGATACAGCGTCCTGTTACGATGAGGTTTTCAATTTCATCGGCCACCAGGGAACGGTAAGGGATTTCGTAAAAACCGCCTTCGGGCAGTTTTTCCGAAACCTTTTCGCCGTGGGCGTCGATGAACCATGCCGTGCGGCAGACCGCGTCCGGAAAACGGCTCTGGTTATGGTAATCGGATTCTTCCAGATAGTATCTGCCCCGGATCCGCCAGGATTCCCGCGCCCCCAGCATGGCCGCCTCGCGGCTGATGAAGGCGTGTTCGAAGCCGGGAAGGCGGCGAACCAGGTAATCCGCGATGCGGCGCATCATCCTGCGCCCGAAGGTCACCGCCTTGCTGTAGGATACCGGATCGGTGGCGGAGAACCGGACCGGGATTTCTGGGCAGTTCATGCTCATGACCCCGTCCTTGCCGATGACGGTATAGGCCTGCATGTACTCCGCGTCCTCCGGGGTGAGTTCCCCGGTTTCCACGCCCCGGGCCATCAGTTCCTCTAATTTGTACCGCTGATTCCTGTGCATTGCCTCGGCAATCTCAAAGTAAGGCGGTTTTGTCTTGCACCAGTCCTCTCCCAGGTCGATGGCCACGTGCTGCCAGAGACGGTCCACATCGATGCCGCCCATTTCGAACCGGAAGGAAAGCGGCTGGTTGTTTCCCGTCTTTTCATAACCGTGTTCAGAGGGGACGCCCGCTGAACGGGCCAGGAACGCATCCCCCGTCCCGTCGATAAAGATTCTGGCGCGGATGGCCGTCAGTCCTGCAATGGTCTGGATGATACAGGCCGTGATGACAGGACCGGTAAGGACCGTATCCACCAGTACGCTGTGATACAGGATCTCCACACCTGCCTCTTCGCACATTTCGTCATAGATAAGAGCCAGCGTTTCCGGGTTATGCCACACCTGCTGCCCGGTCCCATCGAACGGCTCGATGCCGTGTTTACGCAGCCGTTCCTTCACTTCCGCCACATAGGGGGTGTCGCTGTCCGGCGCATGGGTGTCCATAAAAGGGGTGACGCATCCCAGTACCGCCAGGCCTCCCAGGGCAATGCCGCGTTCGATCAGGACGGTCTTTGCTCCATGCCGGGCCGCCTGGATGGCTGCCGCTGTACCCGATGGGCCGCCGCCTGCCACGCACACATCCGCGGAAAAGAGAACGGGAATTTTCTTCCCGGCATATTTTATGGAAGTGTCTGTATTTTCCATCGTGCCCCTCCAGGATTTTTTTGAAACAGTTTTCAAATTTAGTATTTAAATTTAGTATATAGTAAACACGGTCAACTATCAAATCTATTTTATGGAATTTTACAGATATAATGTAACGATTGCTACAATTTAATTGACACTGTTTCGGCATATTGGTAAAATTATAATGTATAACTTTACGCTGGTGTAAGGTGTATTTGGTGTTCCCAAAATGAAAACGGGAAAGGGTTCGCGGATCGGTCTGCTTGGCGGACTGTCGGGGATTCTTCACCCGGATGCCCCTTATGTTTTCCAGGCGGGGTAAAGCCGGCAGTTCCGTATGCCTTGCCTGACATTTTGATACAGGAAGAGGAGAAAACAGGATGAAAGTTGCCATTATCATGGGAAGCAATTCAGACTGGCCTATTTTGGAGCCTGCGGAAAAAACATTGAAAGAATTTGGCGTTGAGGTAGAAGTGGTTGTTGCATCTGCCCACCGTACGCCGGACCAGGTGCATGCCTTTGCGGCCGGGGCGCGTGACCGGGGCGTGGAAGTAATCATCGCAGCAGCGGGACTGGCCGCCCATCTGGGCGGGGTCATTGCGGCTTATACCACGCTGCCCGTCATTGGGATCCCCATCAGCGGCGGCCCGTTAAAGGGAATGGATGCGCTGCTGAGTTTTGTGCAGATGCCTTCCGGCGTGCCGGTTGCCACCATGGCCATCGACGGGGCGAAAAATGCTGCCATCTTCGCAGTGGAAATTTTGGCAGGAGCCCATCCGGAACTGGTGGGAAAATTGGCTGATTACCGCAAAAAGATGCAGGAAGAGGTCGCCGCGAAAGCGGCGAAACTGGCGGCTTTGCGCGGGGAGTAAAGTACAGGAGGCGGTCATGGGCGAAGAGAAGAAGCAACTGACATATGCGGATGCCGGAGTTGATATCGATGCCGGCAACCGCGCGGTGGAACTGATGAAAGACAGTGTTAGGGCCAGCTATCGGCCGGAAGTCATCGGGGACTTGGGTGGTTTTGGCGGCCTGTTTGCACTGGATATAAAAAAATATAAAGAGCCGGTCCTTGTCTCTGGCACAGACGGGGTAGGGACCAAATTAAAATTTGCGTTCCTGACCAACAACCACAGCACCATCGGGCAGGACGCAGTTGCCATGTGCGTCAATGATATCCTGGTGCAGGGTGCGGAGCCGTTGTTCTTTCTGGATTACATCGCGGTAGATAAAGTGGATTCCCAGAAGGTCGCCGACATCGTCAAAGGCGTGGCGGACGCCTGCCGGGAAAGCGGCTGTGCCCTGATCGGCGGGGAGACCGCGGAGATGCACGGCTTTTACGCGAAAGACGAATATGATATCGCCGGTTTCTGTGTCGGCGTGGCAGAGCGCGGCAAAATGATCACCGGGGAAAAGGTGAAGGCGGGGGACATCCTGCTGGGGCTGCCTTCCTCCGGCGTGCATTCCAACGGGTTCTCGCTGGTGCGCAAGATCTGCTTTGATGTGATGAAATTTACCGTGGATACCCCCATTCCGGAATTCGGCTGCACGCTGGGCGAGAAACTGCTGACCCCCACCCGCCTGTATCCGAAGACCTGCCTGCCGCTGATTGAAAAGTTTGACATCCACGGCATGGTACACATTACCGGCGGCGGTTTTTATGACAATATCCCCCGGATCCTTCCGGAGGACTGCGACGCGGAAGTCAACGCGGACGCATGGGAAGTTCCCGCGGTATTTAAAAAACTGCAGGAGTGGGGCAATGTGCCTGACAGGGAAATGTACCGCACCTTCAATATGGGCGTGGGCATGGTGCTGGTGGTGGATCCGGCTGAAGCCGACGCGGTGCGGGTCCATCTGGAAGAAAACGGGGAAACGTTCTATGAACTGGGAAAAATCGTCCCGGGCCATAAGACGACTGTGATGAAAGGCGGCGTTTTCGGTGCGTAAAAAAATTGGCGTAGTGGTCAGCGGACGGGGCAGCAACCTCCAATCCATCATCGACCACATAGCGGAAGGAAAGCTGCAGGTGGAAGTGGCCGTGGTGGTCAGCGACCACAAGGATGCCTTTGCGCTGGAACGGGCGGCGAAAGCCGGGATCGCGACAGCGGTGGTGGAGCGGAAAGGCTGCAGGGATAAAGAAGAGTTTGAAGATAAAATTGACGAAGCTCTGCGCAACGCAGGGGCAGAGCTGGTGGTGCTGGCCGGGTTCATGCGCATCCTGACCGGGCATTTCATCAGCCGCTGGGAACATAAAATCATCAATATCCATCCGGCGCTGTTGCCCAGCTTCAAGGGCCTGGACGCCCAGGGGCAGGCCGTGGATTACGGCGTCAAGGTTTCCGGATGCACCGTCCATTTTGTGGATGAAGGAACGGACACGGGGCCGATCATCTTGCAGAAGGTCGTTCCGGTGCTGGATGACGATACGGAAGAGTCGCTGGCGGAACGGATTTTGAAGGAAGAACACAAGGCGCTGCCGGAAGCGGTTCAGCTGTGGGCGGAAGGCAGGCTTTCGATCCGGGGACGGAAGGTTTATATTGGGAAATAAACCCTTTGCAAGAAGAACGACGAAAAATTTACGGGGAGAGATTTTGCGGAAGGAGAAATCATGAAAATCAAAAGAGCATTGCTGAGCGTTTCGGACAAAAAGGGTATTACGGAACTGGCCGCGTTCCTTCATGAAAACGGGGTGGAGATCGTTTCCACCGGCGGCACCATGAAGGCGATCAAGGACGCCGGCATCCCGGTGACCTATGTCAGCGACGTGACCGGTTTTCCGGAGATCATGGACGGCCGTGTGAAGACGCTGAACCCGCGAATCCACGGCGCGATCCTGGGCGTCCGCAGCAATCCGGAGCATATGGCCCAGATGAAAGAACACGGCATTATCCCTATCGACCTGGTGGTCGTCAACCTGTACCCCTTTAAGCAGACCATCGAAAAACCGGGTGTGACGGAAGAAGAAGCCATTGAGAACATTGATATCGGCGGCCCGGCCATGGTGCGAGCCTCTGCCAAAAATTTCCGGGATGTGGTCATCATCACAAATCCGGAACGGTATGCCACGCTGATGGAAATGCTGAAAAAGGACGGCGATATCGACGGGAAGACACGCAAGGCCCTTGCGATGGAAGCGTTCAAACATACTTCTGAATACGACGCCATGATTACCGGGTACCTGCAGAAGCAGCTGGAAAAATAACGCGTGCGGCAGAACCGGTGATACTAAAACCGGGAATGTCCTGAAATTATAACCGGATACGATGCGCCCCCTTCATCCCGGCGGCCGGGTCAAGCTGTCCGGCAACGCGGTTTGGACAGGGCTGCAAAGGTATCTGAACGAAAGTGCAGAAAGGCAGAAGAATGAATATTTTACTGATCGGCGGCGGCGGCCGGGAACATGCTCTGGCATGGAAACTGGCCCAAAGCAGCCAGGTGGAAAGCATACGGGTGGCGCCGGGCAATCCCGGTATCGCGGAAGTCCCGAAATGCAAATGTGTCTCGCTGGATCTGAATGATTTGAACAAAGTGGCGGATTACGCCGAAGAATACAGCATCGACCTGACCGTGGTGGGACCGGAGGCGACGCTGGTGGCGGGAATTGCCGACGTGTTCCGTTCCCGGGGACTGCCCATCTTCGGGCCGGATAAGGCTGCGGCGGAGCTGGAAGGGTCAAAGGCTTTTTCCAAGAATTTGATGCGGAAATACAATATCCCGACAGCGGCGTTCAAGGTCTGTACCGACATTGAATCCGCCCGGGCCTTTGTGGAAGAACAGGGCGCGCCTATCGTGGTTAAAGCCGACGGTCTTGCGGCGGGCAAAGGCGTGGTCGTGGCCATGACAAAAGAGGAAGCGCTGGCGGCCATTGACGAAATGATGGCCGGCCATAAATTCGGTGAAGCCGGCGCCCGGGTGGTGCTGGAAGAGTTCATGGAAGGCGAAGAGGCTTCCCTGCTGGCTTTTACAGATGGAAAAATCGTGGTCCCGATGATTGCGTCCCAGGACCACAAACGGGTCAACGACGGAGACAAGGGTCCCAACACCGGCGGTATGGGCGCCTATGCCCCCGCCCCGGTCATGACGGAGGCACTGCGCATCAAGGCGGAAGAAACCATCCTGAAACCGGTCATTGCCGCGCTGAACGCGGAAGGCAGGACCTATTCCGGCTGCCTGTACGCGGGACTGATGATCAAAGGGGACAGCGTGAAGGTTGTGGAATTCAACTGCCGCTTCGGCGATCCCGAGACACAGGTAGTGCTTCCGCTGTTGGACAGTGACCTGGCCCAGATCATGCTGGCCTGCGCGACAGGAACGCTGGATGCTTCCATGGTGCAGTGGAAAAACGGGGCCGCGGTGTGTGTCGTCATGGCCTCCGGCGGGTATCCGGGATCTTATGAAAACGGAAAAGTTATCACCGGACTGAAAGAAGCCGGCACCATGGAGGGCCTCGTGGTGTTCCATGCGGGCACGAAAACCGTAAACGGGAATATCGTCACTGCAGGCGGCCGGGTGCTGGGCGTGACCGCAGTGGATAAAGACATAAAAAGTGCGAAGAACAGGGCATACGCGGCAGTGGAAAAGATCCGTTTCGACCGGGCCCATTACCGCAGGGACATCGCCTGGCGCGCATTGAAGAGATAGCACGAAGAGACAGCGCGACGCTGCTTTCATAAAAAATTTTGCAAGATCTGCTTTTGTGTGGTATTATTTTACCCAAATTTTATGGATGAAAGGGAAGGTGTTACGATTGGCATTCTATTATGATGAACCTGCGCATACGTTTAGCGAGTATCTGTTAGTTCCGGGCTATTCTTCTTCTGAATGCATCCCCGATAATGTGACGCTGGCCACCCCGCTGGTAAAATTCAAAAAAGGCGAAGAACCGGCCCTCAAATTAAATATCCCCATGGTGTCTGCCATCATGCAGTCTGTTTCCAACGACACCCTGGCCGTGGCGCTGTCCAGGGAGGGCGGCTGCTCCTTCATCTACGGGTCCCAGACCGTCGAGGATGAAGCCAAAATGATCCGTAATGTGAAAAGCTACCGTGCCGGTTTCGTGACCAGTGATTCCAACATTACACCGAACAGCACATTGCGGGATATTCTCGCATTAAAAGCGAAGACCGGTCATTCCACCGTGGCCGTCACCAGCGACGGAACGGTCAACGGAAGGCTGGAAGGCATCATCACCAGCCGCGATTACCGTGTCAGCCGCATGGATCCCGATACCAAGGTGCGGGATTTTATGACCCCCATTGACCAGATGGTCGTAGGGAATAAGGATACTACCCTGCAGCAGGCCAATGACATCATCTGGGACAACAAGCTGAACACCCTGCCGATCATCGATGACGAAGGGCGGCTGTTATATATGGTGTTCCGGAAAGACTATGTGTCCCATAAGGAATATCCGCTGGAACTGTTGGACGCGAAGAAACGCCATGTGGTAGGCGCCGGCATCAACACCCGGGATTACGCGGAACGGGTTCCGGCCCTGGTAGAAGCCGGCGCGGATGTGCTTTGCATCGACTCTTCCGAAGGCTTCTCCGAATGGCAGAAAATTACACTGAAATGGATTCGCGACCATTACGGTGACAAGGTGAAAGTCGGCGCAGGCAATGTGGTGGACGCAGAAGGCTTCCGGTTCCTGGCTGACTGTGGCGCAGACTTTGTAAAGGTAGGCATCGGCGGCGGTTCCATCTGCATCACCCGCGAGACCAAGGGCATCGGCCGCGGGCAGGCTACGGCGCTGATCGATGTTTGCAAAGCACGGGATGAGTATTTCGAAGAGACCGGCGTGTATGTTCCTGTCTGCAGTGACGGCGGCATTGTGTACGATTACCATATGACCCTGGCCCTGGCCATGGGCGCGGACTTCCTGATGCTGGGCCGTTACTTCGCCCGCTTCGACGAAAGCCCTACCAATAAAGTAAACGTGAACGGCAGCTATATGAAGGAATACTGGGGCGAAGGCTCCAACCGTGCCCGCAACTGGCAGCGTTACGATCTGGGCGGATCCCAGAAGCTGTCCTTTGAGGAAGGCGTTGACTCCTACGTTCCGTATGCCGGCAGCCTGAAAGACAACGTGAGCTTGACGCTGGCCAAGATTCGCAGCACCATGTGCAATTGCGGCGCGCTGAACCTGGCCGAGCTGCGGGATAAAGCGAAACTGACACTGGTATCCGCCACATCCATCGTGGAAGGCGGGGCCCATGACGTCCTGCTGAAGGACAATACCGCGGCGACCTACGCCAAATAACAGCTGAGACCCAGGATATCATTTCAAAAAAGCCTGAGGATGGGAAGTGAGCGTATGAAAAAAACAATTACCGGACTGTTGATGGCCGGACTGCTGGCCGTAACCCCGGCAGCCGCCGCCGATGGGGGAAATACCGGAGCGGACCGGGAGCCTGCCGGGATAACGGCGGCGGAAACTTTGCCGGCAGAGCCTGCAAAAGTCAAAACCAGGGGAACCATCGTATTTGTTCCGTTGGATACGCGTCCTGTCTGCAAGGATTATACCGTTGACACGATGCGGGCGGCCGGCTGGGATATTGTCGTTCCGCCGGAAGAAATGCTTTCGTCGCTTAACCGGGACGGCCAGCCTGACCAGTTGCTGGAATGGCTGGAAAATGCCTCGAAGGAAGCCGTGGCAGTCGTGGCCAGTGCGGACGCGCTGATTTACGGCGGACTGGTAGATTCCCGGACCCATCATACGGACCTGACCGTGCTGCAGTCCCGGGTGGAGAGGATCCTTTCCATCAAAAAAGGGCGCGGGGCGCCGGATATCTATGTGTTCGTTACGATCATGCGTTCCCCGAAAGCCAGTGCCGCGCCGGTGGAGCCGGTGTATTACGAAAAATGGGGACCCCAGCTGTTCCGTCAGGGCGCCCTGCTGGACAAGGCGGAACTTGACGGGCTGTCGCGTAAGGAAGATAAAGAACTGAAGGAATTAAACAAGACGATCCCCCGGAATGTGATTGCTGATTTTTACGGACGCCGCAAGATCAATATGCAGACCACGGAGCTGCTGCTGCACGGTATTGAAAGCGGAGGCTTCGCCTATATGCTGGTAGGAAGGGACGATACCAGCCCGTTCTCCCAGGCGCACCGGGAAGCCCGCCACATGGGATCGCTGGTCAACGAACTGCCGAAAACGAAAATCCGGTTCTTTTCCGGGGCGGACCAGCTGGGGCTCGTGCTGCTGGCGCAGGCTGCCAACCGGCTGAACTATACCACTCCGCTGGTGTACACGGAATTCGCGGCAGGAAAAGGCGGGGAAACGGTTCCATCTTATGAAGATGACCCGGTTTCCGTTTCTGCCCGGCAGCATATTTATGCCTCCGGCGCGTTTCCCGTCCGCAAGGCGCAAAATGCCGATTTTGTTATGACGGTCAACACCCCTTATAACGGAAAGACGCTGGAAGCGTCTGACGCGAAGAACAACGGGACGGTGGACAGACACACCAAAGCCTTTGCGGATAAGGTGCAATCCTTCCTGGATGACGGGAAAAAAGTCATCGTGGTGGATTCCAAATACGGAAACGGCGCAGACAACGCGCTGGTAAAGGAAATGTTCCGCAGGAACATCGCATATAAAATCGCATCTTACGGCGGATGGAACACTTCCGGTAATTCCCTCGGTTTCGCCCTGGCACAGGGGCTGGTATCCCCGCACTTTGAGGGCGGCTCCGGACAGGACCTTCTGAAAGTCCGTTATCTGGATGACTGGGCGTACCAGGCGAATGCCCGCATGGATGTATATAAAAATGTCATCTGGCCCAATCACATGCCAAACTCGGGATTCAACCCGGAGCAACAGGCAGTCGCCGAAAAAGCGGTCGGGGAAAGCATCATCAAAACCGCGGAGCCGGTGATGGGCGGGACCGTCCGGGAATACGATTACAGGCTTCCCTGGAACCGTATGTTTGAGGTGTATCCGGTAAAAAAAGAAACAAAGGCAGTGAAGGCGGACTGACCCCGGCCTTCTGCATCTGGAAAATAAAACCCCGGAACAGTTTTCGCTGAAACGATAAGCGAAAATTGTTCCGGGATATTTTTTGGATAACGATGATCTGTCGGTTACGATAACAATTTAACGATGATCTTCAAAGGCATATGGAAAATTTCTTCAAACCATATGAGGTTTGCCTCGAGCTGGTGCAGTTCAATGGACGGGTCCGCATCCGCATGGACCACCAGGGTTGCCCGCTGGCCGTCCGAAAGAGGAGTGACGGATCGGACCGTGCCGCTTTCCGAGTAGTCAAGGCTTTCCGCAAGCGTCAGCAGCAAGGCCATCTTTCCCGCGTTCTCCCAGTCTTTTTCCGTCAATAGCAGTCGGTAGGCATGATCCTTGAAATACCGTTTGGAGATGCCGTTGTGCCAGGCTGCGATCACGGCACACTGCATCTGCTCGGAGTGGGTCAGACCAAAAATCTTGGCATTCAGGATCATATAAGAGGAATGGCGCGCGTGACTGTAATAATTTATGTTGATACCAATATCGTGGAGCAGAGCGGCGGTCTTCAACAGCTTCCGGTGCTGTTTCCCCAGCCCGTGCAGCCCATGCCATCCGTCGAACATGGACAGGGCGAGACCGGTCACATGCTCGTTGTGCCGGATATTCAGCGAGAACAGGCGAAGCGTGTTCAGGGTGCTGGCTTCCAGGATGTCATCGGCGATAAGGGGTACGTTGTTGCTTTTCGCGTAATAATCATAGAACAGTCCTTCACGCAGCCCGCATCCGGAGGTGATGATCCGCCGGCTGCCGGTCCGCGTCAAGAGGCAGTTGATGATGGAAGCGCCGGCCAGGATGATGTCCGCCCGTTCTGCAGACAGGCCGGGTATCGTTTTCCGTTCCTCCAGGGAGGTGTTCCGAAGTTTCTTAAACAGCAGACGGAAACTCTGGGCGCTGAAAATATAATTGTGGATACGGGTGGACGGATAATTCCGGGTCCGCTGTATCATCTTGGCGACAGTGCGGGCCGTACCGCCGACCCCGATGAGGGGCAGGTTCGCGTCCTTCAGCCATGGGTACTGATCCATGCGGCTCGCGATGAAAAAGTTGATGTCGCTGAACACACTGGCAGGCATGGTGTCGCGTATGTTAAAGATATCGGTGGTGTTCACCGCGCCCAATGGGATCGAGACGGACTCTTTCAGCTCGCGGTTCCGGAACAGGATCAGTTCCGTGGAACCGCCGCCCAGATCGAAGACGATGCCGTCTTTCATGGGAAGGGTGTTGATTACGCCCAGATAACTGAGATAGGCTTCCGCGCTGCCGGAGATGATGTGCAGGTTGACCCCGGTTTTCTCGGCGACCTGCCGGGTGAGCAGGCTGCCGTTTTTCGCGTTGCGGATGGCCGCAGTGGCTACGGCGATGATCTTGTCTGCCTTATACTGGCGGCACATGGAGGAAAAAGCCTGCATGATCCGTAACGTGGAATCGAACGCTTCCCTGGAAAGCATGCCGTCGCCTTCCGTCTTTTCTGCCAGACGGAGAGTTTCTTTTTGGTTGAAGACCATGTTGTAGGATCCGTTTTTATAGATGTGGGTTATGACCAGGCGGGCTGAGTTGGATCCGATGTCTATGATTGCGATTCTCTGCATAGTGTGTCTCCCGTGGGCTGCGTTTCGTTTCGGTCGTTTGTGCGGAACGTCGGATTGTTTTTTTAATTATACCGCATTTCGGGAAAATAACAAAATTTTATGTTTTACACAAGGATTTTTCTATGATTTGTCGAAAAACTAATTAATAACTGTATGCAAAATTTTGCAACAGAAAAAGTTTCTTTTTACGGTCTGATTATTTCAATCAAAGCTTACGGAGTGTTTTATGAAACGGAAAACTTATACGACGCTGGCCGCGATCCATCTGGGCTCGGAGATGCTGCGCCTGCGGATTGTCGAATACCGCAGCCTGAACCGGATCAAGGTTATTGAGCAGTGCGATTACCCGGTCCGTCTGGGTGAGGAAGCGTTCAAGCACAAAAGCATCCCCTTCACCATGGTAGAAGAGATCTGTCAGGTGCTGCAGGGATTTACAGAGCTGATGCGGGATTACGGCACAGATGTTTATACGGCCCAGGCTACCACCGCCGTACGCGAGGCGTCCAACAAGGTGTTCATGCTGGATCAGATCAAGCTGCGCACGGGCCTGGACATAACGGTGACGGAAATGCCCGTGGAAATTTACACCAAGTACGTGGCCATCCGGAAGACCCTGCGGGACAACCGCATCTCCAGCGAGAAGGGCCTGATGATGCTGGACATTTCCTCCGGCGGGCTGGGGGTTTCCCTGGTGCAGGACGATAAGTTCAGGTTCCAGGAGAATTTCCACATGGGGATCATCCGGATCAAAGAAAGCTTTAACAACTATCAGCGAAGCAGCCTTCACTTCAACAAGGCGCTGATGCAGTTCCTTTCCAGCACCGTGGGGCCGGTGAGGAAAGCGCTGGAAGGGATGCCCGTGAAATACCTCGTGCTGTCCGGCACCGAGACAGAACTTCTTTTGAAGGTGATGGGGATACGCAATAAAAATGCAGTGCAGCGCGTAACCGCGGAAGATTTCCGCGCGTTCTTCGAAAAAGTGCAAAAGCTGAACCTGACGCAGCTGTTAAAGACATACCACCTGACGGAAGCCGAGGCGGAGCTGGTGCTCCCTATGGTGCTGCTGTATGAAAATCTGCTGGACCTGGCACCCGCGGCGAAAGAGATCATCATAACCAACGATTCCTTCCTTGACGGCATGATCCTGCTCCGGATCATCCGGGAAAAGGATGAGAACTATAAACGCATGCTGGAAGAAGAACTGATGAGCCTGGTTCATCATCTGGGGGAAGATTATGAATATGATGCCGGCCACGCGGCACAGGTGGAAAAGCTGTCGCTGGTAATATTCGACAGGATCGGCCGGAAATACGGGCTGGACGATCACTGCCGGCTGCTCCTGCGGGCGGCTGCAACCCTGCACGATATCGGGAAATACGTCTCCATGCGGAGCCATTCCCTGTATTCGTATCAGCTGATCATGGGCTCGGATTTGCTGGGCTTTACGGAAGAGGACAAACAGATCATCGCCATGGCATCTTACTATCACGCACACAATGTGATTGAACGTGATGAGAAGCGGGTGCCTGCGCTGAAGACCGAACTGGTTCCCGTGGTGGCCAAGCTCTCGGCCATCCTCCGGCTGGCGGATGCCCTGGACCGGAGCTATATGCAGAAGATCCAGCGGTGCAAAGTGAACCTGCACAACAGGGAGATGACGATACAGGTGGTCAGCAAGGCCGACCTGGATCTGGAAGAATGGACCTTTGCGACCAAAGTGTTGATGATGGAAGAAGTATATGGATTTAAAGTACGTCTGGAGCGGGTGGAATCATTATGAACGAGATAAAGACAAAGACAGGGACCGGAAAAAACAGGGCGGCAGCGCCGGCCGTGAAGAAGACGGCGGTCAAGAAGTCTGCCGTGGCGAAGAAGGCGGCACTTGTAAAAAAACGCATCAAGAGCGTCGCGGCTTCTGAAGCGTTGCCGAAAGCGGCGGCGCAGCCTGCCGGTGAAAAAAAGGTGACAAAGGCTGACCTGCAGCGGCCGGAATATTTCTTCAACCGGGAACTGAGCTGGCTGAAGTTCAACCTGCGCGTCCTGCGGGAAGCGGAACTGGAAGATACGCCTATCCTGGAACGGCTGAAATTTATCGCCATTACCTCATCCAACCTGGATGAATTCTTTATGGTGCGCGTCGCGGGGCTGTGGGACCAGTACGAGAACGGCGTATCCAGCAAGGACCCCTCCGGCCTGACGGTGCGGGAGCAGCTGCGGATGATCTCCCAGTCTGCCCATGAACAGATGAAGATCGAAAGCAAGATTTTGTTCGATGTGCTGGAAGACCTGAAGAAAGCCGGCGGTCCGGAAATCAAACCGATTGAGGAGTGCAGCGAAGCGGGAAAAGACTGGCTGGAAAACTATTATCAGGAAGTGGTCTATCCCGTGCTGACCCCCATGGCGGTAGATGCTTCCCGGCCTTTCCCGTTTTTGGGGAACAAGACCCTGAACCTGGCGGTGCAGCTGATCACCGTGGACGGGGAGGAGAGCATGAGCGTGGTGCAGGTACCTTCCCTGCTTCCACGGCTGATCGAGATCCCCGTGGAAGAAAAGCGTACCTTTATTTATCTGGAAGAACTGATTACGATCCATTGCAAATACCTGTTCCGGGGCTGCCAGATACTGGACGTGGTGCCGTTCCGGCTGACCCGTGACAGCGATCTTGACGTGGAAGAGGAAGACATCGAAGACCTGCTGCATGAAATCGAAAAATCCCTGAGCCAGCGCAAGCGTGGCGCGGCGCGCCGGTTGGAAATCGCCAAATCGGGCAACAATAAAATCAAGCAGTTCCTGGAAGACAACCTGGACCTGACGGACGAGGAAATCTATGAAATTACCGGTCCGCTGGACCTTACCTGTTTCTTCAAGTTCGTATCCCTGGACCGGATGTGGCCCTGGCTGTATGAGCCCTTTGTTCCCCAGCGCCCGAAGGATTTGCCGGAATACGATAATTTGTTTGACCGGATCAAAGAAAAAGATATCCTTCTGTTCCATCCTTATGAAAGCTTTGACCCGGTGGTGAAGTTTGTCAGTGATGCCGCCAGCGATCCCAAAGTACTGGCCATCAAACAGACCCTGTACCGCGTCAGCGGCAACTCGCCCATTGTGGCAGCGCTGGCAAGGGCCGCCGAAAACGGCAAGCAGGTCACCGTCCTGGTGGAACTGAAAGCACGTTTCGATGAGGAAAACAATATTTTGTGGGCCCGCCGTCTGGAAAAAGCGGGGGCGCACGTCATCTACGGCCTGGTGGGCCTGAAGACGCACGCCAAGATCATCCTCGTGGTGCGGCAGGAAGCCGACGGCATCAAGCGGTACGTGCATCTTGGTACCGGCAACTACAACGACAGCACGGCGAAGCTGTATACTGACATGGGCCTGATGACGGCCAACGACCAGTTCGGCAGCGACGCGTCCGCCTTCTTCAACCTGCTTTCCGGGTATTCCCGGGCGCCAGTCTGGAATAAGCTGGTGATGGCGCCCATAGGCCTTAGGGAAAAAATTTACGAGCTGGTGGACAATGAGATTCGCATCGCGAAGGAAGGCGGCAAGGGACATATCATCGCGAAGATGAATTCCCTGCTGGACCAGCCGGTGATCCAGAAACTTTACGAAGCGTCCATGGCGGGCGTGGAGATCGAACTGATCGTGCGCGGCATCTGCACCCTGCGGGCCGGACTGGAAGGTATCAGCGACAACATCACCGTCCGCAGCATTGTAGGCCGGCAGTTGGAACACAGCCGTATCTTCTGGTTCGCCAACAGCGGTGATGAGCAGTTGTTCATGAGCAGCGCGGACTGGATGCCACGTAACCTGAACGACCGGGTGGAACTGTTCTTCCCGGTAGAAAATGAGAATCACATAGCGCGGATCAAAAGCATCCTGTACCTGTATCTGGAAGACAACGTGGGCGCCCATATGATGCAAAGCAACGGCAATTACCGCCGCGTTGTGGCAGGCAAGGGCAAAGAGATCAGCGCCCAGCGCCTGTTGTACGAAAACGCCCAACTGGCCGCGGCGGAAAATATGGAAAAAATCCCCATGGAACAGCGGCTGCGCCCCGCGCCACGGCAGGAAAAGGAAGAATAAAAGGCGGAGGCGGGAACATTGCGCCTGACGGAGATCGGACCAGATTTTTATGCAACTCCTTAAGAAACCTTAAACGGTGTATTGTTAAATTGAAAATTTTCTGTTATAATAGTGTGGAATTTTGAGGAGGAGCGCCATTATGGAAAAATTTACCGTGACGATAAACTTTCACGGGAATTACGGATATATTGAATACGATCCGGAGACGAAATCCGCGGACGTGCATCTGAGCACGGAAGGGCCGAAGGCCGACGTGGAACGCTACCTGGCGGATGCGCACACCTTTAAAATTGCCATCGGGCCGACAATCCGCGACTTTAAAGAAGTTACGCTGCAGCCTTTGGAAAGCGTGGAAAATTTTCAGTTGTGCCTGACCCGGATGTGGGAGGCCATCGACGTGCGTGTGGAGTGGAGCATGCCGCCCGGGATGGCAGAGAACCTGTGACATGAAAAAATGCCGGCAGTGACCGGCATTTTCTCTCTTTATAAAGCGGGGCGATCCTTGCAAGGCCTTCACCCGCATTCAGTCCGCCCGCTTTTAAAAAACAGGCGCATGTATAATAACAGTTTTATATGGTTCCGTAGCTCAGCAGGATAGAGCACTCGCCTCCTAAGCGAGGGGTCGGCAGTTCGAATCTGCCCGGGATCACCAACCCTGACTTCATGGATTTGGAGTCAGGGATTTTGCTTTTACAATATGTCAATTTTATAATATAATATTACTATAATGTAATTAATATATTTCTTTGCGATAGCCGATATATGGCGTTGTTGGCGCCGGGAATTTTTAACCACTAAGGGGGTGCGGACGAAATCCTGGACTATTTATTGCATAATATAAATACCGAAATGGTTGTTTCAGCCCGGCGCTAACACCATTTCCGTACCACGGTGGCCGTGGCGGTCAGCAGTCAGTTCCTCGGATGGGTCATGGCACTGGGAGAAGGTGTGAAAATTATAGGCCCGGACGCAGTGGTAGAACGGATGAAAGAAGAAATCAGGCTGCTACGAAAGATGTATGAAGACTAATGCATAAAGAGAAAAGCAGCATACTAATATCCAAAAAATGATACTGTAAATAAATAAAATCCCTGTAAGCGTAGGAAAATAGAGGCTTACAGGGATTTTTTCATCTCTTGTGCAAGAGAGTACTTTTGGACACCAAAGATGATAGACTTAAATAGTAGGAGATAGTAGT
>CAJOKZ010000015.1 GCA_905235335.1 uncultured Succiniclasticum sp.
TGTGCGTCATGCTTTGAAGTTATGTTGAACCGCCGTATGCCGAACGGCACGTACGGTGGTGTGAGAGGGGGGAGAAATTCTCCTCTACTCGATTAATAAGAATGTACTATGAAAGTACAGTTTCTTTAATTCTTGAGGGAGGTTCTGAAAATGCCAATCAACAAAAACGAATTGACAAAAGAAATGCTGGGAAAAGCACTGCAATGTAAAACAGCCGATGAACTGATCGCGTTAGCCAAGTCTGGAGGATATGAGCTGACAAAAGAGGAAGCTGATGCCTACATGGCGGAATTAGCGGATTATGAACTGGACAGCAACGATTTAAAAAATGTGGCAGGGGGTGACTGCTACTCAGATTGCCCTAAATATATAGATATGATATGATGGCTGCGGAATGTATTAGCATAAAAGTACAGTTTCTTTAATTCTCGAGGGAGGTTCTGAAAATGCCGATCAACAAAAACGAAATTACAAAAGAAATGATTGAAAAAGCCATGCAGTGTCAGACTGCGGATGAATTAATGGCGCTGGCCAAAGCCGAAGGCGTGGAAATTACCAAAGAAGAAGCCGAAGCGTACTTTGCGGAACTGGCTGACTATGAACTGGACAGTGGTACGATTAAGAGAATAGCAGGCGGGGTGGATATTAAATGCAATCAGGACACTATACTTAGCGGATTTTGGTAAGGAATACAAAAATATAGCATCTTAAATTAAATTCCAATTTGTGTGGATAAGAAAAAAAGCCCCCCTGAATTTCAAAAAATTGAAACAGGGGGGAACTTTTTACCTCAAATTTTTTAACTTAATTATATTGGGTTTACCTTAGTTCCTTTCGGGTAGGGGTTCAAGGATATGAGCCTGCCGATCAAGGAACTGATGAAGCTGACGCTGGAACAGCGGATCGCCCATGGCGGGCAGCCGGTACTGCGCTGGATGATGGACAACATCTTCATCAAGCAGGATTCGGTCGGGAACATCAAGCCGGATAAGGAAAAATCCACGGAGAAGATTGACGGTGTGGTGGCTACAGTCATGGCTTTGAACAGGGCAATCCGCTGTGGAAACGATAGCGGGGAAAGCGTGTATGACGGCAGGGGGATATGTTACTTATAGCATAGCAAATGGTTTTACATACTGTTGTCTTGATTCAATACTTCATTCAATACTTCTTTTAAAAATTACATTGGATTTTGACGAAGTGTTTACAACTATTTGTTATAATTCAACAGGGTCTTATCTGGCATAGAATCTCGTGTTTGAGCGGGGTTTGATACTTTTTGAAAAGTGAAGCTTCAATTTGGCAACATGTATATTTACTTCTTATATTTTATGGTATAATACAAATAAGGAATAAACTTTGTGTAAGGGGATGATTGTATGCAGAGAACGGAATGCCTTGCCATGATCCTGGCAGGAGGGAAAGGAAGCCGTCTGGGTGTCCTGACAAAAAATGTGGCGAAGCCGGCGGTTTTATTTGGCGGGAAATACCGCATCATTGACTTTACCCTGAGTAACTGCCGAAATTCAGGGATTGACACCGTGGGTATCCTGACCCAGTATCAGCCGTTGGAACTGAACTGGTACATCGGAAACGGCAGCAGCTGGGATTTGGATTCCGAACATGGGGGAACCTTTGTGCTGCCTCCGTATATGAATGACAAAGATTCTTCCAACTGGTATCAGGGCACTGCGGATGCGATTTACCAAAACTTGAATTTTATGGATATGATCGATCCGGAATATGTGCTGATCCTTTCCGGCGACCATATTTATTCCATGGATTATGCTAAGATGCTGGCATTCCACAAAAAACACAAGGCAAAAGCAACGGTAAGCACGATCCAGGTGCCGCTATCGGAAGCATCCCGCTTTGGCATCATGAATACGGATTCAAATCTTCGCATCAACGAATTCGAGGAAAAACCAAAGAATCCCAAGAGTACGCTTGCTTCTATGGGAATCTACATCTTTAACAAGGCTGTTTTGAAGAAATATCTGATTGAAGACGCTGAACGGAAGGATTCAGAGCACGATTTCGGTAAAAATGTCATTCCCAAGATGCTGCAGGACGGGCTGCCGGTCTATGCGTATCCGTTTGAAGGATATTGGAAGGATGTAGGGACATTTGAAAGCCTGTGGCAGGCGAACATGGATCTGCTGGCCGATGATCCGCCGCTGAACCTGAACAATCCGAACTGGCGAATCTATGCGGGAAACCATTCCTTCCCGCCCCATTATGTAGGACCAGAGGCGCAGCTTTACAGCTCCCTCGTTGGGGAGGGCGCCGCGATTTCCGGAAGGGTGTCCCATTCCGTTATATTCTATGATGTGGTGGTAGAAGAAGGTGCCTGCGTCACCAACTCGGTCATCATGCCGGGAACCGTAGTTGAAAAAGACGCTGTAATAGACAGGGCGATCATCGGGGAACGCTGCCGTATCTGCGCCGGCGCAAAAATAGAGGGATCCGGCACCAAGGTTGCCGTATACGGGAACGATGCCACGGTAAAAGCCGAAGCTGAAGGAAAGGGGGCAAAATAAGATGACGGATATTTTAGGGTTGATAAATTTACAATGCCCCAACAGGATGCAGGAGCTGAACGCGAAACGGCCGCTGGCCTCAGAACCTTTTGGCGCCAAATTCCGGCTGATGGACTTTGCCTTAAGCAACATGGTAAATGCGGGGATCGATACCGTCGGGCTGATCCTGCCCTTCCATTCCCGTTCCGTACTGGATCATGTACGTTCCGCAAAAGAATGGGACCTGGCCCGTAAACAGCACGGCCTGTATTATTTGCCTATGGATGAAGAGGATGAGCTCCTGAATCCGCAGGAAGGCGATATTTACAGCTATTACAAAAATTTGCGCTATGTGGAGGCGGGGCAGTGCAGATACCTGCTGCTGACAGGCTGTGACGTGGTAGCCAATATCGATTATGAAAAGGTTCTGCATTTTCATCGCAGGCACAATGCGAACATTACGCTGGTGTATAAAAAACAGGAAGCGGATTGCCCGGGCGAGGGTTATATCCTGAAAACAAAACCAAACGGCAATGTCACAGCCATGAAAAAGGAAGACTGTGCAAAGAAGGGCGATAATCTGTTTTTGGGTTCTTTGCTGATAGACAGCAAACTGTTCCTCAGCATTATTCGCAGGACGAGTATCGGTGGGAAATGGCAATTCCTGAATGATGTGCTGGCGGACAACGTGGAAAACCTCCGTATCTTCGGATTCCCCTTTGAGGGCTATGCAACACGGATCAACTCCGTCAACAGTTATTATCAGTCCAGTATGGACATGCTGAAGCTGGAAAACTGGCGGGAAATTTTTCATCAGGATCATCGTATCTATACGAAGATCAAGGATGAGGCTCCGGCGAAATATATGGAAGAAGCCAAAGTAACGAACTCCCTGGTGGCTAACGGATGCATCATCGAAGGTACGGTAGAGAACAGCATCCTGTTTCGGAAGGTGCGGGTCGGACGCAATGCAGTGATCCGCAACAGCATCATCATGCAGAACACGAATATCGGTGAGGATGCGAAGCTGGATTATGTCATTTGTGACAAAGACCGGGACATCCAGCCGGAGGCAGTATTAGAAGGAACAGAAAAGGAGCCATTGTGCGTCATTAAACACGAGGTACGGTAATTAACAGACTATGCAGACCTGGAAAACAAAAGAAGAATTTAAACACTTATTTATTGAAAAAGCGGAAGTCTTATACGAAAAGCCTGTAAAAGAATTATCGGGCAAAGAAATTTACCAGATCCTTGCCGCAATGATTAAAGACCTGATCAGCGGGGACTGGCTGCAGACAAGAAAAATTTATCATCAGAGAAAATCCCGCCAGGTATATTATTTTTCCATAGAGTTCCTGCTGGGGCGGCAGTTGGATTCGAACCTGCTGAACTGTGATGCGGAAGCGGTATGCCGCGATGGATTGCGGGATTTAGGCTTTGATCTTGACGAGATCTTTCCGGAAGAAACCGACCCCGGGCTGGGGAACGGCGGGTTGGGACGGCTGGCCGCCTGCTTCATTGATTCCATGGCGGCCCTGCAGCTGCCGGGTAACGGATGCAGCATCCGTTACCAGTACGGGCTGTTTGATCAGCGCATCATTGACGGTCAGCAGGTAGAACTCCCGGATGCCTGGCTGCGCAACGGGTTTCCCTGGGAGGTAAAAAAAGTAGATAGTGCAGTGGATGTCCGTTTTGGCGGGGTGGCGTATATGCGTCCCGGAAAAAACGGAAAACTGGTCTGCGTGCATGAGCATTACAATATGGTAAAGGCTGTACCCTATGATGTTCCTGTCCTGGGGTACGAGAACAATACTGTAAATACACTGCGTCTGTGGAAGGCGGAATATACCCGGGACGACATGTACAGGCAGCTGCGCTACGGGGATTACCGCCGGGCGCTGCGCTATAAGGATCTTACCCAGCAAATCTCCCGGTTCCTTTATCCGGACGATACGACCTATGAAGGCCGTAAGCTGCGGCTGATGCAGGAGTATTTCTTTGTTTCTGCCGGTCTGCAGAGCATCATGCGCAATTTCAAGGATTATTACGGGTCTCCGAAGGATTTTGACAAATACATAGCACTGCATATCAACGATACCCATCCGGCCCTGATCATACCGGAACTGATGCGTATCCTGATGGATGAGGAAGGGCTGGAATGGACGGATGCCTGGCGCATCACTACGAATTCCGTGGCCTATACCAACCATACGATCATGCCGGAAGCACTGGAACGCTGGTCGATATCCATGTTCCAGGAGCTGCTGCCCCGTATCTTCCTGATTGTGGATGAAATCAACAGGCGGTGGCTGGAATCGGTGCGGCAGCGATTTCCCGGGAGAGAGGACAAGGCGGCGGAAGTGGCTATCCTCTGGAACGGGCAGGTTCGTATGGCCAATCTGGCCGTTGTGGGCAGCCACAGTGTGAACGGCGTGGCCAAGCTGCATTCGGAAATTTTAAAGACCTCTACCCTGAAGCCTTTCTATGCCTGGTTCCCGGAACGGTTCAATAATAAGACCAACGGGGTGACCCACCGCCGATGGCTGATGGAATCCAATCCCCAGCTGACCGGGCTGATCTGTGATGCTATAGGCCGGGAATGGATCCATGAACCGGAAACATTAGTAAGGCTGGAGCCCTTCGGTGATGACCAGTCGTTCCGGGAACAGCTGGCTGCGGTGAAACAGCAGCGGAAGGAAATCCTGGCGGATTACCTGTTCAAAGAGCGGAACATCACTGTAAATCCCCATACTGTTTTTGATATTCAGATAAAGCGGATGCATATGTACAAACGCCAGCTGCTGAATATCCTGCATGTGTATCATCTGTACAGGCAGCTGCGGGATGACCCGGATACGGACATCATGCCCAGGACATTTATCTTTGGCGGAAAGGCTGCGGCCAGCTATGGCGAAGCCAAAATTACCATCCAGCTAATCAACACGGTGGCGAAACTGATCAGCCGTGAGCCGCGGGTAAAGGATAAACTGCAGGTGGTGTTCCTGGAAAATTACAATGTTTCCCTGGGCCAGAAGCTGTTCCCGGCGGCAGATGTCAGCGAACAGATTTCTACAGCCAGCAAAGAGGCTTCCGGGACCGGCAACATGAAATTTATGTTCAACGGGGCCATTACCCTGGGAACCATGGATGGGGCTAACGTGGAGATACACCAGGAAGTGGGGGATGAAAACTGCGTGATCTTCGGTCTGCGGGCTGAAGAGGTACAGCGTTACTACCAGGAAGGTGGGTATTCCTCCTGGGATATTTACAACAGTGACAGCGATGTCCGCCGTATGCTGGAGATACTGGATGAAAATCCCATGTTCGGGCAGCTGCGGGAGGCGTTGCTGGACCGCAATGACGAATTTTTCGTGCTGAAGGATTTCGGGGCCTATTGCCAGGCGCAGCGGGAAATCCAGCGCCGGTACCGCGATATTGACGGCTGGTACCGGTCCAGTACGGTTAATATTGCCCATGCGGGATATTTTTCCAGTGACCGGACGATCAGGGAATACGCAAGAGATATTTGGAACCTGACCCCGGAAGAAATAACATTTTAAAGAAAATGATGATCCAATGAGTTTGCGCGGCGAGCGTGCAGACGAAACAGCCAGAGGCTATCTTAATGCAGTAACGAGGATCTACCATGCGAATCAGCGCGATTGATGCTTACGGCACCTATCTTTTCCATCAGGGAACCAATTACAAAAGTTACCGCCTGTTCGGCGCCCACGCAACCGTCTGGAAACAGAAGGCCTGCATACGGTTCTGCCTTTGGGCGCCGCATGCCCGGGCAGTCAGCGTGGTCGGTGATTTTAACGGATGGGACGTGGCGGCGACGCCCATGGAACGGGCAAAACAGGGAAACGGCGTATGGGTGGCCTATGTGCCGGGATTAAAGGAAGGCGCGGCCTATAAGTATGCGATCAAAACATCGTCCGGCGAAGTCATCTTAAAGAGCGATCCCTACGGGTTTGCGGCAGAGCTGCGGCCCAATACCGCTTCCATCGTGAACGGATTGCGCTATATGTGGCACGACCTGGCCTGGCTGAAAAGCAGGAAGGACTACGATTCTTATCATAATCCCATGCTGATCTACGAAGTCCATCTTGGTTCCTGGAGGCGGAACGCGGACGGGACGGTGATGGGTTACCGGCAGATTGCGGAGCCGTTGGCCCAGTATGCAAAAGAGATGCATTATACCCATGTTGAACTGATGCCCCTTTGCGAATATCCTTTTGACGGGTCCTGGGGCTATCAGGCCACGGGTTATTTTGCCGCCACAAGCCGGTACGGTACGCCGGAAGACCTGATGTACCTGATTGACACGCTGCACCGGCATAAGATCGGCGTCATCCTGGACTGGGTGCCGGGCCATTTCTGCAAGGATGCCCACGGGCTCCGTCATTTTGACGGCGAGCCCCTCTATGAATCCGGCAATGCCATGCTGGCGGAAAACAAAGACTGGGACACCATGAATTTCGATTATGGCCGTCCGGAGGTGCAGAGTTTCCTGATCTCCAGCGCCTGTTTCTGGCTGGAGCAGTTCCATCTGGACGGGCTGCGGATCGACGCGGTAGCCAATATGCTGTATCTGGATTACGGAAAGAAGCAGAATGAATGGCAGGCCAACAAATACGGCGGAAGGGAAAACCTGGAGGCCGTCGACTTCCTCCGCAAGCTCAATACCGCGGTGTTCAGGGAAATCCCTCATGCGCTGATGATTGCCGAGGAATCCACGTCCTGGCCCATGGTTTCCGGCCCGGCGGACAAGGGCGGGCTGGGGTTCAATTATAAATGGAACATGGGATGGATGAATGACATGCTCCGTTATATGGCCATGGATCCCCTGTTCCGGAAAGGATCCCAGAACCTGATCACCTTTTCCTTATATTATGCCTTTGCAGAAAATTTTATACTGCCTCTGAGTCATGATGAAGTAGTTCACGGCAAGCATTCCCTGCTGGACAAGATGCCGGGAGATTACTGGAAAAAATTTGCCGGCCTGCGGGCGTTTTTCGGCTACTGGATGAGCCATCCCGGAAAGAAGCTGCTCTTCATGGGCGGCGAATTCGGACAGTTCATCGAATGGAAATTTGACGACGGGCTGGACTGGCACCTGCTGACATATCCTGCCCATCAGGAGATGCAGCGGTATGTGAAGGCGCTGAACCTTTTTTATAATAAGCATCCGGAATTTTGGCAGATTGATTATGCATGGCAGGGTTTTAACTGGATCAGCTGCGATGACAATACCAACAGCGTGATCAGTTTTTACCGGAAGGGAAATAAACCGAAAGACCAGACGATCGTGGTTTGCAATTTTACGCCGGAGGTCCGAAGGGAGTACCGTATCGGCGTGGAAAAAGAAGGAATTTACGCGGAAGTATTTAACAGCGATGTTCCGGAGTTTGGCGGATCCGGTGTGGGGAACGGCCTGCAGATAGAAAGCCAGGATGTTCCCTGCCACGGAAAAGAACAGTCGATTACACTGACACTGCCGCCATTGGCAGTGCTGTATATAAAATTCAGAAAACAAAAAAGAAAAACGAAGAAGAAGGTATCCGGTGACAAAGAAAAAGGCGGGAACCTTCAGGCTCTTTCACAGAAAGGCGGTTTGAAAAAATGAAAGTTTTATTTGTAGCATCGGAGGCTGCTCCGTTTATTAAGACCGGCGGGCTGGCTGATGTAATGGGGGCGCTGCCCAAAGCGCTGCAGACCCTGGGTGTCGAAACGGCGCTGGTGATCCCCAATTACGGGGGCATCGGCTGGGATTACAAAAACAGGATGGAAACGGTGTATACCGGCACGGTTGACCTTTCGTGGCGCAATCAGTATATGGGTGTACAGAAACTGGTGCAGGACGGGGTCCCGGTATATTTCATCGACAACGAATATTATTTTATGAGGGATAAGCTGTACGGATACCAGGATGATGCGGAGCGGTTTGGCTTTTTTGCCAAAGCGGTGCTGGCTATGCTGCCTAATATCGGGTTCCGTCCGGACGTGATCCACAGCAATGACTGGCACACGGGGCTGCTGGGCGCCTATCTGAAAGAAGATTTTATGCAGGACCCGTTCTATCAGGGGCTGAAAAATATTTATACGATCCATAACCTGAAATATCAGGGCGTGTTTGGCAGGGATGTTGTGGAAGACGTGCTGGGAATGCCCTTGCGCCTGCTGCATAACGGAAATATCGAAAATGCCGGCAACGTGAATTTTATGAAGGCCGGGATGTGCTATGCGGATTATATTACCACCGTAAGCCCTACCTACGCGGAAGAGATCACCTATCCGTATTTTGGGGAAGGGCTGGAGGATTATGTGGCGTTGTGCGCCGGAAAGATCAGAGGCATCTTGAACGGGGTGGATGAAAAGGAATACGATCCTGAGACGGATCCGAACATTCCGGTTCATTTTAATGCTGCGAACATGTTCGTGAAAAAGCCGCTGGCAAAAGAAGCGATGCAACGGGAACTGGGGCTGGCCGTAAACAGGGATGTCCCTGTGTTGGCCATGATCACCCGCCTGGTAGAAGCCAAAGGTCTGGATCTTGTCACCCATATCATGAATGAGTTGATGCAGGAACAGGCGCAGTTGGTTGTAATCGGATCCGGGGACGAGGAGTATGCCAATGCGTTGCGGGAACTGGCGTGGACGCATCCGGGCAGCGTTTCGGTTAATATTTTATTTGATGAAGGGTTGGCCCGCCGCGTGTATGCGGGCGCCGACATGTTCCTCATGCCGTCCCGGTATGAGGCCTGCGGCCTGAGCCAGATGATCGCCATGCGTTACGGGACCGTTCCTGTGGTGCGGGAGATCGGCGGGCTGAAGGATTCGATTAAAAATTTTGACAAATATGAAGCGTTGGACGGAAACGGGCTGAGCTTTAAAAACTTTAACGCCCACGAGTTTCTGTTCACCATTAAACGCGGCCTGAGCATTTTTGCGGACAAACCGCTTTGGGAAAAACTGGTGCTGAATACTATGCGGAGCGACAACAGCTGGAAGCGGTCGGCACAGGCCTATGCGGACCTGTATGAAAAGATTGCAGGGAACGCGGTAACGGGTGAACCGGTTTTCGAAGAACAGGTTGCGGAGGCAGCGGGAGAATCTCTGGCGGCTGTGAAAGGCGAAGACGCTGTGAAAGAAACCGGCGATGCCGTTGTGGCGATGGAAGAATCAAAGGAAGCGGAAGAAGCGCCTCAAGCAGCTGAAGAAGTGGTTGCGCAAACGGTTCCGGAAATTCAACAAGAATTAACTGCGGAAGCTAAAGGAGAAGCTGCGGAGGTAAAAGAAGAAACTGCGGAAGCCCCGGAAGTAAAAGCAGAAGCTGCCGAAAAAAAAGAAGAAGCGGAAGCCCCGGAAGCAAAAGCAGATAAAACAGCCGAAAATCCGGAAGAAACCAAAACCGTAACCGAACCGGCCAAAAAGAAACCTGCGGCAAAAAGAACGACGAAAAAAGCAGCAGACAAAGCAACAGAAGCAGAAAAATCGGAAAGCAAAAAGACTGCGGCCAAAAAGACTGCAGCGAAAAAAAGCGCCGCTGCCGCAGAAAAAGGCGCGGAAGCAAAAAAAACTTCCGCAAGAAAAACAACCGCCAAAAAGAAAACGGAAGCAGCGGTCGGCACAGCATCGGAAACTGCGGAAGTTCCCGCGCCGAAAAAACGGGGACGGAAACCCGGCTCAAAAAATAAAAAGAAAGACGCTGAGTCGTAAGAGTTGAAAATCTTTTAAAGCAAAAGCGAAAGTGATTTCTGAAAAGCGGGAGCACTTTCGCTTTTTAATAAATGGGAGAGTATAGGTTTATGCAGCCCGTAATTATTCATGATTCAAGAAATACAACATACCGGTATCCTTTTGGGGCCGTGGAGGCCGGCTCCGTTGTCACATTGCGCTGCGATGTGGAAGGCGACGGAAGGGAACGGGTGCTCCTGCGGTTGTGGCAGGAGGGCGCCGGTGAAACGGTAACGGATATGCAGCCCGAAACCTGGAAACGGAAGCAGGAGATAAACGGACCGGAGGAACCGGGTTCTGCAGAAAAGGCTGCGCCTTCGCCGGATGATGCAGACCGTGATAACGCGACGGCCAAAACGGAAGCAGGCCCGTCTCAGCGGAATGAAACAGGATCACCGGACGCTCCCCTTGCTTCAGGGAGCGAAGCGCTGCGAAAAAAACAGCGCTATGCCTGCCGGATCACCGTTCCGGAAACCGGCTGCCTGCTTTGGTATTATTTTATTGTAAAAACAGCGGACAAAACATATTACTACGGAAATAACACTGCCCAACTGGGAGGCTGGGGACAGCAGTGCGAGCAGGAACCGCCCTCTTACCAGATTACAGTGTATGACCGGGGCGCGATTACACCAGACTGGCTGAAACACGCCGTGGTGTACCAGATATTCCCGGACCGGTTCAACAGGGGGAACGTACCCCTGTCCCAGTTCAGCGGAAAGCCCGATGCCCTGCTCCACGGAAACTGGGATGACCGTCCCCGTTATATCAAGGATCCGGATACTGGCGGGATCATCAACTTTGATTTTTTTGGCGGCACCCTGGAAGGCATCCGGGAAAAACTGGATTACCTTGAAGACATGGGCGTCACCTGCCTGTACCTGAATCCGGTCTTTGAAAGCCGAAGCAACCATCACTACGACACCGGAAATTACAAAAAGATCGATTCGTTTTTGGGAACGGAAGAAGATTTTGTCAGGCTCTGCAGCGAAGCGAAGGCCCATGGTATCCGTATCATTTTGGACGGGGTGTTCAGCCATACGGGGGATGACAGTATTTACTTCAACCGCAGGGGCAGCTATCCGGGTGTCGGGGCGTACCAGTCGAAGGAGTCGCCGTATTTTTCCTGGTACCGGTTTAAAAAATATCCGGAAGAATACAGCTGCTGGTGGGGGGACAAAAGCCTCCCCGAAGTGGAAGAGACGGCGGCGGCATATCAGGATTTTATCATCCGGGATCCCGACAGCGTGCTGAAACATTGGATGCATGCCGGGATCAGCGGCTGGCGTCTGGATGTGGCAGATGAACTGCCGGATGAGTTCCTGACAGTCTTTTACAGCGAGTTAAAGAAAACCGATCCGGAGGCGGCCCTGATCGGGGAGGTCTGGGAGGACGCTTCCCATAAGATCAGTTACGGTAAGCAGCGCGCCTACCTGTGCGGCGGCAAGCTGGACAGCGTGATGAACTATGTGCTGCGGCGCCTGATGCTGGACTTTTTGCTGGGCAGGGCGGACGCGGGGCATACCAACACGCTGTATCTGCAGCAAATGGAAAATTATCCGAAAGAAAATCTGTACGCCATGCTGAACCTGGCGGGCAGCCATGATGTGGAACGGGTCCTGACCGTACTGGAAGAAAAAGATCCCGGCGTATCGGAAAAGGGCGGGAAGAGCAGTGAAATCCGGAATGCTGTCAAGAACAGGCAGCTTGCTGCGGAAAAAAACGAAGCTTCGGAAAGAGGGGCGCTGACAGTCGGCGAACGGCGGATGCTGATGCTCTGGGCCTGGCAGATGACACTGCCGGGAGCCCCCTGCGTGTATTACGGCGATGAAGCCGGCCTGCGGGGAGGCAAGGATCCCGATAACCGGCGGCCCTATCCCTGGGGAAAAGAAAATAAAATGCTGCAGGACCGCTGCCGCAGGTTCATCCGGCTGCGAAACCGGCACGCTGCCCTTCGGACCGGACGGATGATCCCCGTTTACGCTGAGGGGGACGTGTATATTTATGCCCGGTCCATCGAAGGAGGTAAAGACGTTTTCGGTGTTCCGGCAGAGGACGGGTTGTTTTTCATCCTGCTGAACAGGGGAACCCTTTCCCGTACCGTGCGGGTCTATACAGGGGAGCTCGCCTTCGGGACGATGCAGGGCGTCGGACCCGATGCGGCAGAGCCCGTTTCCGTCACAAACGGCATCTTTACGGTTACCCTGCCGCCCCTGAGTTATCGCATTTACCGCTGTGAAGACTCTGGCGGCGGTTTTGCGGACGCAAAGATACAGGCTGCCGGAATGCCGGCAAACGACGAACCCGGTAAGGAAACAAACGACAAAAAAACGGCCGTCGGGGACGGTTGGCCCCACGGTTCCGCAGAAGGACGCGATAACGGGATGGGGCGGTCCCGCCGTGCCGGTATCCTGCTCCATCCTACCTGTCTGTGGGGGAGCAATGGAAATGAAAAAAAAGAAGCGGCAAAAGAATGGATCGATTTTTTAGCCGCAGCCGGGCAGAAGGTCTGGCAGATCCTTCCCCTGAATCCTCCCGGACTCGGCAATTCCCCATACCTGTCGGTTTCCGCCTTTGCCGGCCATGAGACGCTGTTTGCGGAAAACGATGGGGAGACAGGGAAGCCGTATCGGGAGTTTTGTGAGGAAAACCGTTACTGGCTGCCGGACTATGCCTTGTACCGGGCGCTGCAGGATCATTTTGGCGGCCTGCCCTGGCAGCAGTGGCCGGAAAAAATACGGCGGCGTGAGCCGGAGTCCGTGAAAAAATATAAAAACCTGCTGGCCCGGGAGATAGAATCCTGTCAGCGGAAACAATATGCTTTCGCCTGTGCCTGGCAGGAAATCAAAGGGTACGCCAATGAAAAAGGCATCGCCATCCTGGGAGACATGCCGATTTTCGTGGCGGCGGACAGCGCGGACTGCTGGGCGCATCCGGAATACTTTTATCTGGATGAAAAAGGAAATCCCGCAGAGGCCGCCGGGGTGCCGCCCGATTATTTCAGCGCCACGGGACAGATATGGGGAAACCCGCTGTATCGGTGGGACGTGATGGAAAAAGACGGCTTTCGCTGGTGGAAGGAACGGTTCAGGACACTGACGGATCTTACCGATATCATCCGGGTGGACCACTTCCGCGGGTTTGCGGCGGCCTGGGCAATCCCGGCGGGAGAAAAGGATGCTACCGCCGGCTGCTGGAGACCGGCAAAAGGAAGGGAGATGTTCCGGGCGCTGCGAAAAGAATTGCCGGATTTACAGCTGGTGGCGGAAGATCTGGGACAGATCAGCGAAGATGTGTACCGGTTGAAGGATGAACTGGGTCTTCCGGGGATGCGTATCCTGCAGTTCCACCTTCAAAACCGTCCGGACGGCATCACCGATTTTGCCACGGAGCCGAACTGTGTAGCATACACCGGGACCCACGATAATAATACGCTGCAGGGGTGGCTGGACGAAGAAGTTTCGCCGGAACTTCGGGACCGGCTGAAAAGCCTTGTTGGCAGGGAACCGGATCCCTGGTCCCTGATCGGATACCTTTACAGCCGTCAGGCCCGGACGGTCATCGTTCCCCTGCAGGATGTGCTGGGACTGCCGGCCGGCTGCCGTATGAACACGCCGGGAACGCCTTCCGGGAACTGGCAATGGAAAACGGACAAAGGCTGTCTGGGCGGCGGGCTGGCGGAAAGGCTGGCGAAGCTGGCAGTGCAGTGTGGCCGTTGAAGACAGGAATTTTGTCTGGTCCGTTACGAAAAGATACTGTCAAAAGCCGTTTGGGTACCGCCCGGATATATTTGCAGGTATATTTTTACGAAAGAGCCTGTCCACAGGAAAAAACAGCCGGAACAAAACGGTGTCGTGTAAATATTTTTTTAATCTCTTTTTTAACGGAATTTAATACTGTCTGAAAATTTCACGGAAACAAACCTGCCGATTTTATCACACCTCTGTGATGTTAAATAAATGTCAAGAACTTCAAAAAAAATATTTATTCCAGTTTACAAAAATTCCCCTTGACAAAATGAAAAAAATCATCATGTTCACAGGAAACCCATAAATTTTCGCAACTCCTCCCTATATGTTGTGGTGTGAATAAAATCCAACTTATGCACAGAACTTATCCACAGGCTGTGCATAATGCTGCGGAAATCCTTGTAAAAATCAGAAAAAGCGTCATTTTTCCGTGGTTTTTTAATCAAAAACACCTGTTTTCTGTGGATAACCCTGTGCATATTGTGCACAAGCCGGGCGAAAAACGCAGGACCTGTAAACCATGTATGTGGTGTAATCGTTCCAGTGGACAACAATTTGCCGTGATGAGTTTTGGAAAGCATCGGATTCGTATAATTTTGAATTTGTACATTAACGTGCCCGTCTGATACCGCCTTTACATTGCGGCCGAACGCTTCGGTGCCTGATTGTCCGCACGCGCCTTCGGCACGATGCGGTGACGCCTGCGGTATCGTTCTGCAGCCTAGCTGTTGCGGCGTTCTTTACCGTTCCTCCTCGCGCCCTGCGGGAGCCGGCCGCTGCGTGCAGGCGGCATCGCCCCGGGCCACGATGTTCGAATTTTATGTGCATTTCCTTATGCGGCAAGCCGAAGACATGGACAAACCATCGGAAGCGATTGCGTCATTCCATGAGAGGAAAGGCGCCGCCGCGGCGAGGCTGTCTGAGGGGCAAAGCCCCGAGTTCCGAAGCCGCAGTCGCACAAGTCCGTGGAATCGCAATCGGTGACGGGGTTGCACAGTCTTTGCCCTTGTCCACAAGCAAAAACCGGAAACCGAAGGCATCGTCAGACGGGCATATAAATTCCGATTTTGCGCTTTTGTCTTTGTATGGTAAAATAGACCCGTACACGATAGCAACAATACTACAATAACGTATTTGTGAAAATATGATACAGGAGATGCATTACATGGCGATCAAACGTGAAGTTGCAGAAAAACTGATGAATGCGAAGGGAACCCTTCAACCTTCTTCTTTCAGCGTGATCCCGGACGGGTATCTGGGGCTGGTGGATTGCGAAAAGGAACAGCGGCTGGCCGTCGTGTGCGCCGAAAAATCCAAAACGAACGATGCCTGGAGGGGCGCGGAGTTCGAGACAGCAGCCGAACATAAAAACATCAAAATGGGATTCTTTCCGCTGAATTCCAACAACGCGGCGCTGGTGCGGCGCCTGGTGAACCGGGCGGCTCCTTCCTCCTGCGGGGTCAGCGGCATCAGCGTGGCATTCAGCGACTGGCTGGGCATAGTGGACAACCGGCTGCCGGATCTGTTCGGGCATAAACAGGTCAAGCCGGTGCTGGTGGATTTTACGCCGGAACAGAGCGCCGCCCTCGGCCGGAACTTTCTGGAGGTAATGGACACGGCGACCTGGAGCGTTCTTTCCTCCGGGTACCGGGGCGGATGGGCTGCCAACGCTGCGGGACTGAAGACGGAAGAAGAAATCGTGAAGGCGCTGTTGTACGGATACAGCGGTATCGGGGTGGACTGCAGCGACAAGATCGACAGGTCTGTTGAAACACTGAGCGAGGAAGAATCGGAAAAACGGTTCGGCGAATTTGACAAAGATTTTAAGGAAGCCATCGATAAATCGTATCTGGACGCGGAATTCAAGGTCGGCGGCGCGACCATCCGTTTTGAAGAAAAAGCGCTGCACCGGATGGTGTTGGAATTCGGGCAGGCCATCATGTTCCTGCAGAACATGTACAAGGATTATCTGGACGACACGCCCTGGGACCTTGATTTTGAAGTGGATGTTTCCCGTTGTGAAAGAGCGCTGACGCCGCAGGAGCATTATTTCCTGGCCAACGAGCTGAAACGGGCGTCGGTCAAGTTCGACACACTGTGCGTCGATGCCGGAACCTTTAAGGAAGAGATGGAGAAAAACCTGGCGTGCCATGCGGGCATTGCCAAAGTTTTTGATTACCGCATGAGCTTCGCTGATGCGGCGCTGGCTTTTGACGATCTGGCCGCCGTTGCCAAATCTTTTAACCGCCGGATCAACGTTAAGCTGACCCATGTCCTGTGGCTGGCCGCCCTGCAGACCGTCGCAAAGACGGACAGCGGGCTGCTGGAGAAAATTGCGGAGCGGGCCGGGCTGGCCGTTCCCACGGAAGAAGAGCTTCGGCCGTCTCAGGAAACAGGCGTCGCGTTTGCAACGGCCTATGACAAAATTCTGGGAAGCGGGGAAGGAAAAGAAAAACTTCCGATAAAAGAAGCCGTGGAAAAAGAAAAAGGACTGTATGCGGAAAACGTGGCATCCCTGATAAACGGCCTGATCCGGACGCTGTAAAAGAAAAACCGGAATGTATCTGATTGCGGGGGAGGTGTTTTCATGGAAGACAAGATCGCAAAATTAAATGAAATGATACGGGAATCCAAACGCGTCGTCTTTTTCGGCGGGGCGGGGGTTTCCACGGAAAGCGGGATCCCGGATTTCCGCAGCACGGACGGGTTGTATAACCAGACCTACCGGTACCCGCCGGAAATGATCGTCAGCCATACCTTCTATGAAGATTTCCCGGAAGAGTTTTTCGATTTTTATAAAAACCGGATGCTGTTCCTGGATGCCAAACCCAACGCGGCCCATTTAAAGCTGGCGGAAATGGAACAGGCCGGCAAGCTGACGGCGGTCATCACCCAGAACATCGACGGGCTCCATCAGGCGGCGGGCAGCAAAAACGTGCTGGAACTTCATGGCAGCGTGCTGCGGAACTACTGCGAGACCTGTGAAAAGTTTTTCGATGTGAACTATGTAAAAAATTCCGATGGCGTACCGGTCTGCGACAAATGCGGCGGACGGGTCAAACCGGATGTAGTATTATATGAAGAAAACCTGGACATGGATATCATGGAAGCCGCGGTCAATTACATATCCCAGGCGGATATGCTGATCATCGGCGGCACGTCCCTGGTGGTCTATCCGGCGGCGGGGCTGACCCGGTATTACCGGGGGGACCGGCTGGTGCTGGTGAACAAGTCCGAGACCTCGGCGGACCGTCGGGCCAATCTGGTCATCCACGACAGCATCGGGAAGGTATTCAGCCAAATCGTACTGTAAGCGCGCCTGCGCAATCCTTTCATTTGAAAAATTGAAACCGTAAAACCGGAGGGCGGCCGAGGGGTTTCCGCCACAAAAACGGAAATCCCGGGAGGCGTTCCTCCGGTCCGTATTTTTTCTTGACATTTTTAATGTCAGGTGATACTATAATATGGCTTGTGATAGAGCATATTTTACTTCTTCTGCTCTCCCGACAGGGGAGCCGAAAGTCCAGAGGAGGAGGTGATTTCGTGAGAGCATACGAAGTCATGTACATCATTAAACCGGTTGAAGATGAAACGATCGAAGGCGTTATCGCCAAATTCGAAAAACTGCTGACCGATAATGGTGCTACAGTAGAAAAGACTGACCGCTGGGGCAAAAAGCGTCTTGCTTATCTGATCCAGGATCTGTCCGAAGGTTATTATGTACTCGTTAATTTCAAGGCTGAACCTGCCGCTGTCAAAGAACTTGACCGTGTAATGAAGATTACCGATGAAGTGCTGCGCCATATGATCATTAAAAAAGAAGACTGATTGAATGATCAGCTGTGGAGGTAAGGAATGAACAAGGTTATAATTTTAGGTCGACTGACAAAGGACCCGGAAGTGCGTTACACTCCTTCCCAGAAGGTAGTCTGCTCTTTCACCCTGGCAGTTGACAGACCTTTTACCAATCAACAGGGCCAGCGCGAAGCAGATTTTATTCCCGTCGTCGTATGGGGAAAAACTGCGGAATTATGTGGGAACAGTCTCGCAAAAGGACACCGCCTGTTAGTGGAAGGGCGCCTGCAGGTCCGTACTTATGACGGTAAGGACGGCGCCAAACACTGGGTGACGGAAGTGATCGCCGCGAACGTTGAATTTATCGAACGCCGTAGCGAGAGCGCAAACCGGAACCAGCCGTACGGACAGCAGTATCCCGGTCCGGATACCGGTGCTGCCGAGCCCGCGACAGGTGCGGCCAGACCGTCCATGGGCGGTATAGGCAGCGAAGTTCCCTTTGATGAAGAGGTTCCGTTCTAAACAACAGGGAGGATTAAGCTAATGAAAATGCAAAGAGGCAGAAGGCCGAGAAGGAAAGTTTGCAGCTTCTGCGTGGATAAAGCGGAAAGCATCGACTATAAAGATGTTGCCAAGCTGCACAAATTCGTGACCGAACGCGGCAAAATTTTACCCCGCCGTATTTCCGGTTGCTGCGCTAAACATCAGCGCGAACTGACCACTGCGATCAAACGCGCCCGCAACGTTGCGTTAATGCCGTTTACCGCGGACTGATCCGCAGGCGATCTGCAAAAAAACAAATTCCCGTCGTGAGTACCGCGGCGGGAATTTTTTATGCGGTCATGGGGCCTGCCGCATAAGCCGGACGGGATACAAATTCATTTTCCCTGCTGCCGGCGCCCCCTGTTTTTCCTTGACCGTTTTACAGTCGTTTTGCTATAATAAATATGTATGAACAAATGCCTGAAGGAGCCGCTTCGGGGGCAGTATTATGTACCGTCCGGCACAGCCCGGCAGCGTTGGAAAGCTGTCTGAACGGGCGTTATATAATATGTCCCGGGGAAGAGGCCCGGGGTAAAAAATTGGAGGACAGATCAATCATGCTGGATATGAAGTTTGTGCGGGAAAATCCTGAAAAAGTAATCGAAGCCGTTCGCAACCGGAACGGGGACCTGAACCTGGATGAATTTCTGGCGCTTGACAAGGAACGCCGGGAAGTGACCCAGCAGGTCGAGGTTTTAAAAAATGAACGCAATACGGCTTCCAAAGAAATCGGCAAGCTGAAAAAAGCCGGCGAAGATACGGAAGAAAAGATGGCGGAAGTGCGCGCCATCGGCGATAAAATTGCGGCGGATGATACACGGCTTCGGGAAATTGAAGCCCGTCTGAAGGAAATTATGCTGTCGATCCCCAACGTTCCGGCGGAGGACTGCCCCATCGGCAAGAGCGACGCGGACAATCCGGAAGTGCGGAGATGGGGCGAACCCCGCAAGTTTGATTTCGAGCCCCTGTCCCACTGGGAGATAGGCGAGAAGCTGGGCATCCTTGATTTTGAACGGGCACACAAAATTTCCGGCGCCCGTTTTACGGTATACAAAGGGCTGGGCTCCCGGCTGGAGCGCAGCGTCATCAACTTCTATCTGGACCTGCACACGTCCCGGCACGGGTACACGGAATTTTTCCCGCCCTTCATCGTAAACGCCGACAGCATGCAGGGGACCGGCCAGTTACCGAAGTTTGCGGAAGACATGTTCAAGCTGCAGGACACGGATATGTACCTGATCCCTACGGCGGAAGTGCCCATCACCAACCTGCACCGGGATGAAATCCTGAACGGCGATGACCTGCCGCTGCGTTACTGCGCCTACAGCGCCTGCTTCCGGGCGGAGGCCGGCAGCGCGGGCAAGGATACCCGGGGCCTGATCCGCCAGCATCAATTTAATAAGGTAGAATTAGTAAAATTCACCCGTCCGGAACAGAGCTGGGACGAGCTGGAAAGCCTGACCGAAAACGCGGAACGGGCGTTGCAGATTCTGGGCCTGCCCTATCATGTGGTACGGCTCTGCACCGGCGACCTGGGATTCTCCAGCGCCACGACCTATGACCTGGAGGTATGGCTGCCTCAGGCGAACCGCTACAGGGAAATTTCTTCCTGCTCCAACTTCCTGGACTTCCAGGCCCGCCGCGCCAACATCCGTTTCCGCCGGGACGCCAAATCCAAACCGGAATTCGTGCATACCCTGAACGGCTCCGGGCTGGCAGTGGGCCGCACCGTGGCCGCCATCCTGGAAAACTACCAGCAGGCGGACGGCAGCGTAGTGGTTCCGGAAGCGTTGCGCAAGTACATGGGCTGCGACGTGATCCCCGTGCCGGAGAAGAAAAAATAAAAAAATCCCGGGCGTCACGGAATCGAGAGGAAATAAACGGAGCAAAGCGCCGTCAGGCGGAAGGCCCGATTTATTGAGGATCGGGCAGCGATACAATGCATGCGGCAGGGTTGTTTGCTGCAAATTAAAACAGAGACGGGATCGAATAGATCTTTTTAAATTCTGATTTCTGCAAAAATAAAAGAGAGGTGGTACCATGGCAGATACATCGGTAAGCTATAAGTGTCCAAACTGCAGCGCCCCGTTGAGCTTTTTGCCCGGGCATGACAAGGTGACCTGTGAGTACTGCGGAACGGAATTCGATGTCAAGACCATCGAAGAGATGTTCAACAAGCAGGAGGAGCGGGCGGCCCAGGCGGCGGAAGCCAAAGAGGCGAAGTGGGATACCGAACACGCGGGCAGCGAGTTCACTGAAGATGAGAGCGCCTTCCTGAAAACATTTACCTGTTCCAGCTGCGGCGCGGAACTGGTATGCGATGAAAACACCATGGCCACCGAATGCTGCTACTGCGGCAACCCCACCATGATCCCGTCGCGGTTCAAAGGGATGCTGAAGCCGGACTTTGTCATTCCGTTCAAAAAGACGAAAGAAGACGCGGTGGAAGCCCTGAAAAAATTTTATGAAGGGCGGAAGCTGCTGCCGGATGCCTTTACGGCCAACAACCGGGTGGAAGATATCCAGCCCATGTACGTGCCCTTCTGGCTGTTCGATTCGGAAGTAACGGCTTCGGCGGCGTTCAGGGCGGAAAACGACGCGGTGTTTGACACCGGGGATGCCATCGTCACGGAGACCAGCGTTTACGACGTGGAGCGCATCGGCACCATGAAGTTTGAACGGATCCCCGTGGACGGCAGCGAGAAAATGGACGACGCCTACATGGAAAGCATCGAGCCCTTCGACTACAGCGAGATGGTTCCCTTTACCACGGCGTACCTGACCGGCTACCTGGCGGATAAGTATGACGTTTCCGCGGAAGCCAGCGTACCCCGCGCGGACAAACGGGTAGAAAACAGCGCCGCCGGCGTGCTGGAGGAAACCGTGACCGGCTACAGGCGGCACCAGGTGCAGTCCTGCGCCGTGCGCAAAGACGTTGGCAGCGTAAAATACGCGCTGGTCCCGGTGTGGATCCTGACCACCCGGTACCAAAACGAACCCTACACCTTCATGATGAACGGGCAGACCGGAAAGTTCATCGGCAGCCTTCCCTGGGATAAAGGCAAGGCGACAAAATATCAGGCGCTTGCTACGATCATCCCGATGCCCATCATCTATTTCATTGCAAAATTCTTATTAGGTTGAAGGGAGGCGGCAGATCATGAAAAAAATTTTTGCGATTGTGACGTTGCTGGTTTCCCTGTTACTGGCAGTTTCTTCCGGGTTTGCGGCCACAGCGGCCCAACACTACCCCAGTCTGGTGGACGGCGCCGCGCTGCTGAAGCCCGTTGATAAGACGACGCTGCTTTCCAACCTGCGGCAGATTGAAACAAAACATGGCATCCGCTGCGCGGTGCTGACGGTAAAATCTACCCAGGGGATGAATATCCGCGACTACGCCCAGTCCGTGCAGGACCAGTATTTTGCCGACGCGGAAAAAGGCAGCATTTTAATGGTGATCAGCATGGATACCCGGAAGTGGCATATTACCACGGACTCCGCCATGCGGAAGAAGATCATCGACAAAGTGGTTACCGGCGAATTGAAGGACGTCTTTCTCAACGACCTGAAAAAGGGGAACTATGCGTCGGCCTTTACGAAATACGGAAACAAGGTCGATGAACTGATGACCTACTATGAAAAAGAAGGCGAGGCCTACGATCCTTCCAAGGCGTTCAACTTCGGGGCGGCCGGCGTGGCCGGTATCCTTTCCCTGCTGCTGGGCGGCACTGTCAAAAAGAGCATGGTGGCGTCCATGAGCAACGTGACCAATGCGGTAGCCGCCGGCCAGTATCTGAAACGGGATACGTTTAACCTGGTGGGACGCGATGACCGGTATCTGTACACCCACACGACCGTGGTGCCCAAAGCCAAAAGGCAGAGCGACGAGAGCGACGGCGGAGGCAGCAGCGGCGGCACCGGAGGCCACGGCGGCGGAGGCGGCAGCTTCTGATTAAAAACGCAGGCAGTGTCCAGGGGATGCTGCCTGTATTTATATTAGAAAGAGGAACCCGAATATGGCAAAAGAATACTACACCCAAATGGAAGCGGCGCGGAAAGGGATCGTCACGCCGGAGATGGAAATCGTGGCGGCGAAGGAAGACCGTCCCGTGGAATTTATCCGGGAGCGGGTGGCTGACGGCACCGTCGTCATTCCCGCCAATCCGCGGCACGGCAGCCTGGATCCCAACGGCATCGGCAGCATGCTGAAGACAAAAATCAATGTGAACCTGGGCGTGAGCCGTGACTGCAAGGATTACGACGTGGAGATGCAGAAGGTTATGAGCGCGGTGGACATGGGGGCGGAGGCCATCATGGACCTGTCCAGCCACGGCGACACCCAGCCGTTCCGGCAGAAACTGTGCCGGGAATGCCCCGCCATGATCGGCACGGTGCCGGTGTATGACGCGGTCATCCATTACCGGCGCGACCTGAACACGCTGACGGCGAAAGATTTTATCGACGTGGTACGCCTGCACGCGGAGGACGGGGTGGACTTTGTGACCCTGCACTGCGGCATTACCCGGAAAACCATTGAGCAGATTCGGGCGGGCAAGCGCAAAATGAACCTGGTAAGCCGGGGCGGCAGCCTGGTGTTTGCCTGGATGAGCATGACCGGGGAAGAAAATCCCTTCTATGAATATTACGACGAAATCCTGGAGATCTGCCGTGAACACGATGTGACGATCAGCCTGGGGGATGCCTGCCGTCCCGGATGCCTGGCAGACGCCACCGACCAATGCCAGATCGAGGAGCTGGTGCGGCTGGGGGAACTGACCCAGCGGGCCTGGGAAAAAGACGTGCAGGTGATGGTGGAAGGGCCGGGCCATGTGCCCCTGGACCAGATCGCCGCCAACATGAAAGTGCAGCAGACCATCTGCAAGGGCGCGCCCTTTTATGTATTGGGGCCGCTGGTCACGGACATCGCGCCGGGCTACGACCACATCACGGCTGCCATCGGCGGCGCGGTGGCCGCCATGTCGGGGGCGGCATTCCTGTGCTACGTTACCCCGGCGGAACACCTGGCCCTGCCCAACGTGGACGATGTGAAGCAGGGCATCATCGCCAGCCGCATCGCGGCCCACGCGGCGGATATCGCCAAAGGTATCCCCCACGCCCGGGAACAGGATGACCGGATGGCCGACGCCCGCCGCAAGCTGGACTGGGAAGCCCAGTGGAAAGAAGCCATCGACCCGGAAACCGCCAAAGCTGTCCGGGCCAGCCGCGCGCCGGAGGACGACCACAGCGACACCTGCAGCATGTGCGGGAAATTCTGCGCCGTCCGCAGCATCAACAAAGCCCTGGCAGGGGAACTGATCGACATACTGTGAAGAAAACGGAACAACACCAAAATAAAAAATTGCAATGCTTTTTTGCGGCCTTCGGGAAAAAATTTTTTTGAAGGATGATACGGATCAAAGCCAAACATAAAATGCAGCCTGCGATACGAAAAAATCGCAGGCTGTTTTTGTTTCTGACTTTGAAGAATGCGTATGCATACATAAAAACGCTAAATATTAAATAATACAACGCTTGAAAAAATGAATTGCGAGTGTTAATATATAGCTATACTTCAATTTAAATATGGAATTGTAAAATTTTAGATATTCCCCGGAAAAATTCATCCTTTCAAAACATCTTGAAAATGTGTTGTTGCTTGTTGTGACAAAACGCATTTCGCCGTGGTATTGCCAATCATCAAATTTGCGGAATTGGGCGGATCCTGATGATTGCACAATATATAAGCAGTAAGGGTACCAATGCTTAAATTTACGAGGAGGCCTTTTTATGAATCGTATTTACAAGTTAGTCTGGTCAAAAGTGAGAAATTGCTATGTGGTTGTTTCAGAAATTGCGAAACGAAATGCGAAGAATTGTACCGGCACGGCAGGCGCTGTAGTTCGCGGCGCGTTGGCATGTGCCGTTGTGTCATATTTGGTCGGGGGCGTTTGTCTGCCGGTTTGGGCTGTGAACGGTAATGGTGGTGTTAATGTAAATGACTTTACCGCATCTACCGAATCTGCCTGGGGCAAAAGTACTACT
>CAJOKZ010000016.1 GCA_905235335.1 uncultured Succiniclasticum sp.
CAGGTCGTTCAGGCGGAAGCGGCCGGGATCAAACCCAGTGTGCTGATGAATCCGATCCTGCTGAAACCAACCAGCGACAGCGGCTCCCAGGTCATCGTGAACGGGGTAGCCGTAGGAACTATGCCGGCTGTAGAATATTATAAATTTAAAACAAAACTGATCCCGGATATCATGAAGGCTTACAATACGCTGGCCGGGCAGAGTGATATTATGGTAATCGAAGGAGCCGGCAGCCCTGCAGAGATTAACCTGAAGGCTCAGGATATTGTCAATATGGGGATGGCACGGATGGCAAAATCTCCGGTACTGCTTGTAGCAGATATTGACAGGGGCGGTGTTTTCGCCTCTATTTACGGGACACTGATGCTGTTGGAACCGGAAGAACGTGAGATGGTCAAAGGCGTCATCATCAATAAGTTCCGCGGCGACGTTTCGATTTTGAAACCGGGCCTGGACATGCTGGAAGAAAAAACCGGGATACCGGTGATTGGGGTTCTTCCTATGCTGAACGTGGATATTGAGGACGAGGACAGCCTGTCAGAACGCCTTACCCAGGCCGAAAAGAAAAACGCCCTCATCGATATTGCTGTAATCAGACTGCCCCGCATGTCAAACTTTACTGATTTTAATGTGTTCGAACTTATCGAAGGAGTTTCGCTCCGTTATGTCAAGTCCGCTGCGGAATTGGGAAACCCGGACATGATCATCCTTCCCGGCACAAAGAATACCATTGACGACCTGAAATGGATGCGGCAGAACGGATTGGAAGCTGCGGTACTGCATAAAGCCGATAACGGGACTGTAATTTTCGGAATCTGCGGCGGTTACCAGATGCTTGGACAAAGCCTGTCCGATCCCTTTGGCTATGACAGCGGACATGCAGGAAGCATCACCACCGGAATGGCGCTCCTGAATATGGAAACAGAATTTGTCGAGAATAAACGCACCATCCAGATGAAAGGAAAATTCAAACGGGTGGAAGGGATTTTCTCCGTGCTTAGCGGCAGGGAATTTTATGGTTATGAGATACACAGCGGCATAACCAGGCTTGACCCGGCTAAAGCCCTTACTATGGCAGAACCGGTCAATGAAGAAGCGGAACCTTTTGCTGAAGGCTGCCAGACGGTTCGCGGCGGCATGAACATTTACGGAACTTATATACACGGGATATTTGACGGGGAAGGTATTGCCGCAAAAGTCGTAGAGGCGCTGCTGGCAAAAAAAGGACTGACCATGGAAGATATCCGGGTCATTGATTATCAAAAATATAAAGAGCAACAGTATGATTTGCTGGCGCAAAGTATGCGGGATCACCTTAATATGCAAAAGATTTATGAGATAGTGGAAAAAGGGCTGTAATTTTCATGGATAAGAATAAACTTGGACTGATCCATATTTACACAGGGAACGGAAAAGGGAAGACAACCGCGGCTATGGGGCTGATCCTCCGTGCCAGCGGCAGGGGGCTCAAAGTTATTTTAGGACAGTTCATGAAGGGCAGGGAGACCGGGGAATTGCGAACATTGCAACTGCTTCCGGGTGTAGAAGTATTCCGCGGCAAACCAATTACAAAGTTTTCATTCCAGATGAGTGAAACCGAAAAAGCAGAAGTTCTCCAAAGCCATAACTGTTTTATACGGGAACTTTCGCGTCGCTGTGAAGAAACCGGGGCGGACCTGCTGGTGCTGGATGAAGTGATTGGGGCCTGTGGGGTTAAACTTTTGGACGAATCTCTCCTTATTGATTTCCTGAAGCATAAGCCGGAACATTTGGAGGTCGTCATGACCGGTCGGAATCCATCTTCCGAACTACTGGGGATAGCTGATTACGTGTCAGAGGTCGTGAAACGGAAACATCCCTTTGATAAAGGAATCCCGGCCAGGGAAGGAATCGAAAAGTAAAAATCTGGATAAGGAGGAAAGAAAGTATGAATCTGGAAAATGTATTGCCGATGGATATTGAAAAAAGAAGTTTCGAAATTATTTCGGAAGAATTGGGAGAATTGAAACTGGATCCTGACAAGGAAAGCATCATCAAGCGTTGCATCCATACCGCCGCAGATTTTGATTATGCGAGGAATATGCGGTTCAGCAAAAACGTAGTGGAGAATACCCTTAGCGTCATGAAAAATGGCGGGTTTACTATTGTAACAGATACAAAGATGGCCTGTGTCGGCATCAATAAAACGGCTTTGGACAAGCTGCATGGGAAAGCTGTATGTTACATGAGCGATCCGGACGTAGCCACCCGTGCAAAAGAGGCCGGAAGTACCCGCGCTGCCGCCTGTATGGAAAAAGCAGCGACACTGGAAGGCCCTGTTATTATTGCAGTGGGAAATGCACCTACAGCACTGATACGTCTCGATGAACTGATCCGGGAAGGGAAGATCCGCCCCGCTCTTGTGATCGGCGTACCCGTCGGCTTCGTCAATGTTGTACAGTCCAAAGAGATCGTAATGGCCAGCGGCGTACCATATATTGTCGCCGTAGGCCGCAAAGGCGGCAGCAATGTGGCGGCCTCCATCTGTAATGCACTGATGTATAAGCTTACCAGTGAACAGGAAAACAGGAAATAGAACGAACTCTTTAATCTTCAGAATGTCATCCGGAAATGCTTTTACTGCATAATGTCCGAAAAAACGGTATCTTTTTCTGAGATTTATGCTATAATACAGTTTATGTTTATCCTGCTGTTGTGAAATGGCAGTGAATCTTTGATGGAGGTCCCGTAAAGTGCCGGTATTGGATTTGATAAAAGTATACAGGGAAAAATGTGTAAAATGCGGTTTGTGCGTTGCCGATTGTCCTGCATGTATCCTGGATATGGGCGATGATGGTCCGGAATGCAATGTGGATCGCGGATGTATGAGTTGCGGTCACTGCGTGGCTGTCTGTCCTACCGGCGCTATGGATAACAAATATACGCCCCGGGAAAAAATGACGGCGGTTCCCAAAACAATGCTTACTGGGCAGCAGGCTTATGATTTCCTGCGCTCCCGCCGCAGTGTCCGTCTCTTCAAACCGCAGGTTCCTGCCAAAGAGGATATTCTTAAACTGCTTGATATCTGCCGCTATGCGCCGACCGCCGGCAACAGCCAGGGAATGTATTTTACCGTAATATCCAACCCGGATACCATAAACGGGATCCGCAACGCCACAGCCGACTGGATGGCCCAAGAGGTGGAAAAAGGTACGGAAAACAAACGCTATTTTAAGGCGGTACTGCGTACCTTTCATGAAAAAAAGACAGATATCATTGAACGACAGGCGCCGATGCTGGTCTTCGTGTCAGCCCGCAGATTGAATGTGACAGGGATAAGCAACAGCGAACAATGCCTTGCCTATGCGGAATTGTTTGCGCCCACGCTGGGTCTTGGTACGACGATTGCCGGATTTATACAGGCGTGTGGGATATCCGGATATAAACCGTTAATCAATCTGGTAGGCATCCCGCCCAAGCAGAAACTCGTGGGCTGTATGATGGTGGGGTATCCCCGTGTCAAATACCGACTGATGCCGGAACGGCAGCATCTGAAGTGTGAATTTAAAGAATAACCGGCCATGAGGCTTTTGACAGATTTTTTATACCTGATTAAAAAAATTACATACAGCTTTAAATAACAAGAGTGAAACATGCCTTTGGAGCAGAACTTCGTATGCGCGGTTTTTCACTCTTCTTTTTATTCTATACAATCTGATCCTGTAACACGATTCAAAGATTCTTTCCATAAATTCACAGAAAAGTCAAGACATTGCGATTTAATAGATGATATAATAACAATAAATATCTTAATCGTCAAAAAACTATTATTATTAAAAACAGTAGGAGGATGGTTCAAATGGCAAAATATTTAGGTGGCACCGATGCCGATCAGGGTGAGGTAAAGGCTGAGCTGATCGTGCCCGGCCTGCTGCGCAACGATTTTATTCTCAATGTTTCTACCGGGATATTCTCTAAAGAAAAGATCGGCATCAAAGACAACATTGCTTTTTACGAAGAAGTGACCCAGGAAAATGAAAAAAAATTCAGTCTCGGCTGGGGCATTGTAGGCCTTGCAATCTTTGGACCGTTGGGTGCGCTGGCCGGTGCGATCCTCGGTGGCGACAACAAGACACATCATGTAGTGGCAGCCCAGTTAAATAACGGACTTCGTTTCGTGGTACAGCTGGATCAGGATGAATTTGTCAAATGGGTCAACCTGATGCCTCATAAGGCGGCGCCTTCAGGTGAAGAAGTATAAAAATAAGTTTATGAATAATAGGTTGCTCCGTGTACTGATGCGTGATTCAGACCCAAGGAAAAATATTCGTCCGGATAAGGTGACAATGTCTTGGTAAAAACATATAGGATCCGCCGCCTGCTGCTGGCATCGGTTTCGATACTGGTGCTGGTTACGGCATTGCTGGCAACAGGCTGTGGGGAAGAGGAAAAATTTAATAAAGAAAAAGCAGCTATTTTAGAAGACATGAAACTGGTCCGGCAAATCAAAGTGCCGCAAGACATCAAAGGGGATGCACTGGATCTTGCGATCCGGGAATCAGGAAAGCGTCATAAAGAGGCGCTTCAGGCTGTTGATGATAAACTGAAGGCATTAGGGGAAAAATATGGGAAAGCGGATAAAAAATTTGCTGCGGAAGCAGAGGATCTTCGCAAGACACTGAAACAGGATCATATTGAATGGATGAAAGCTGCCGTAGCCCCAAAGATCAAAGGGGATTCGGTCATGGGTGTCGGAATCGGTTGCCGTTGGGAAGAAATCGAGGAAATTTTAGGAGAACCGATTGAAATAAAACAGACAGCCGGATTCAAGGAGTTCAAATATCCCGGTCTGGTTTTTAATGAAATCAAGGATTATGATGAAACCGATGGAAAAGACCGTCCCGCCCTGTATGGTCCTGATGCATATTACATGACAGGAACAGGTTATAAGACCGGTTGCGGTATTCAGATCGGTATGACCAAAGAACAGGTAATAGAAAAATACAGGGGAAAGTTTTCCATGATGGATGACCATACGGATCCGAAGTTTATCCTGATGCGTTACGATCCAACGCCAGATCATCTCCATGCCTATAACCAGTTTATGCAGCTGACTGACGGAAAGCTGACAAGGCTCATCGTGGCGCGCCACTGAAAATATTAAAAATTACACCGCAGGTCCGGGAAATGTTCCTGGATCCCGCGGTGTTTTCTTTCGCGGTATTTTCTTATGTTACATTTTATGCCGCTGTCTTCATAACGTTTCTGTTAATGACTTGATATACTCCTCATCAGGCGTAACATAAAAAGTTTTCTGATTGGAGAAGACCACAAAGCCCGGTTTGGCGCCAGAGGGTTTCTTCAGATAGCGGCGAGGAACGGAATCTACAGGAATATGGCTTCCGCCCCGTGCCTTGCTGAAAAAAGCAGCCAACTGCAAAGCCGCACGGACCGCTTCCGGTTCGGGATCGTCAAGCAATGTACGGACCAGGACGTGACTGCCTGGAATTTTTTGGGCATGGAACCAAAGATCGTTCCCGCTTGCAATTTTAAATGTGATCAGATCATTTTGGCGATTGTTTTTTCCGACATAGATTTTTGTAGACTCCGAAAATTCAATGCAAAGAGGCGCAGATCCAGCAGAAACATGCAGATGTCTTTTAGCTGCCGGCAGGAATCCTGCGTTTTGCAGTTCATCGCGAATTTCTGCGGTTTCCTGACGTGTCGTTGCGGTCATAAGGCTTTCATCAATGCTTTCAAGATAGCGGAGTGTATCTTTGGCATTTTTCAGCTGCAGTGCGACTTCATCCTGGGCACGTTTTAGTTTATTATACTTTTTATAATATTTCTGTGCGTTTTCTGCCGGAGTCAGGATTGGGGACAGGCTGACCTGCAAGGGCGTTCCGTCATATATATTGGGAATCGTACAAGTCTTTGTTCCTTTAGGGATCTTATACAGGGACGCCATCAGACTGTCTGCCGTAATACGGAACATATCCGCATCCTTTGCCGAGGAAAGGTCTTCCTGAAGCGCCTGTATCTTCCTTTTTGTTTTAAGTATTTCCGAAACTGTAATCTTTTTTAAAATCTCCTGCTCAGGAAGTGCCACAGGTTTCAACTGTACTGCATAAAGGATTGCCTCATTCATTGTGGAAAAGGTTTCAACGGTACAGCGGTCAGGAATGTACGCTGCCGGAAAAGGAAATATCGTCTGACACTGGTTGCTTCCGGAAATGACGGCAGAGTAAACGGACATAAATTGCTTTCGCATGTCTGTAATGGCTTCCGCCAGATTTCTACGATCTATAGGAGTAAGATAAGTAGCAGCGGGAGGAATTCCTGCCATAGCAAACAGCTGATGGGCCGTTGCTTTTCCAATACCGACAGTCTGTGAAACGAGTGTTTTCCAAGGGGCAGGATCAACTTCGTCCGGAATGGCCGAAAGGATTTCTTCAGGAGAATCGATGAGTATATTGAATCCTTTCTGCAGGGGGGGCGGCAAGTATACGTATCCCGGTTGGATGCATCGGACGGAATTGACAGCCGGGCTGACATGCCGCATACTGTCCACGATCTTACCGTCCGAGACAAAGATCAGATTTGCATTTTTTCCTGTCAGTTCGATAACAATCTGTTTATTAATGATTTTTCCGCTGCCTTCCAACAGGCTGATTTCCAGCTCGATGACACGATCCAGTCCATATTGGCTTACTTGTGTGATTTTTCCTTCCTCCAGGTGCTTGCGAAGCAGCATGCAGAAAGCAGGAGGTTCCGGCGGATTTTCCGGAGACTTACGGGAAAGCCAGGCAGCGGGCGAAGCACCGTTTATGTCAATAATGAGATGCACGTTGTCATGGTTCCGTTTTAAGGAAAAATATAGAGTATGGGGGGACGGCATGCCTATTTTATAAATCCGGCTGCCGGTAATCTCCCGTTTCAGGTAATCAGCAATCGCAAATAAGGATATTCCTTCTAAATTCATGGTCTAGATTCCTTTTTCTTTAATTTATCGGGTTGTCTGGTTGCGTTCAGATACACAATGGTTTATAATAGCGGTACAGTTACCTACGATTTCTTTTTAAATAACAGTATATCATATTTCGTTGAAAAAAATATTTCCGGAGGGAATAGGATGAAAAAAATATTGGCTTTCACGTTTCTGTTCTGCAGTATCCTGTCCCACTGCCTGGCCCTGGCCCCCATGACAGATGAAAACTTGATGCAAGCTATCAAATATGGGATCGCATCCAAACAGGATAACCGCTCCATGTCCCAGTTTCTGGAACCATGGAAAATTTCGGAAAAACTACTGAAGAATCCCTATCGCCAAAAAGAAACCGTCGTGTTGTACACCCCTTATCTTTTAGCTGCCATCCATGCCCGGGATAAAGTTGATGAGTCCCGTATGCCTGAATTGCCGCAGATACGAAGCGCTGTCCAGGAATATGACGGCATCACGCTGATCGGGACAAGGATCAACACGCCTGTTTTATTGAGAGAAGGGGAGTATTCGGTAAAACTGCTCCAGGGGAAAACCATACTTATTCCTTACGCCACTAATTTTCTGAGCTGGGAGATGCTGGAAGTACCTGAAGAACAGCCAGAAATTAAGGCAGATAAACCGGATGACGGAAAACAGTTGACTGTAAATGAAAAGGCTAATAAAGATCCTGTAAAAATGAAAAAGATTGCTGTTTTGGATTATCAGTTCTATTTTGACAATTCCCAGTTTGCTCCCAATCAACCATTTACAATTGAGATTACAGATAAATATTGCGGACCGAGAAATTTTGATATCAACCCCGCAGCAATCCGTTGAATCAGGGGTAAGGGAACGTTTTCCTGATTCTACTAATATCGGAGGTTCTTAAAAATGGTTAAAAGCATGACCGGCTTTGGCCGGGGATGTTATGAAGAAGAAAATTTTTCTGTGACGATCGAGATCAAAACCGTTAACCACCGCTATAGTGAAATGGCCATCCGTCTTCCTCATTTTTTAAATCCTTTGGAAGACAAGATACGCAAAACAATCCAAGCTTCGGTTGCAAGAGGCAGGGCAGATGTTTTTATCACAGCCCGGTACACGAATCAGGATGCGGTCACTGTTACTGTTGACAAGCCGCTTGCAGCCGCTTACCATGAGGCGCTCAAAGAAGTTGGCAATGCAGCGGGTATTACGGCGCCTTCCATCAGCGAACAGGCAGAGATTTTATATCTGGCCCGTTGTCCTGACGTGATCACTGCTAAGGAGGGTATATTTGACTGCGATACTTATTGGCCCAAGATCCGTACAGCGCTTGTCCAGGCCGTGGATGCCCTGATGGTAATGCGGGAAGCGGAAGGAAAGAATATTATCGCTGATTTTTACAAACGCCTGGATATTATTGAACAGCATGTATCAGAAATCGAAAAACGGTCTCCGCAGGTTGTGGCAGAGTATCAGGCCAAGCTGTCCGAACGGCTGGACGCTCTGCTGGCAGACAAAAAGATTGCAGCAGACCCGGACAGGGTGCTGCAGGAAGTCGCAATCTTCGCGGACAGGGTCAGCATCACGGAAGAAATCGTGCGGCTGAAAAGTCACATCCGGCAGTTCCGCGTAATTTTGGAAGCATCCCAGCCGGTGGGACGGAAACTGGATTTCCTGGTACAGGAATTTAACCGGGAAGCAAATACCATCGGGTCAAAGGCCAATGATTTTGAACTGGCAAAAATTGTAGTGGAAGTGAAGGCGGAAATAGAGAAGATCCGGGAACAGGTCCAGAATATAGAATGATTCCGATTGAACGGGATCCGCGGATGGTTCATCCGGTTCCCGATACTCTGCCTGCCAAAAGAATGGCTTTATACTTTACTGATGCAATGCCGTAAAAAGCTTGCTGGAACAGGAGTGCGTATGAACACAAAGATGATCAATATCGGATTTGGGAACATCGTTTCCGCAAACCGAATCATTGCCATTATCAGTCCTGAATCTGCCCCCATTAAACGTATTATTTCAGAAGCGAGGGATAAAGGAATTTTAATCGACGCTACGTATGGAAGGCGTACCCGTGCCGTGATCGTTACAGACAGCAGTCATGTGATTTTGTCGGCCATTCAGCCGGAAACGATTGCCAATCGCTTTGACAACGGGACAGAAGAAATGGAGCCATGATGGAGAAAAAAACAGAAAACAACAGAGGGTTGCTGCTGGTTGTTTCCGGTCCCAGCGGAGCCGGAAAAGGTACGCTCTGCGGATTGTTGCGGAAAGCGCTTCCGAATCTTGCTTACTCTGTATCGGTTACAACAAGGGAGCCTCGGGAAGGCGAAGTTGACGGAAAGGACTATTTTTTTAAAACAGTGCCCGAAGTAAAAGATATGATCTTTCGCGGCGAGTTTTTAGAATACGCTCAAGTCTATGGCAATTATTACGGAACCCCAAAGCCTTATGTGATGAGTCTTCTCGGGGAAGGAAGAGATGTGCTTTTGGAAATTGACATCCAGGGTGCTTTGCAAATTAAAAAGGTGTTTCCGGATGCCGTACTGGTCTTCATTATCCCGCCAACGCTGGATGAATTGCGGGCGCGCCTTTACAAACGTGGGAAAGATACCGAAGAAGTAATTGAAAAACGGCTGAAGGAATCGACACGTGAACTGCGTATTGCTGCCAAATATGATTATATCATCATAAACGATGATATAGAAAAAGCATGTGGTCACATGCTATCATTGCTTGATGCGGAACGGTATCGGTCTCAGCGCATGGATTTCGTAATTGACAGGATGCTGGATAACGCTTCCGGAAAATGACAACCAAGGATTTCAAGGAAATACCAACGGCTGTCGAATAAAAGAAAAAATATCTAAAAGATACTCAATTAAAATCTTTAACTAAAATCAAATTTTAATGATTCCATGAGGAGGCAATAATATGAGTATGGTAAATCCTTCAATTGATAAACTGGCAGAGATGGTAGACAGCAAATACACGCTGGCCATCCTTGCCGCGAAACGTGCCCGTGAACTGACAAAACCTGGTCATGCCTTACCGGAAAAAGAAGTCAGCATCGCACTGAAAGAGGTGGGGGAAAAGAAAATTACCTATACCCGCAAAAAATAATGGGGGCAGACATATGTTAAACGGAAAAAAGATTGTGATCGGCGTTACAGGCGGTATTGCCATTTACAAGGTTGTCGACCTGGTCAGCAAACTGCGGAAGCATGGCGCCGAAGTACGTGTCGTGATGACGGAACACGCTGCAAAATTTGTTTCTCCGCTGCTTTTCAGCGAGATCAGCGGACATAAATGCGCAATTTCCATGTGGGACGGCCGTGATGAATTTAATGTGGAGCATGTGGCCCTTGCAAACTGGGGCGATTTGATACTGGTTGCTCCGGCAACCGCAAATATCCTGGCCAAAATGGCCTGCGGCCTGGCTGATGATCTGTTGAGCACAGTACTGCTGGCTGCCTCTTGTCACAAAATCGTCTGTCCGGCTATGAATACCGGCATGTATGAGAACGAAGCGACCAGAGAAAACCTAAAGACTTTATCCCGCAGGGGGATCAATGTAATGGAACCGGCCTGCGGTCAGCTGGCCTGTGGGACTTCCGGTCCGGGGCGGCTTCCTGAGGTGCCGGAAATCATTTCTTATCTGGAGCGCTTTATCGCACTGCGGGAAGGAGATATGCGGGGACTGAAAGTGCTCGTAACAGCAGCAGGCACCCGGGAACCCATTGACCCGGTACGATATGTGGGGAACCGCAGCAGCGGCAAAATGGGATATTCCGTAGCACGGCAGGCCCTGCTGCGCGGTGCGGAAGTCGCCCTGGTGACAGGTCCGTCTGCACTGACGCCGCCACCCTATGCAAAGGTGATCAATGTAGAGACGACACAACAGATGCTGGAAGCCTGCCTGAATGTGTACTCCGATGTCGACATCGTAATCAAGGCAGCAGCTGTAGCCGATTTTAAACCCCGTGCAGTTGCAGACCAGAAGATCAAAAAAATTAATCCCGGGGAGGGAATGACGATCCTTATGGATCAGAACCCAGATATCCTGAAAACATTAGGCAGTATGAAAAAACAGCAATTTCTGGTAGGCTTTGCAGCAGAAACACAGAACCTTTTGGAAAATGCAGCCAATAAAGTAAAAAAGAAGAATCTGGATATGATCGTTGCGAATGATGTTTCCCTGAAGGGGGCAGGATTCAATACGGATACCAATATCGTGAAATTCCTTTACCCTGACGGTACGGTAGAATCGCTTGAAATACTTTCAAAAGATACTGTTGCATCCATCCTGCTGGACCGTGTGCTGGAAAAAAGGAAAAAGGCTCTAACGCTGTGAAATAACTGTGAAATCAGTTGCATTGTCAAAAATACCTGTTATAATAATATCGACAATTTAATAAAGCTCATCACGAGCGGTGGAGGGAACTGGCCCAGTGAAGCCGCAGCAACCATTGCCTTGTCAAACGGTGCTAAGTCCTTACGAGAAATCGCAAGATGAGATCAATTCTGCAGCTTCAGATGCTCTCACGTATGCGAGGGCATCTTTTTTGTACGGGCAGTCAAGTTAATGTAGAAAGCCGGGTCGGCCAGAAAGTTCCGGCATAGTTGGAAAGGAGCACATATTATGCGCAAATTGTTTACCTCTGAATCAGTAACAGAAGGACATCCGGATAAAATTGCGGATCAGATTTCCGATGCGATCCTGGATGCAATTTTAAAAGAAGACCCGGAGGGCCGTGTTGCCTGCGAGACCGTTGTCGCTACCGGACAGATTCATATTGTGGGAGAAATATCCACGACCTGCTTTGTGGATATTCCCAAAATTGCCAGGGATACCGTATTAGGAATTGGTTATGACAGAGCCAAATACGGATTTGACGGTTCTACCTGCGGCGTCCTCATCTCTATCGACGAACAGTCCGGCGACATTGCCATGGGAGTCAATAAATCACTGGAGGCCAAGGAAGGGGCAGTCGCGGAAGACGAGGCAGGCGCCGGAGATCAGGGTATGATGTTCGGCTATGCCTGTGACGAGACCCCGGAACTGATGCCGCTTCCCATTTCCCTGGCTCACAAGCTGGCCCGGAAACTGACCGAAGTACGCAAAAATAAACTGTTGACATACCTGCGTCCCGATGGAAAGACTCAGGTAACAGTAGAATATGAAGAGGATAAACCGGTCCGGGTGGACACAGTTGTCATCTCCACCCAGCATGATCCGGATGTGACCCAGGATCAGATACGTCAGGATATGATTGAAAAGGTTATCCAAACAGTAGTACCGGCTGAATTATTGGATGAAAACACTAAATACTTCATCAATCCCACCGGCCGTTTTGTTATCGGCGGTCCCCAAGGCGACAGCGGACTGACAGGGCGTAAGATAATCGTAGATACATATGGTGGCATGGCCCGTCATGGCGGTGGCGCATTCAGCGGCAAGGACCCCTCCAAGGTCGACCGTTCCGCTGCCTACGCGGCCCGTTATGTCGCCAAGAACATTGTGGCAGCCGGGTTGGCAAAACGCTGTGAAATCCAGCTTGCCTATGCGATTGGTGTAGCTCAGCCGGTATCCGTCTTTGTAGATACTTTCGGTACCGGCGTCATATCAGATGACAAAATTGTGGAACTGATCCGCAACAATTTTTCTCTGAGCCCAACCGGTATCATCCGTTCCCTGGACCTGCGCCGTCCTATCTACAAACAGATTGCTGCTTACGGCCATATGGGACGAACGGATATCGATGTGCCCTGGGAACATACGGATAAAGCAATGGAACTGAAAAAACAGGCCGGGATATAATAATTCGGCTGTCAGTTTAACATATCAGGCCTGTTAATTTGTAGTGCAATTTAAATATAAGGTTTGCCAGAAGCAAAAACACCCTCTTAAAAATATATGCTAATGGTAAAATCAACAGAATACATTTTTTTAATTATTTACAAAAAACAAAATTAATACTATAATTAGCATATATTAAATAAAATTTAGATGATACTGCTTAATAAACAGGGAAGGACTGATTATGATGGGTTTGACACCAAGACAAAAACAGATTGCTAAAATTGTGAGGGGTAACGGTCCTATAACCGGACAGAAGATTGCGGAGCAGCTGAATGTTACGCGGGCAGCACTGCGGTCAGACCTGGCGATCCTCGTAATGAGCGGGATCATCGACGCGCGCCCCAAAGTGGGTTATTTTTTCATCGGCCGGAGCACACTGGGTCTGCTGGCAGAAGAGGTTTCTGATATCCTCGTTTCCGATATCCAGTCTACGCCTGTCGTGATTTCCAATACGGAAAGCGCTTATAATGCAATTATCCGTATGTTTGTTGAAGATGTAGGCTCTGTTTATGTTGTCGATGATAATAATTATCTGGCAGGGGTTGTTTCCCGAAAGGATCTGCTAAAGCTTGCGGCCAACAATAACGGGGACATGAAAGCGATCCCCGTCGTCATGGCTATGACCCCTTTGTCCAAGATGATTGTTGCATTTCCTGAAACAACGGTTTCGCAAGCCGCCAGAAAGGTAATCGACAATCAGATAGACAGTCTTCCGGTAGTCAAATGTGTATACACGCAAGATAAAACAATGAACTATGAGGTAGTGGGGCGCATCACGAAAACAAATTTTACGCGACTCTTCGTTGATATCGCTGAAGGAAAGGAAGTGGGTCATCATAAGCAATAATATTCCCATTATTTACGCACTTTCAGATTCAATCGGCGGTACTGCGGAATCCGTGATCAAGGCGACAGTAAGTCAGTTTACGGAAACCAATTTCGAAGTTGTCCGTGTTCCTTACATAAACAACATGGAACAGATTGACAGCGCACTGGAGGATGCGGCCAGACATCACGCGGTAGTCTGTTACACGATTGTCAATCCACGTTTGCGGGAACATCTTGCAGACAGGGCTGTTGAATTGCAGATCCAGGTAGTTGATGTGCTGGGCCCCATGTTGCGGGCTATACAGAAAAATTCCGGTCTTCTTCCCAAAAACCAGGCAGGTCTGATCCACGCCCTTGACCATGAGTATTTCAAGCGCGTGGAAGCTGTCGAATTTGCAGTTAAATACGATGACGGTAAAAATCCTATGGGACTGTTGAAAGCAGATTTGGTCATCATCGGTGTTTCGCGCACTTCCAAAACACCGCTTTCCATGTATCTGGCCCATAAACAGCTTAAAGTCGCTAACGTTCCGCTGGTTCCGGAGATCGTTCCCCCTCCCGAGTTGTTTAAGGTTCCTCACAATAAGATCATAGGACTGCTGATTGATCCCTATAAGCTTACCGATATCCGTACGACCCGGCTAAAAGCCATGGGACTGTCAGAGAAAGCAACCTATGCCGATATTGAAAGAATCAATGAGGAACTGGATTATGCCAAAGGTATCATGCGTCGCGTACATTGCATGATTATCAACGTGTCCAACAGGGCCATTGAAGAAACTGCCGGTATCATCATGGATTATTTTTATAAAAACAACGCAACCCGTAGATGAGTATGCAGGAAGAATTGGTTGAAAATCATTAACCGAGAATTTGAAAACCTAAATCTGCGGCTCACAGCATTTATACAGTGTCTGCGGTATGCTGCATAAATTGGAAAACGTCCGGCAGGATGCACTGTTTATGTTGACCTTCCGGCAGTTCCAGCAAATTTCAAGGATGAAAGAACCTTAAATATATGCGATTTCTTTTCATCCTTGTTTTTTTCTGTAATTCAATTGTTTAAGGAAATACTAATATTTCAAAGCAGGAAAGGTTGTTTAATTGAAAACTATGAATTTCTGTGAATATACGGAACAAATTGAAGAGACCGGTTTGATGCCATGGGCCTGTAAAAGCAGGAATGCCCGGAGACTGATAGAAGAACCGAGGGATGACCTGCGAACGGCGTTTCAAAGAGACAGGGACAGGATCATCCACAGTCAGGCATTCCGCGCTTTAAAACACAAAACCCAGGTATATCTTTCCCCGGGAGATCACTACCGTACAAGACTGACGCACAGTATGGAGGTTTCCCAAATTGCGCGCACAATCGGACGAGCCCTTCGTTTAAACGAGGATATGATCGAAGCTGCTGCACTGGGGCATGATTTAGGGCACACTCCATTCGGTCACGCCGGAGAACGAGCTATTAACAGGTATACCGGCCATTTTACCCATAACGAACAAAGTATCCGCGTGGTTTCTTATTATGGCCGACAGGGCCGTGGCCTGAACCTGACGAAAGAGGTACAGGATGCCATTTTATGTCATACGGGGAAACAACTTCCGGAAACACTGGAAGGCGCCATTGTCAGGCGTTGTGACCGCATCAGCTATTTATGTTCGGATTTTGATGACGGGATCAGGGTCGGCCTTGTCGGTCCGGAGAAACTGCCGGGTATAGTTGCCATGCGTTTGGGCACAGAGCCGTCACAAATTCTGGATATCCTCGTCCATAATATTGTGGAGAGTTCTGCCGGAAAAAAAGAGATTATCCTGGATCCTTACTACGATGAAGCGGTTGAGGAATTCAGGGATTTTATGTTCGCCTATGTTTACGAATGTCCGGCCCTGGAAAAACAGCACAGAAAAGCAGAACACGTCGTTATGAGCCTTATGGATTTGTTTGAAAACCATCCTGAAATTTTGCCGGACGATGTACAGCTTAACTTCAGCCGTTTCGGGAAGATTGCCTCCATTGTGGATTATGTGGCCGGTCTGACCGATCTGAGCGCTGTAACCCTGTTCAACCAATATTTTATACCAACCGTAAATGACTGAAACGCCTTTTTTGAAAACACATCTAAAAAAATCCGGGGGCTGTGCAAAACAGTCAGTTTATCGTCATTTAAAAAAATGAAATTGAAATAAAAAAAGGATTTTTTTTGCTGACAGAGAATATAAAGAAAATAAAAATGTAAGTTCAGCAAGGAACAAATGATGGATCAGAAGTATGAAGATTTCAAACGGCTTGTTAAGGAAAATTCTGATATTGTCGAAATCATCTCCGGATACGTTACGTTACAGAAAAAGGGCCGCTATTACTGGGCATGCTGCCCGTTCCATGGTGAAAAGACCCCTTCTTTTTCTGTAGATAAGGAACGACAGTTTTTTTATTGCTATGGCTGTCATACCGGGGGCGATGTCTTTACTTTTGTAGAAAAGATAGAAAACAGTACATTTGCTGAAGCAATCAAAACGCTGGCTTCCAGAGCTAATATCCCTATTCCGGAATCTCACCGGACTGCTGCGGATATCCAAAAAGAAGAAAAGCGGAAAGAGATGTACAGCGTCAATGAACTGGCAAGCAGATATTTTTCAGCCTGTCTTCATAAGACGGACTTCGGGAAAAAAGTTCTGTCATATTTACATAATAGGGGTATAACAGATGAAACTATAGAACAGTTTTCCTTGGGTGCCGCCCTGCCAGGTTTTCATTCTCTCCAGAAAAACCTGCAGAAGAAAGGCGTTTCTTCCGAACATCTTTCTGACGCGGGGCTGATACGCGGTACCGGCGGGAATTTCAGGGATATGTTCATCGGCCGTGTGATGATTCCCATAAAAGACCCCAAAGGCAGGGTGATTGCCTTTGGGGGACGCGTAATGGATGATGGTCTTCCGAAATATTTAAATACCGGTGAAACCGTAGTCTTCCAAAAACGGGAAACGCTGTTTGGTTTGGATGTAGCGATCAAAGCTATCCGTGAAGCAAAGGAAGCCATTGTGGTCGAAGGATACATGGATGCCATCAGTCTCCATGCCGCAGGAATCGTTAGGACCGTAGCATCCCTTGGTACGGCTTTCAGCGAGCAGCATGCAAAGTTGCTGCACCGCATCACCGAAACAGTTGTATTCGCATATGATAGTGATGATGCCGGCAGACGGAATGCAGCGAGAGCTGTCAGTATCGCAAAAAGAGAAGGCCTATTTGTAAAAGTGTTGAATGTACCGGAGGGAAAAGACCCTGATGAATACGTCCGTAAGTTTGGCAGGGACGCATTCGAGTCACTTGTTAAAAATGCCTGGAATGGTACAGAATTTCAAATACGTTATACAATTTCAAAAAATAATGTTTCGGAACTGGCAGGAAAAGTACAGTGTGTGTCGAATATTATTCCGTACCTGAAAGAGTGTAGAAATGAGATTGAAGCGGCCAGCTATATTAAGTTCTTATCCCAGCAACTGGTTATTGACGAAGCACTGATTATGGGGGAATACAGGAAAGCTGCGGCACAGGCTTTTAGCGGAAGGAAAGAGTCTGTTTCTTCCGAAATGCCGGTGCAGTCTGCACCTAATGCACTTGTGCAGGCGGAACGCAATTTGCTGTTATTACTATTTACATATCCCGGCATGATTATCCGTTATAAGGAGATTCTGCTGCAGACCGGTTTTCTGTCATCTGCCCGGCAAAATATTTTTGAACAGATATGCAAAATGGATAATCCCAGTCTTGACACGATTCGTGATACGTTGTTTGCCACAGGGGATGAAGCGATACGTTCAGAGACCGCTGGTATTTTTACAAGCGGAGAAATTGCCCCGGATGAGGAAAGCAGAGTGCAGCTTGCGGATGACTGTATTCGCAGGATGAGGCGTAATTATTTGCAGCAAGAGTATGAGTCTCATCGGCATCTTGCTGAAACTTATGCGTGTATGAATGATGCCAGATATGTTGAAGAGTTAAAGATATGTAATGAATTAAGAGGGAAAATTACGGATCTTTATGGCAACTGACAAGAAAAAAGCAAACAAAAAACTGAATATGGAAAAAGGGAAAAAAGCGATTTCAGGGGAAAAACTGACTGCTAAACAAAAGAGCGGCAAGAAAAAAGCGGACGATGTTAAACCCGCATTAAATGAGAAGAAGAAAAGCCTGCCCAAAGTTAATGCTGCAGTAAAAGTCCCTGATATTGTTCCCATTGCATCAAAAGCCGTTGCTGTATCTGCCAACGCTGCTGAATCCGCAAAACCGGTAAAACCAACAAAAAACAAAGCTTCTGAAATCAAAAAACCGGCAGAAGCGGCAAAACCTAAAGCTTCTGAAACGAAGAAGCCTGCAAAACAGGCAGAAGTTAAAAAAGCAGAAGCTGTAAAACCAGCCAAAGCAAAAGAAGCCGCAGCTGAAGAACCTAAAAAGCCGGCAAAAGCGGCAAAACCCAAAGCTTCTGAAACGAAGAAGCCTGCAAAACAGGCAGAAGTTAAAAAAGCAGAAGCTGTAAAACCGGCCAAAGCAAAAGAAGCCGCAGCTGAAGAACCTAAAAAGCCGGCAAAAGCGGCAAAACCCAAAGTTTCTGAAACGAAGAAGCCTGCAAAACAGGCAGAAGTTAAAAAAGCAGAAGCTGTAAAACCGGCCAAAGCAAAAGAAGCCGTAGCTGAAGAACCTAAAAAGCCGGCAAAAGCGGTAAAATCCAAAACTATAACAAATAATTCCACTCCAAACACAATTGAAACAAATACCGGAAAAGAGCTTCCGGAAAAACAGGATGATACCAGGAAATCATCTGCCAAGAAAAACACGAAACAGGATAAAGGAACGGGAGGACAGAAAAAAGCATCTCCCGTTTCCGTAATACAAAATAGCTCAATATCTGAAACTTCAGAACCGGAAAAGAAAATTGATGAGTTGCCGGATCTGATTCACTCCAAACCGGAAGATGGGGAGTATGAGATTGAAGATATGCCTTCCGGATTTCCGTTGGACAAGCTGCGTGAACTGGAAGTACGTGCGAAAAACAATGGAAACGTTCTTTCGGATACTGAAATCAATGATATTTTCCCTGTTACGTCTGTATCTCCGGAATCCATTGACTTTATGATGGAATATCTGCAAGGCAAAGGGATTGCTATCACATATCCTCCTGATGGGGAAGATGTTTTGCTGCCACCAGCGGAAGATGAAGATGTAGAGAAAGAATCCGAAGAAATTACTGAAGCGGAACTGGCTTCATCCACATCGGTTCCAGACGGTATCAGCATAGATGATCCTGTCCGGATGTATCTGAAAGAAATCGGTCGTGTTCCCCTGCTACAGAGCGAAGATGAAATTGAGCTTGCCAAACGCATGGACAAGGGCAAGCAGGTTGAAAGGCTGGAAGGAGTCCGCAAAAATCCGGATGAATCCCAGAAAGATGCTTACGAGATTAAAAACCGTAAGGATTTTACGGCTGTATTCAAGGAACTGGAAGAACTTCTGGAAAGGGAAAGAGCGATTACCGATATGCGCTCTATTCCGGTAGCGTTTCGTAAATTTGAAGATATAAAGAATCGCGGCGAACAGTACACGGTTTCCGATTTCGTGCAAGATACTGCACAGTTCACGAAAAACGAAAGGCTGCGTTTCATCAGCCTGCTGACCGAAGAAAAATTAAGTTGTACGGATTGGGAAAAGGATTGTCCTCCCAGAGAAGATGATAACGCACCCGAACCGCATAACCTTAATACCATCAAAACCATCATTCTGCAGGCAGAGATATGGATAAATTCTGCGAGCAGCCGGAACAATAAAAGCGCAAAGAGTTTCAAAACAGATGCCGAACGGATCGCAGCCAAAAAAACCGAGTTTGAAAGTATAATTAAAGAAATTAAAAAACAGGGCGAGGACGCAAAACGATGCCTGTCAGAAGCCAACCTCCGCCTGGTGGTTAGTATTGCGAAACGCTATGTGGGAAGAGGAATGCTGTTCCTGGATCTGATCCAGGAAGGAAACCTGGGCCTGATTAAAGCGGTAGAGAAGTTCGATTATAATAAGGGTTTTAAATTCAGCACCTACGCAACCTGGTGGATCCGTCAGGCAATCACCCGCGCCATTGCCGATCAGGCAAGGACTATCCGTATTCCGGTCCATATGGTCGAAACCATCAATAAACTGATCCGCGTTTCCAGACATTTATTGCAGGAGCTTGGCCGGGAACCGACTCCGAAGGAAATTGCCGAAATGATGGAAACTACGGAAGACCGGGTAAGGGAAATCATGAAAATTGCCCAGGAGCCGGTTTCCCTGGAAACGCCTATCGGGGAAGAAGAAGACTCCCATCTCGGCGACTTTATCGAAGATCATGATGCTCCAGCGCCGGCTGATGCCGCATCCTTTGCACTGCTTCGGGAAAAACTTAACGAAGTGTTGAATACACTGAGCAGCAGGGAAAGGGAAGTACTGGAACTTCGCTTCGGACTGAAAGACGGCCGGCAGCGTACACTGGAGGAAGTAGGGCAGCATTTTGGTGTAACCCGTGAACGCATCCGGCAGATTGAAGCCAAGGCATTACGCAGGCTACGCAGCAAACGCTGTACCCAGCTTAAGGATTTTGTGGCAGACTGATATTTCAAATGATCACGCAGGCAAGATGTTATTTGTCTGCGTGATTTTAATATCACCAGTGTGCATTTATGAAAACTGCTGTTTCTTTCATATTTTCTTGACACAAATCTCAAGTTCGGTTAAAATAATTATGTTGTTCAAATAAGGGCCTATAGCTCAGCTGGTCCAGAGCCGGCGGCTCATAACCGCTTGGTCGTAGGTTCGAATCCTACTAGGCCCACCAATATCCTGAAATATCACCTGCTTCGTATCCTTTCGGAGCAGGTTTTATTGTACAATTTTTATCTGTGATAATACTTGTTAAGAGGAAATGATGATTCGGATCAGCAAACGCCTTCAGATGATTTCTTCCATGGTTCCAAAATGCGATGTTGTGGCAGATATCGGTACAGATCATGGATATGTGCCGGCATTTTTGCTGCTTTCCGGCCAATGCAGTTATGTTATTGCCTCTGACATTGCGGAAGGCCCATGCAGGGCTGCCAGAGATACTTCTGCCAGATACAATCTGCAACAGGTCATGGATATCCGTATGGCTTCGGGTCTTACAGGACTGGCAAAGGGCGAGGCAAATGCCGTTGTAATCGCAGGTATGGGAGGCGGTGCGATTGTACAGATACTTGAAGAAGGTCAGTATATTGCAGATACAGTCGGAGCTTTTGTACTGCAGCCCATGAATGCCGAAGGGATGCTTCGTCAGTGGCTTGCAGATCACAGATATAAAATTTCTGAAGAAAAACTTTGCAGTGAAAACGGGCATATATATGTTATAATAAAGATAAACCACTCCACTGATTGTCAGGTACTTTCCGAACTGGAAAAAGAAGTGGGGCCCTGCATTCTGAAAGACAGGCCTTCATTGTGGCGGGAATACCTGACCATAAAAGCACACCGGCTGCAAATGCAGCTTGAACAGATGAATGCCAGCGCAACGGCAAAAAATAGTCAAAAATTTAAAAAGACTGCAATTCTGTTGGAACAGCTTATGCAGATTCTTTCTTCCTGAATATAACAGACCACAAAAAATCAGCCACTGTTCTTCTAAAATTTCTTTACCAAATAATAATGGGGGCATATCATCCCGTTTTACCGAAAGGAATGCGACAGATCCTCCCTTGAAAATGCTGGCTTGTAATCCTGTTTTATACTATTTACGTAACGCTTATTTTATTTGTTACTCATAGTATGCTATTAATTTGAGAAGTAGTCGGAGGGCATGAATATGATCACTACTGTAAACGATATCGGCAGAATACTCAACGAGATCGCACCTGTCCGTCTGGCAGAAGAATGGGATAATATCGGACTCCTCGTTGGAAGAACAGAAAAAAAGGTAAATGTAATATTGTGTGCTCTGGATTTTTCGGAAGAGGTTCTGGCGCAGGCGGTAAAATGCCATGCAGATATCGTGGTAACTCACCATCCCGTTATTTTTCGCGGTATCAGGCAATTAACAGACAATGACTGGCAAAACAGACTATTAATGGAAGCTGTCCGTAATGATATTGCCGTATACAGCGCCCATACGAATTTAGACAGCGCAGCCGGTGGTGTTAACGATGTTTTGGCCGCCCTTTTGGAGCTGGAAAATGTGGAAAGCCTTTCCGGAGGGGAAGATGCCGTGGAAGGAATCGGTCGGATCGGCAGTCTGAAAGAAGAAACCGATCCGGAAACCTTTGCCCATACAGTGAAACGTATACTGAAACTGGATTATGTAAGTCTTGTATCAGCCGGGCGTCCCGTGCGCAAGGTCGCTGTTTGCGGCGGTAGCGGCATGGAATTTTTGGACAGGGCGGTACAGGCCGGTGCAGACACATACGTAACCGGAGATGTGAAATATCACGATGCACAGGCGGCCGCAGGGCAACATATTAATCTCATCGATGCCACGCATCAGGGGACAGAACTTCCCGTGGTTAATGAAATTGCAGACCGACTGGCTTTACGCCTTAGCCGGGACGGACTCTCCATAAAAGTGCTGGTAGCAAAAGAGACGAAGTTGCTGCATATCGTCTGACGTCCGTAAACAGGATACAGAAGGATGGATTCAGGACTTAAGATAATAAAATATATCAATTTAAAAAAGATATTGCACAGAAAGGGAATCGAATGATTGAAAATATTAAAGCAGGGGAACGGATCTGTCAGGCTGTACTGCTGCGCCTGCAAAAGGTTGGAAATTCATCCAACGGCGGTGTTTTTGCCAGAGGAACTGTAGAAGATAACAGTGGGAAGATACAGTTTATCGCCTTTGAACGGGATATTGTAAACCGTCTTCGCGAGCTTGACGCTCCCAAAGCCTTTGTTATATCCGGTCCGGTAGATATCGTAAAATATTCTTCAACACTTGCGTTGCAGGTGGTCATTCAGAAGCTGGATAATATCATGCCGGAAGACGATATATCCAATTTGGTGCCCATAGGGAATTTTGATCCGGAGGTTTATAAGAACAGACTGACAGCACTGGTCCACGAGGTAAAAACACCGACATTGCACACGCTGCTGAAGAAGATATTCAGCGGCCGGTTTTATGATGACTTTTGTAAAAATCCGGCAGGCATGAAACTGCATCATGCCTATCTGGGCGGTTTGCTCCAGCATTCAGTCGATGTAGCAGATCTGGCTGTGGCCATGGCCGATAAAATTGGCAGGGTTGACAGAGATCTGGTCATCACCGGAGCACTTCTTCATGACATCGGGAAAGTCAGGGAAATTTCTGCGGGCATGGGTTTTCCGTATACTACGGAAGGCCGTCTTTTAGGGCATATTACCATGTCCGTGCTTATGGTGCGGGAAGCGGCGGCCGAACTGCTGCTGCCGGCTTCCGCAATACAGCAGTTGGAACATATCATCCTGTCACACCACGGTGATCAGGAAAAAGGTTCTCCTGTGGCCTGCTCAACCAAAGAAGCATTTATCGTCCACTATGCCGACGAAATGAACGCGGTTATGAATCAGTTTGATGTAAAGGACAATAAATCGCCCTGGGAATTTAATACTATGATGAAGCGCTATCTTCTCATAAAGTGATCCGAAACATTGATACCGGATGTATAAACTGTAACGGTATGATTTTTAAATTCCTTAAAAATCTCATTCTGTAAAATGGCAAAACGTCGGAAACTTGGATATGTATCCATTGAATTAATGGAAAATTTTCAAGTTCATAAGAATTTCACTTGCATTTTATGGTATATGTGATAATATACACATGTGAGTGTGAAAGGCAATCGCGGCGTCTATTTCGCAAGAAATCAAGACGGTGAGGAAAGTCCGAGCTCCATAGGGCGGAATGCCGGATAACGTCCGGCGAGGGAAACCTTAGGGATAGTGCCACAGAAAAGTGTACCGCCAGATTTTTCTGGTAAGGGTGGAACGGTGCGGTAAGAGCGCACCAGCAAGTAAGCAATTACTTGGCTTGGTAAACCCCATTCGGAGTAAGACCAAATAGGGAAGGGATGAAGCGGCCCGCTGAACCTTCCGGGTTGTGTCGCTGTATCCTGTGAGTAATTACAGGAATAGATAAATGATTGCCACCGCTTGTCGGAACAGAACTCGGCTTATTGAACACTCACTTTGCAAACAAAGGGGAAGCTGTG
>CAJOKZ010000017.1 GCA_905235335.1 uncultured Succiniclasticum sp.
CAGCCAACTCCTCACCTTGCTTTCAGACCGGCACGATTCCTCCGCAGTTTTATTATAGCAGAAGCAGTCCGAAATTTCTATGAATTCAGTGTGAAAAAATGCCCGCCTTTATGATAGAATAATTTAAAGATAAAATTCGCTGCATTCAATATAGTTCCAAGTCACCATACTGGCAATACCATAAACAAAAACGCGCTCTTTGCGGTGCGGGTCCATTTTTGTTTATGTAAAAAGGTTACGTATAAAAGTCGAGGAGAAGACCGGAGAGGAGAATTTTTATGATTACCAAAGAGGAGATCAGAAAGCTGGTCGAAGATTTTGTGGACACATCTCCCGTAAACCGCATGGGCGAAGCCTTTGGCGAGGAGAAGATGTGGGAGCATCCGATGGTAGGATTTGCCAGCGGGGCCGATCCGCTTTTCCGGCAGTTCAAGGCCCGGAACGGTTGCGGCACGACACACTGGATGCCGGCGGAAATTTTCAACAAACAGTTTCCCGACAGCCACGCCAGACCGGAAGAGCTGACCATTGTCAGCTGGGTGCTGCCCCAGACGGAAGCCACAAAAGCCTCCATGCGCTGTCAGGACAAATGGCCCAGCGAGCGTTGGGCCCGGGCCCGGGTGATCGGCGAGCCGATCAACGAGGAAGTCCGGAAATATATGGTCAGGACCCTGACGGACATGGGCTATGAGGTGATGGCCCCGGTGCTCCACCCGGAGTGGACCCGCCTGGAAAATGAGGTGCAGACTTTTACCTCCAAATGGTCGGAGCGGCATATCGCCTATACCGCGGGACTGGGCACCTTTAGTTTCAGCGACGCGCTGATCACCCGGAAGGGCATCGCCCACCGGCTCGGCTCCATCATCATCAAAGTGAAACTGGAACCGGATAAGCGGCCTTATTCCGGCCGGTTCGACTGGTGCCTGTATTATGCCAAAGGAACCTGCCTGCAATGCGTGCGGCGCTGCCCCGGGGAAAATGCGCTGACACTGGAGAACGGACACCTGAAGCGCAACTGCAAAGCCTATTCCCACGGAAAAACAACATCTTATATTAAAGAGCATTTCCATATCGACGGTTACGGCTGCGGGTTCTGCCAGACCGGCGTTCCCTGCGAAAGCCGGATTCCCGTTGGGATCAATGTCGAAGAATAACAATTTGCAAATGCTTTTTTCAGAAATGAATGCACCGGCTGCGGAATACACATCTGCAGCCGGTTTTTTCTTTTCCTTCGGACCTGCAGCCGTATCGGTTTTTGCGCAGCTTTACGCTTCCCCTCCGGTTCGGTCCTCCGATTTTCTCTTAACTGATCTGCCAGCGGGTGTGGCTTCCGTGTTCGTCCTTTGCCACGATCAGCTGGTCTTCGATTTCCTGCTTCAGCTCGGACACGTGGGATATGATGCCGACCAGGCGGGAGCCGCCCGCCATCCGTTTCAGCACCCGGACCGCCTGGCTGCGGGAATGTTCGTCCAGGGAGCCGAAGCCTTCGTCGATGAACATCACGTCCAGGTTGAGGGACGCGGAGCTTTCCTGTATCTGATCCGCCATGCCCAGCGCCAGGGACAGCGCCGCCATAAAGGACTCGCCCCCGGACAGGGTGCGCACTTCCCGCTCCCTGCCGGTGACCGCGGAATACACCATCAGATCCAGCCCCCGGTTTTTCCCCTGCCCGGCCTGTTCTTCCCCGGTCATGCGAAGTTCAAACTGACCGGCGGACATTTCCCGGAAGCGCCGGTTGGCAGCGTACAGAATACGCTGGAGGTAATAGCGCTGTACAAAGGTTTCGATGTCCATGCGGGCGTCCTTCTGCTTGCCGTTGAGACGGTCGTGCAGCAGGGCGATGCGTCCATATTCCCGTGCCGCTTTTCCGTTGTCTTCCAGATTGCGGGCCAGCGCCTCGCAGGCAGCGGAATTTTTTTCCAGCAAATTTTTTGTATGCTGCAATTCCGTTTGCACCGCCGTCAGTTTTGCTTCGGCAGCTTCGGTGGCAGTCTGTAATTTTTCCAGTTCCGGCTTCGTGCGTCCGGCGATGGTCTGCTTCGCCGTTTCGGCCGCGCTCCGGGCAGAGATGCGTTTCGCATTATGCTCATTGATTTTCTGTTGCAGCGTGGCGACTTCTTCTTTGCGATGTTCGGCAACAATGGATTGCCATTGGGATTCGGCAATTGCTTTTTCTTTCAAGGCAGCTCCATAGGCTGCGAACCGCGCGTCCCGTTCTGCTTTTTGTCCGGGCAGTTCTTTTTTGTATTGGGCAATTAATGTGTCCGCTGTTTCTTTTTCCTGCTTCACCGCCAGCAACATTTTTTTCGCCGCCTCATAGGCAGCGTCTTTTTTATTTTTTTCCGTTTTCCTGTCGTCCAAAATTCGCTGCGCTTCTTCCGCCGTCGCAAATTCTTTTTGCTGCCCCAGGGTATTCAGCGCTTCTTCCGCAGCGGCAAATGCCGTGCGGGCTTCCGTGACGGTTTTCTGTTTTTCTTCAAACGTCCTTTTCAGTTCCGCCTTTTTTTCATCTGCGCTGCGCAGTGATTCACGGATCTCGCCCAGCGTTTTTACATTTTGCTGCAGCGCCACGCCTTCCTCGTCAAGCTGTTTTTTCCAATTGTCGATCCTCGTTTTGGCTTCGCTCAGAACCATTGTTTCCGGAACATCCGCCATCTCTTTCGCCATTTGCTCCCGAAGCTTCGCCAGATTATCTTGCAGCTCCTTCGTTTTTTTCTCCAGCAATTCGTTGGCCGTACCAACTTTCGCCGCTTTTTCCGAACTGGCTCCTTCCAGTTCGGAAACTTCTTTGGCCAGCTTTTCGATAACGGCCCGGGTCAGGTCGGTATGCTCCCCAGCCAGGGCGCAGGGCTGCGGGTGCTCTTTGGAACCGCAGACCGGGCAGGGTTCCCCCGGTTTCAGCTGCTGCGCGATAAAGCCCGCTTGGGCATCCAGGAAGGCATGCTCTTCCGGTTGTATTCCTCCTGCTTTTCAATCAGCGCATGCCGGGCCTCCTCATATTCATTTTTTGCCTGTTTGACAGCCTTTATCTGCTGCCGGCGCGTTTCGCTCTCGTCCGCTTCTTTCTGCCAGGTCGTCTGCAATTCTCCGGCCTTATTCTCTTTTAGCTTCCATTCCCCCAACAGCAATTCCGCGCCGGTTAACGTTTCCGCCTGCTCTTTCCATTGCCGTTCCTGTGTTTCAAATTCTTGCAGCGCTTCTTTGGCTTTATCTTCCGCAGTCTGTTCCTCTTTTAGCAGTTTCTTCTTCTTCGCCAGATTTTTTTCTGCCTCTGCAATTTTTCCAAAAACATCAAGGGCATGTTCAACCCGCTGCGAAAGCGCAGCACAGTTTTCCCTTTCTGCTTCGCACGCTTCTTTCGCCGCTGCTTCCCCTTCGCCGGCTTTGGCAAAAGCCTCCGCAAGATGCGGCAGATTTTTTTCCTGTTCATTCAGTAGTTTCCGGTTTGTTTCCGCAAATATTTTTTCCGCATCCGCAAAACGCTGGTAAACCGTTTGCACCTCACAGGCTGCCGTAATTTTTTCGATCAGCTCCGCGGCTTCCGCGATTTCTTTTTCTTCTGCTTTGCAGACCGCCAGCGTTTTTTCCGCCGCTTCCAACTGTTCGAAAGAACGTAACAGCAGCTTAGCCTGCTGCAATGCATCCCTAATATCGTCCCGCTCTTTTTGCGCCATCGCTTCCGTCTTCTTCGTCTGCTCTTTTGCGTTTTGCAATTTTGCGCAGAGGGCTTGCAGCCCGGCTACAAAAGCTTCCAGCTCCGGCACGTTTAGTTGCGCCGAAGCCAAAATATTTTTTTGCATTTCTTTCAGCGCGGCAAGACCCGGAGCCGCGTTATTTTTTTCAACATCGTCCGCAGCCTCTTCATTCCCTGCCGCAGCCGCAAATAAGTCCTGCTCCCCATCGCCGGGCGAAATTATTTCCGCGTTGTTTCCCTCTTTCTTTACGTCAGCTTCTTCCCCCGCAAGTTCAGCCTCCGCGAATTCTTCCTCCGGTATCACGGCGTGCCCCACTTCCGCTTTGCAGGCAGCAAAAATGCTGTCCATCTCCTTTTGTTTCCGATCCCTTCGCTCCTTCAGTTCCTTCACGATGCGGGGGAACAGTTCCGTGCCGAACAGCTTGCGGAAAATCAGCTTTTTTTCATCGGACGGGGCGCGCAAAAGTTCCATGAACTCGCCCTGGGCGATCATGGCGATCTGCATGAACTGGCTTTGGGTCAGTCCTACAATCTCTTCGATCTTCCGGTTCGTCTCCGCGATTTTTCCGTCAAACGTTTTTCCGTCGGGCAGCGTCAGCGTGACGACTTCCTTTACGTCAACCTCGCCGCTTTTCGCCCCGGCCCGTTTCGGCGGACGTTTGTAATGGGGCGATCGGTACACCGTATACATCTGCGGGACGCCGCCCTCCCGCTCGGAAAATGTCAGCTCCACAAAAGGATGCAGCGCTTTGGGGGATGCGCTGCCGGCCGCTACACTTTCGACGGCAGCCTCCTTCGACGCGCCTTTTCCGGGATCGTCTTTGGCTGCCGCCGCAGATGCGGCGCCGTCCTGTCCTTCCTTCTTCTTTTTGTTTTTCTTTTTCGCGTCCTCCGTCACGGCCACGTACTGGCTCGCCAGTTCCGCGCCGTCTTTTTTATTGTTGGTGGAACCCGTTTCCCCGTACAGCGCGAAAACGATGGCGTCAAAAATCGTCGTCTTGCCCGCGCCGGTATCGCCTGTAATCAAGAAGAGGCTGCGGTTCGCTTTCGTAAAATCAATTTCCGTTTTTCTGCCGTAGGAGCCGAAGGCCTGCATCGTCAGTTTAATCGGTCTCATGCCTGCTCCTCCTGTTGTAACATGCAGGAAGCAGCAACGGCGCCCGCATTATAAGTTCGAAATATCATGCCTGCTCCTCCCCGTCTTGCGCGGCGTTGACCGCTTCACGCAAAATCGCTTTTTCTTCTTCGTCCAGATCTTTCAAAAACGCATTGCACAACGCATAGGCGTCCAGTTCTTCATCCGGCACGGGCTGTGCCGAATAATCCAACCTCCGCGCGGCGCTCCGTCGTATTTCCAGCAGGTTCGGGAATGCGTAACGGATCCGGTCCTGCAGGTCGATGGTGTCATAATCCGTTTTATCTGTAAGCACTACGGTTACAAAATCCTGACAGGTCTGCGCCAGAATTTCCGACAGCCCGCCGGTGATCACGCGTACCCGGCGCAGTGGCGTAAGCGGAAGGACCTCGGTCCGCACCGTTCCCTTTTCCGCCAGTTCCACAAAAAGTATCCCCTTCTGCTGTTCCGCCTCGCTGACCGAACAGGCCAGCGGCGTGCCGCAGTAACGGTACACTTCGCTGCCTGCTTTCATCGGTTTGTGGATGTGTCCCAGCGCCGCGTAGTCAAAGGGCTGCAGCACATCGGTCCGCACCTGGTCTATATTCCCCACCGTGATGATTTCCGACTCCATGCGTTCCACCTCGTCCGCATCTTTTCCCGACGGCAGATAAAACTGATGGCTTACCAGCACATTGCGTTCCGCCGTGTCGATGGGTTCCCGCCGGATCAGGCGGCGCAGCGTCTCGTCATAGGACAGGTTGTTTCCGTTGTCGTCCGTGCCCAGGATCAGTTTTACCACGGACGGTTTCACATAGGGCAGCAGATAAAAATTCACCCTGCCGAACCCGTCCTGCAGCGTGACCTTTTCAATATGCTCTTCCGGCAGCTGGGGCGGCACGCCGATCATATGGATCTTCTGCCGCCGCAGCACGCTGCGGTACAGGTTCACCCTCGTCCCGCTGTCATGGTTGCCGCTGATGATCATGATTTCCGCCCGGGGCGCCGCCCCGTTCAGCTGCGAAATGAACGTGTCGAACACTTCCACCGCCTCGGCCGACGGCACCGCCTTGTCATAAATATCCCCGGCTATGACGATGGCATCCGGCTGTTTTTCCGCCGCCATGTCCGCAATCTGTTTTAAAATGTATTCCTGGTCCTCCCGCATGTCCCGGTTCACCAGTTTTACCCCGATATGCAGGTCGGAGAGATGAAAAAATTTCATGGACGCGCCCCTCACAATTTTCCGAATTTATGGAAACGATGATTAATTCGTCTGCACGCTGACCGGTGCTTTTTGCACAAACTCATTTAATCATCGTCTCCTTATATCTGTATCGATCCAGTAAGCAGCTTGCAGTACGAAGACTTTTTATCATTCAGCGGCAGAACTTTCGCTGCCGCAGCCCTTCAAACAGGATGATCCCGGCCGCCGTGGCCACGTTCATGGATTCCGCCAGCCCTGTCATGGGAATGAACAGGCGCGTTTGTACCGCAGCCTGCAGCGCTTCGGAAACCCCGTTGGCCTCATTTCCGAAAATGAATGCTGTTTTTTTGCTCAGGTCCGCCTTATATATATTGGCTGCGCCCTGCATAGCGGTTGCGACCGGTTCGTACCCGCTGCGGTAGCACCAGGTCAGCGCTTCTTCCGCCGTCACGCCCTGGACGACCGGCAGATGGAACAGGGATCCCATGGAAGCCCGTACCGCTTTGGGACTGAACGGGTCCACGCAGTCTTCCAGCAGGATGATTCCCAGCGCCCCCGCCGCGTCAGCCGTGCGGATGATGGTTCCCATATTGCCCGGGTCCTGGATGCGGTCCAGGATCACGACCGGGGCGTTGTTGTCTGTTTCCGGCACAGCCTTTCCGATACTGTCCTGTTTTCCCGCGTGCCGCTTTTTATCTGCCATATGCGGCTGCAATTGCCGCAGATCGTTGTCCGGCAGGCGGATCACCGCCAACACCCCCTGGGGTGTTTTCGTGTCGCTGAGCTTCGCCATCACCTTATCATCCACCTGGCAGAGCGGTATCTTTTTTTCTTCCGCCAGGTTCAAAAGTTCCTGCAGTTTCCGGTCTTCCGTTCCGGTATAAAACACTTCCGTCACGTCTGCGTATCGAACCGCTTCTTCCACCGCGCGCAATCCTTCGGCAAAAAATTTGCCGCTTTCCGTCCTGAACTTTTTCTGTTTTAAATTCGAAATTTCTTTGATCCGCTGGTTATTGACACTGGTAATGATTTCCATAACTGTTTCCTCTTGCCGTGAATTTTTCTATAAATTATTGCACAACAGGGGCCCTGGGCAGGACATTCCGCAGCGCAAGGCCGGGGCTGCGGTTACAGCGCCCCCGGTAATCTTTTCGCCGCGGCATACCGTCATGCCAATTTATTATACCACATCGGCCCGGCCATAAAAAAAGAACCTGAAAGCATTTTTCAGGTTCTCCGGTTGTGAAATTTTTATAAACGGCATTAAAGCGCATTCTTTGCGGTTTCCACCAGTTTTGCGAAAGCGGCGGCGTCGCTGATGGCCATGTCGGCCAGCACCTTGCGGTTCAGTTCGATACCGGCTTTGGTCAGGCCGTTGATGAAACGGCTGTAGGACATGCCGTTAGCACGGGTAGCCGCATTGATACGGGCGATCCACAGCTTGCGGAACTCGCGTTTTTTGGCGCGGCGGTCCCGGCGGGCATACATCAGGGCCTTCATCACGGTCTCATTAGCTTTTCTGAATAACAGATGCTTTGCCCCGCGATATCCTTTTGCCAGTTTCAGAATATGTTTATGACGACGATGGGCGGTTACGCCAACTTTAATTCTTGCCATGATTGTTCTCCTCCTGTTTCCTCAAGTCTTATGCGTACGGCAGCATTTTTGCTACGCGTTCATGATCGGTCTTGTGAACGAGACCTGCTTTGCGCAGATTTCTTTTACGGGTAGGAGATTTATGTTCCAGAATATGGCTGCGGAACGCTTTGCCGCGTTTGAATTCGCCGGAACCGGTCACTTTGAAGCGTTTCGCCGCGCTTCTGCGGGTTTTCATCTTAGGCATGGTGTTGTCCTCCTTCAATTACTTTTGCTTAGGCGCAATGATCATGGTCATATTGCGGCCTTCAATTTTGGGTTTCTTTTCTACAATAGCCGTACTTCCCAATTCCTCGGCCATTTTATCCAGCAGCGCTTCCCCCAGTTCCGGATGGCTCATCTCACGGCCGCGGAACATGATGGTAACTTTGACTTTGTTGCCATCTTCCAGGAATCGGGCTGCATTTTTAAACTTAACGCCAAAGTCATGGTCTTCAATACCGGGGCGCAGCTTCACTTCTTTGATCTCAAAGACCTTTTGTTTTTTACGGGCTTCTTTTTCCCGTTTCTGCTGCTCATAACGATATTTGCCATAATCCAATATCTTGCACACGGGAGGCCGGGCCTGGGGGGAAATTTCCACAAGGTCAAGATGACGCTCCTGGGCAATCGCATTCGCTTCCCGGCTGGACATAATGCCCAGCTGCTGCCCGTTCTCGTCGATCACGCGCACCTCGCGCCAGCGGATATCATCGTTAATGCGTAAGTCTGCCTTGCTAATAGCGGTTCACCTCCAAATAATCTGTCAGAAAGACGGGATCCTTTCGCCGGCGCATTGACCGGAGCGCCAGTGATGCTGCCCCTGAAGCGCAACATCGTTTTCCCGTGTTTCCGCTGTAACAAATGAAAAAGCGGGCGGAACAGATTCCACCCGCACAAATCGCCGTATTCAACCCTGTCGAGCGAGGCCGCAAGGTGAGAAGCGGATGGCTTCTTCTTTGTTACTGAGATATAATAGCACGCAATGCGCCCAATGTCAAGTAAAGAAAATATTTTTGCCATGGGAGGCCGTGCCGTTTATATTGCCGGCGCTTCCCTGAACAGCCCCCCACCCGGGAGCATCTTCCCGGCCGGCAGCCCGGGGGCCCGCCTCAGAAATGCATCCTGCTGCTTTTGTGCTCGATCCGCACCCACTTTTTCTGGGGGAAGAACAGGGACTGCAGTGAAATATATGAGAACAGGGAATAAAAAACGGGAAAGGTAAGGATCCCGGGAAGCAGCCTTCCCACCGGCCAGCCGCTTTTACGCGCCGCCGCAAACCCCACGGCGATCGTGACCGCGTAGGAAAAAAATGTGGAGACCAGCAGCACAGGAAACTGCCCCTGCCCGATCATCACCGCCGCGTGAAGCAGATAGCTGACCGCCGTCAGGCCGAAGCAGACCGTCATCCCTACGCCCATGAAAATATCCCACAGCCTCCAGGACGGATCCTTCGCGAACGCCTTCACCCAGTCCCCGAAATATCGGAACGCGATCTGGAAATCCCCGGTGCACCACCGCCGCAGCTGGGTCCACATGACCGACAGGCGCACGGGCTGTTCATCATAAAAGACCGCTTCTTCCATATAGGAAACGCAGTGGCCCTTCAGGTTTTCGATGAAGGTGAATTCGATGTCTTCAGACAGGCTGTACGTCTTCCATCCGCTCTCCTTCAGCAGATCCAGGCGAAACGCGAAGCCGGTGCCGGACAGCATGGAAGACAGCCCCAGATTGTGCCGCGGCTGGTTATAAAGGGAATTTACCACGCCCCAGTACAGCGTATACCACTGGCTGACCAGGGAATCAAACGGATTTTCGGACAGGCGACGGCCCGTGACGATCTCCGCCCCTGATGCGAAAGCCGTATGCATGCATCGCAAAAAATCCGGGGCGATCTGGTTGTCCGCATCAAAGAACAGGACACAGTCAAACTCGTGACTGTGCCGCAAAATTTTTTCCATGCCCCAGTTAAGTACGGCGCCCTTCCCGCTGCGCTCCCCGTCCGTGCGTTCCCATACCGTGACATGGGGATACCGTTTCGCTTTTTCAACCGTTCCGTCGCTGCAGTGATCGGCCAGCACAAAGATACGGAACCGGTCTTCGGGATATTGCTGGTCCTTCAAGCCGTCCAGCAGGTTTGCGATTACATTTTCTTCATCGTGGGCGCAGATGACAACGGCAAAACGGGTCAGCCCCCTGTCCGCCGGTTCCTGTGCAGTTCTTTTTTTGTCGCGGGACCGGCCGCATTTTTCCCCGGTCCGCAAACTGTTTTTTTCTTTTTTTCCGTGGCTCAGTCCCAAAAAAGCGATCAGGATGCACCAGATAAAAAAAGACGAAAGAAATGTCTGGATGATAACCATAAATATCGTATCCGGGGTTCCGTAATTTTACGGCTGGATCCCCGAGATCATATAAAACAGCAGCCCGGCCACCCCGGAGGATGCCAGCAGCTTGATCGTTCCCAATTTCTTTTTCAGGGCGAAGTAAGTGAGGATAAAGATCAGGATCGCGATCTTATCGGCCTGCATCACTTCGACCGGAAGTTTCTCCTTGTTCCAGAAGGCCAGCAGCAGGATATCCAGCCCGGCCCGGGCGATCAGGGCCACAACGGCGGGACGCAGCCCGTTCAGGATGCCCCGGATCGGTCCGACGTTTCCGTATTTGTAATACAGGTATGCCAGCAGCAGGACGATCACGACCGACGGAAATACAAACCCGGCCGTCGCGGCGATGGAACCCGGAATGCCCGCCACTTTGCTTCCCACAAATGTAGCCGCGTTGATGCCGATGGGCCCCGGTGTCATCTGGGAAATCGTGAAGATATCCACGAATTCATTCATGGACAGCCATCCGTATTTTTCAATGACTTCCGCCTGGATCAGCGGCATGGACGCATAACCCCCGCCTACACAGAAGAGACCTACCGTGGCAAAACTGAAAAACAGCTGCAATAAAATTCCCATGATTCGGCCCCCTTAATTATACTGCGGGTCGCGCATCAGGAAAAAGCCGATGATGGCGTCCACCAGGATAATTTCCATGATATTGATCTTCAAAAAATACGAGGCGATGAAGGTCCCTGCCATGATGATGAGCGGCAGCGCCAGTTTTTTCCTGACCTGTTTTACCAGCAGCCCCAGGACCACATCCAGCAAGACCGCCGTCACGCCGCACTGCATTCCCTTCAGGAACATCCGCACATACGGATTCGTAGCAAAGGCATCATAAAAATAAGAAACAACGGTAAGGGTAATAAGGGGTGGAAGCACGGTAGCCAGCAACGCCGTAAATGTCCCCAGGATCCCTCCCAGCCGGTATCCCATGATAATGGACGCATTGACAGCCACTGCGCCCGGCGCGCTCTGGGCGATAGAGACCAGATCCAGCGACTCGTTTTCACTCATCCATCCGAATTCATCCACGTACTTTGCCTTCATCAGCGGGATCAGCACAAAGCCCCCGCCCACGGTAAACGCGCTGATTATAAAAGTGGAAAGGAAGAGCCGGCTGTACGTAAACGGCTTGCTAAAGACGGCTTTTTCCAGTTTTTCAGAAGTGTCTTTGACTTGGTCCATAACCAAACGCAGAATATATCAAATACTTGTGAAACGCCGGTCAGTTCTTTCTCCCCCGCATATTCCTGTACCAGTACAGCGGGAAAAAAATGATCCAGGCCATAAATGTGCCAAAGGCCCAGAGTCCCGCACGGGGATTTCCGTGGTTCCGCGCGTCGTTATGAACATAATACGCCAGATACAGGGAAATAATAATGGCAAAAGGGCTGACCCCCGTAATACCCGGTTCAAAGATCGATTCCAGCATCCGTCCGTTCTCCTTGTTCCATCAACAAAAAACAGGAAATTTGCCAAAGCCGCGCCTTCCATCTGTCCGGCGGCGGTTCTTATTTTGAATAGACCGGAACATCCGGCAGCAGTCCCCGGGAAGAACGGCTTTTGCTGCGCAGCTTGTCCTTGCTCTGCTTTACGTTGGTAATATCCACTTCAAAAAGGCGGTTCCAGGGAAAATTCAGTGTATACCGGATCCCTGCCGTGATATCATAATTGGCGGCGAGACGGTCTATCACATCGATTGCCTGCTTTTTGACCTTCGGCAGCATTTCGTTCAGCGAATATTTATAGGCCGCCTTTTTCTCTTTTTCCAGTTCATCCGTAATCTGGCGGCGGGCATTGGACTGATAATACCAGTCGTCAATGATCCGTTCCTGCATCAGTATCATCTGTTTTTCCTTGGGGATCCGCGATGCCAGCATGCCCTGGGAAATAGCAAATCCGATGGTATTGTCCGCCGTGTTCCATCCGTTATAAGCGGACAGTTTTTCCGTGTAGCCCCGCAGGGACATTTCATTCATAAACCCGTTATCGGCGCCGTTGGAGAAGGATACATCAGCCAGGGAAATATTCACGCCCCGCTCCAGCATCTTCCCAAGATTGGCAATATAGCGCTTGTTGGCCGGGGAAGCAAAATACTGGTTGGACAGATTGGTAGAATCGTACATGATCCCATCAGCCGGCGTGTTGATGGCCAGCACGACATCAGCGCTGTCCGGATCATGCACAAGGGAGCCCCCTGCCGCGATGATCTGCTCCGGAACAGAAATGCCGAGGGGAAGGTCGGAATACTGCGGTATCGTCTTGGGACCGACCCCTTCCACATACATCAGATGCACCTTGGGAGACTGATGGGACAGTTCATTGACCGCGCGTGTCAGCAGCAAGAGACCCAGCTGGTCGACTCCCGGCAGGATCTGGAAGGAATCCTGGGTGACATCGGCGTTGCTGAAGGATATTTTCCTGGCCTCCATATGGGTATGGGACAAGGGCGCGTTGTCATCCTTGCCGATGGCAAAATAATCAAACCGCCCCATACGGGCCAGCATGGCCAGCTGCCGGTTCACTTCCATATTCTTGTTGCGGCGGTCCAGCCAGTCTTTCAGGTGATCTTTGGCCAGGTTGCGTTCGAAAGCGCCCACCTCAAAATCCTCCAGCAGGGATTCCGCGTGGATGTCGGATTTGTCAGAGAGCTGGGAATACCGGTAAATGGCGGGCCCTACCTGGGAATAATAATCCGGTTCCACGTTGCCATAACTTTCACGGGGTGTGCGCATCAGGGTACTGAATCCGTAAAACCGGATATTTTTGTCCATGCGCAGTTCTTTCAGCCGTTCCACCCGTGCCGCCAGCACCGAAGGAGAAAGCTGGTGGGTGCGTGAAGCTACCAGCCCCCCGTAGATCAGGGCGTCCGTAGAGATTACGGCGGCATCTACCTTCTCCGCCCTGCTTTCCAGCCACTTCCAGAGTTTTTCCGTATCCGCCGGAGCGGTATGGGATGCCAGGAATTTTTCCGGCGGCGTTAAAATTTTGTATCCGGCTGCTTCCATCACCCGGACAGGGAATGAATAGCAAACCGGACGGTTATCCAGGGGAATAAAAATAAATGCGCCTTTATCCTTTGCCTGCGCAGTTGACGCAGAAACGGAAAGCATCAAAAGCACAGCCGCTATTAAATTAAAAATTGGCATCCATTTAAAACCCAAATGTATCCTGTTCATGATACCCCAAGATTTCTCCGTAAAATTTTTGAAGCAAAATACGACATAATAATTTCACATTATACTATTATAACGCAACCGCATTAAAAATCAAAGTGCGGAAACGAGAATTTGTAATTTTTTAAGGAGACGCTGATTAAATGAGTTTGTGCGCTGACCGAAAGCTTTTTGCGACTGACAAGAAAATGGTCCGAAGGCGCCAAAACATCCGGCCGCCTTGCAAAGTCAACATCAGACGGGCACACTGACTTGCGCAAATTCTTGTTCGCAAACCGTCTTGACACGTAAATTTAAAGTGCTATAATTTACGCATAAACAAAATCACAAAAGTAATGCGAAGGACAATGCTTTACACACTGCTTCACAGAAAATGCCGTGATTGCTGAGAGCGGCAGAGAAAGCGTAAAACGGAACCACCTTCAAACTGCCTTGTGAAATGAATCGGACACGCCTGTCGGGTTTCCCGGATGAAAGGCCCGTACGTTTCTGAGTAGCAAGAGCCGCGTAAACTGCGTTACAGGTTCTTAAGCGGGCTGCATTTGCAGCCAATCAGGGTGGAACCGCGATTAACCTCGTCCCTTAGCATTGGGAACGGGGATTTTTTATTTTCCGGAAAATGTCTGTGCTGTTTCAAAGCATGCGAAACGGCTTTCCGGTTTTGTTTGAAATCCTGCGTTTTCCAAAAGAAATCGTTTTTAATTTAGGAGGAAGAAAAATGGCAGACGTAAAAGTAACATTAAAAGACGGCTCCGTAAAAGAGTTCGCCGCCGGCACAAGCCTTCTGGAAATTGCCAAGGGCTTAAACCAGAAATTAGGAAAACAGGCTTTGTTAGCTGTCGTTGACGGCGTAAACAAGGATCTCAGCGATACGCTTGAAAAAGATGCCGCAGTAGAATTTGTAACGCCGGATACCAAGGAAGGCCTGCATGCCATCCGTCATACCGCGTCCCATGTTATGGCACAGGCCATCACGCATCTGTTCCCGGATGTAAAATTTGCCATCGGCCCCGCCATCGACAACGGGTTCTATTATGATATGGACAGCGAGCACGTCTTCACGCCGGAAGACCTTCGCGCCATCGAAAAAGAAATGGCGAAGATCGTCAAACAGAATATCCCGCTGGTTCGCAGCGAAGTGCCCCGCAAGGACGCGCTGGCACGTTTTGCTGCTGAAAAAGAAATTTACAAAGTAGAACTGATCAACGACCTGCCGGAAGACGCGGTTATCAGCCTGTACACCCAGGGCGACTTCACCGACCTGTGCGCCGGCCCCCACTGCCCGTCCACCGGCCGCGTTAAAGCCTTTAAGCTGATGAGCATCGCCGGCGCTTACTGGCGCGGCAACGAAAAGAACAAAATGCTGCAGCGTATTTACGGAACCGCATTCCCCAGCAAGGAAGAACTGGACGAATACCTGCACATGCTGGAAGAAGCCGAAAAACGCGACCACCGCAAGCTGGGCAAGGAACTGGATATATTCAGCATGCATGACGAAGGCCCCGGCTTCCCCTTCTTCCATCCCAACGGAATGCGCATCCGCAACGCCATCCTGGAGTACTGGCATCAGGTACACCGGAAATATCATTACGAACAGGTCATGACCCCCATGATCATGAACCGGGACCTGTGGGTCCGCTCCGGCCACTGGGATCACTACCGCGAGAATATGTATTTCACCAAGATCGACGACATGGATTACGCGATTAAACCCATGAACTGCCCCGGCGGCATGCTGGTCTATAATACCCATCCCCATTCCTACAAAGAGCTGCCGCTGCGGTATGCGGAACTGGGCCTGGTTCACCGTCACGAACTGTCCGGCGCGCTGCACGGCTTATTCCGTGTACGCTGCTTCACCCAGGACGATGCCCATATCTTCATGACCCCGGAACAGATCCAGCCGGAAATCACCAATGTTATTAAATTGTTTAATGAAGTGTATTCCACCTTCGGACTGAAATATCATGCCGAGCTGTCCACCCGTCCGGAAAATTCCATGGGCGACGACGCCTCCTGGGAACTGGCAACAGAAGGTTTGCGCAAGGCGTTGGAAGCAAATCATCTGGATTATATCATCAACGAAGGCGACGGCGCTTTCTACGGCCCGAAGATCGATTTCCATCTGCAGGATTCCATCGGCCGTACCTGGCAGTGCGGCACGATCCAGCTGGATATGCAGCTGCCGGAAAAATTCAACTGTGAATACACCGGTGAAGACGGACAGAAACATCGTCCCGTCATGATCCACCGCGTCGTATACGGTTCCATTGAACGGTTCATCGGCATCCTGATCGAGCATTTCGCAGGTTCCTTCCCCGTATGGATGGCGCCCAACCAGGTCCGCGTAATGCCTATCACCGATAAGCAGCTGGACTATGCAAAAGAAGTCAATGACAAACTCTTTGAACTGGGTTACCGCACCCAGCTGGATGACCGCAGCGAAAAGATCAACAAAAAAATCCGCGAGGCCCAGGTGCAGAAGGTTCCTTTCATGCTGATCGTCGGCGAAAAGGAAGCGGAATCCCGTACCGTCGCAGTCCGCCAGCGCCATGGCGGCGACCTGGGAGCCATGTCACTGGAAGATTTCATCGCCCGTTTGCAGCACGATATTGATGCGAAGGTCAATGACTGACAGACAGTGTTTGATGTAGCCCTTTTGCATCCACCGCAAGCATCCCAAACAAAAATACAATTGAATTTCAGCAAAAGCCGGAACGGTACCGTTCCGGCTTTTCTGCGCAATTTTTGAAACGGGAGAATCCGCGACCGACAGCCGTACCGTAAATTTTGCTTTTGTGCCATCCTCCTTCTGTGATATAATAAAGAATATCATTAATAAGGAAACGCTGACTAAATGGAAACACCTAAGAAACCTGTCTTCCTCTCAAAAAGAACGATTGCCAGAATAACAGAAGATAAAACCCTTTCATCCAGACAGAAGAAAATCGCGTTGGCAAAGATAAAGCGCCGGAACTGGCGCAGGTATGTCCAGGAGAAGGTGAATCAAAATGAGATCCTTACCCCATGCCGCTGCGATCTCATAGTGTTCGACCTGGAGGGTGCCGGGTTTTTGGAAGAAGATATTACGGAGATCGCGGCAATCAGGGTCTCGTCCCGCGGTGAGATATTGGAAACTTACCAGCAGCTGGTAAGGCCTATCACGAAACTGAACAAACGGGTCATCGCCATGACCGGGATTACGGCGGAAATGCTGGAAGACAAGCCGTCTTTGCAGGAGGTGCTGGACAGTTTTTTCGAATTTATCGGAAACAGCACCGTATTGGGCCACGATATCGGATATAATGACATTATGAATATCAATATGGCCTGCCGGCGCTTCCAACGGAAAGATCTGTTCCTGCCCCAATTTCTGGATACGGAACGCATCGCCAAACGGCTGCTCCCCACAGAGACGGGCGGCAAATTCGGCCTGGACGCGCTGATGAAATATTACAACCTTCAGGCAGACGGCGAACACCGGGCCCTTTCAGACTGTTACTCCGCCCTGTCCGTATATGAATGTCTGATAAAAGAATTTGAAAACCGGATGAAATGAGCCGCAATAATAACAAACAAGCCTTTCTGATAACCCCGTAAGGTTCAGAAAGGCTTTACCTTTTTATAACGGTCCGGCTGCATCTGCAGCCGGAATGCACGTTACGATATTCAGAAGGGCCTGTATTTTTTCATCACGGCCCGGGCCACGTGATACCCGTCAAGCGCGGCGCTCATGATGCCGCCGGCATAACCGCATCCTTCCCCGCAAGGGTACAGCCCTTCATGGGTCACACTCTGAAAATCCTCTCCCCGCACAATGCGAAGAGGCGCAGAAGTCCGCGTCTCCACACCGGTAAGGATGCCTGCGGGCCCGTCAAATCCCTCCAGCCTCTGTCCGAAATACCGTATCCCTTCTTTCAGTGTATCCGAGACAAAGGCCGGAAGAACCGAATCAAGCGCAGTTTCCGTCACCCCAGGACGGTAGCTGGGAATCCGGCCGGATAAACGCGCTCCCGCCGGAACGGCCCTTCCCTGCCAGGTATCCGCCGAGGCGGCTTCCTCCAAATAATTCTGCGCGTCCCGCAATACCGGCGGCGTTCCTTCCAGAAAACTTTTCACACTTTGGGCCGGCGCCCTGTAACTGTTTCCCCCGGCAACAAAAGCGAGCTTCTCGTACTTCCGCTGGAATTCGATGCCGTCCAGCGGTGACATGCCGAAATCGGCCGGGGTCACATTCACAACCAGCGCGCTGTTGGCAATCCCGCTGTCACGTTTATACAGGCTCATGCCGTTGACGACGACACCGCCTTCCTCAGACGCCGCAGCCACTACCTGTCCGCCCGGACACATGCAGAAAGAATACGCGGTTCGCTTTTTGTCCCCGGTATGATATACGAGTGCATAATCAGCCACACCCAGACGGGGATGTCCGGCAAACTCCCCATACTGAGCCCTGTCGATCAGGCTTTGGGGATGTTCCGCACGGACGCCGATGGAAAACGCTTTTGCTTCCATCCCGACGCCTCTGCGGTGCAACACCTGATAGGTATCCCGTGCGCTGTGCCCGCAGGCCAGGATCACCGTCTCTGCAGCCAGTACTTCCCCATTATCAAGGAGGAGGCCGGTCAGCCGGTTTCCTTTTCCAATAAAATCAACCACCTGTGTCTCATACCGGATCTCGCCGCCGCACTGTTCGATCTGCGCTGCGAGCCCTTCTACCATAGTCCGCAGTTTATCCGTTCCCACATGGGGCTTATGTTCGGTTAAGATCTCCCTGGGGGCTCCGGCTTTGACAAAGGCCTGCAGGATCTCCGCCATCACCGGGTCATTGACGCGGGTCGTCAGTTTCCCGTCGGAAAACGTTCCGGCCCCTCCCATGCCAAACTGTACATTGGAACGGGGATCAAACACGCCTGTTTTCCAAAACTTCTCTACGTCCTCTATCCGGCTGCGCAGTTCCTTCCCCCGTTCCAGGATAAGGGGGCGGTACCCGTATCTGGCCAGTTCCAGCGCCGCCATAAGCCCCGCAGGACCTGCCCCCACCACAATGGGCCGCTCCTTCATCCCGGTTCCTCCCAATGCGGGCAATTCCGGGGATGCGGGTATAAAGAGACTGATTCCCGGATGTTTCAGCATTTTTTGTCCAACATGCTGAGGCACATCCAGCTCCGTTATTACATGATATAACAGACAGATATTGTTTTTTCTCCTGGCGTCTACGGCCCGGTGCACCACCTGCACGTCCCGCAACGCGCTTTTTCTGACCCCAAGTCTGTCAGCTACACATTCTTTCAGCGTCTTTTCTTTCAGCAGGCTCATGCGGACGTCGTTCACCCGCAGCTTGATCATTGTCATCTTCAGCTTCCCCTGTTAAATACATGAAAAGGAAAGAGTACGTTATTTTATCATCCGTGCCAACATCCGATAAAACATGTTAAAGCTCTTTCCCCGCATGTAAATTTTTGCTGTTTTCAATTTTTCAGAATCCTGTACCGCAAATATTGGTTACCCGCCCCGAAATGCGCAGCCGACCGTCACCCGTCGCGTACTCAGTGCGTCTTATATTTTCAGGAACAACGCAGCACAAGGTGTACCGCCGTTAATTTTCTTCTGCAGTTTTATCAACCGTAATATCAATATTAACGGTTTTTATGGACGGACTCACATCTTTCGGCAATTTAATCGCTACCGGAATAGAAACATCCTTGGTAACAGTTGACAGATCCACAGGCTCCAGTTCCAGTTCTTTCAACCCGTCTGTTGCAGAAGGCGTGCCGGATACATTGACCTTAAACGGATTGGCTGTAGCGCTGGTAATCTTTAACCCTTCCGGCAATTTGCCTTTATACGAAACTTTTACCGGGACTTCGACGGTCTGTATTTTCTGTTTCATCTTCGTGCGCACTAAAATTTCCGCAGGATCGATAACGATATCCTGCATATCCATTCCATCCTTTCCCATGGCCAGCGGCTTCTGCCGCACTGTGAAGTCCTCGCTTCGCCCGGCTATATCTATCGGGACAACAATTTTTTCCATTGCCTCAATTCGTTTTGCGGCCCCTTCCACCTTGACCTCGGAAGGGATCAGCATTTGCTCGTCCACAATAAAGTCCCGGTTCGGTGATCCGACGACTTCCGCGACCACCGGCAAAATCTTACTCCTCTTTACATCGATCAACAAATTGACAACGGTCGGACTGACCTGCACAACATCCCCTCTTGCAAAACGGGCATTGATCGGGACTGTATGCGGGCCGACCGAAAGCTTGCTCAGATTAACAAAAGCAAAGATGTCGCTTTGGGGCATCTCTGCCAGCGCCGTACGGGTTCCCCTCACCCGTACGATGACCTTATCCGGAACATTGAATGTAATCATTCCTTCCGTCAGGTTCCGTTGTGACAGCGGAACCTGAAATTCCTTTTCAACAACCGGGTTCTGGTCACTCATCACATACAGCCAGAGGCAGCAGGCAACGACGAAACAAAGGATCCGGGCAATCCATTTATCACGATTATCTGTATTTTTATGAATCATGATTCTGCCCCCGTTCGAGTTTACGCTCCCCTTCCCGGTCGTTGTTTTTCCGGTTCCGATACTCGTCTATCTTTTCGATGATCATCTGCTTTATGGTAACATTGTGATGCTGCATGACAGCGGCCTGAATCATATCGACTATGTCTTCATGGCGAAGATACCGATAAATATCCCCGTTCCTGGCAATGGATATCGTACCGGTTTCCTCACTGACAACCAGGACAAGGGCATCCGACTGTTCGGAAATACCGATAGCCGCCCGGTGCCTTGTCCCGAGTTCCTGACTCAGCCCTCGCGCATCCGTCAGCGGAAGCAGGCACGAAGCCGCCACGATACGGTTTCCCCGGATTATAACGGCGCCATCATGCAGCGGCGTATCTTTTTCAAAAATATTTAACAGCAGGCTGTCCGATACCAGACCGTCAATCTGTACGCCAGTCTCAATACGTTCTTCCAGACCTACCGACCTTTCAAAGACAATCAGCGCGCCGACCTTGCGTTGTCCCATGATCATAGCCGCGTCTGCTACGGCTTCAATCATATCATTCAATTCGGTTTCATCCAGTTCGACCTGTTTGCGGAACAAACGTCCCCTGCCAATCTGCTCCAGCGTACGGCGCAATTCCGGCTGGAATACCACCGGCAACGCTACCATCAGCATGGTCATGGATTTTTCCAGGATCCAGTTGATGACATGGAGGTTCAGCCACTTGCTGATAAGGACCAATCCGGCCAGAACCGCCAGCCCTTTGGTAAGCGCCGCGGCCCTTGTATCTTTCATCATTATGAAGATACGATAAAGAAAAAAGGCAACCAACCCGGTATCAATAACATCCAGGATACCGATGGTCTTTACCAATACCTGTAACTGTTCCAGCAATGATTTCACCCAGTCTTTCTGAAAGAAATTTAAATCTGCAGACCGCCTTTTCCGGAAGTCAGATAAAAGCCTCCCGCGCCTTATGCCGGCGTGCGGGAAAACGGTTTTATTTTCCTATCTTATTTATTATAGCAAAATATTTGCCAAAAAACCATAAAAAGAAAAACCCTTTTGCAGAAAATTGCTTTCAAAAACAAAGAATTTCCTGTCAAAAGAGTTTTATAAGGGAATACGTTCAGATTCTCTCCCGTAATCCCTGCAGCGTTTCTTCCTGCTGCCGCAGGACCTGTTCGCCTTTTTCTAACTGTTTACCGTTTTCCACATAGCTGGGCCCCCCGTAGGATACGCGCGCATTGACACAATGTCCGGGATCCAGCGCCTGCATGAGATCCGGTTCAAACAATTCGCTGAACCGCCTGTATTCATCCAGGGACATATCCAAAAGGTATTTGCCTTCTTTGACAGCGTAGGCCACACACTGCCCCACAACGCCATGGGCCTTGCGGAAGGGCATTCCTTTCCGGACGAGATAATCCGCAAGATCGGTCGCATTGGAAAAATCATGGGAAACGGCCCATTGCATCCGGTCTTTGTTCACGGTCATAGTGGCGATCATATCTTTATAGACCTGTAACGTGAATTTCACCGTATCAATAGCGTCGAACAGACCTTCCTTATCTTCCTGTAAATCTTTGTTGTAGGTCAGCGGCAGTCCCTTCAGCGTAGTCAGCATGGCCATCAGTTCCCCGTAGACGCGTCCGGTCTTTCCCCGTACCAGTTCGGAAATATCCGGATTTTTCTTCTGGGGCATCATGGAAGAACCGGTAGCAAAAGCATCGTCCAGCTCGACAAAACCAAACTCCGTACTGCTCCACAGGCATAATTCTTCCGAAAGCCGGCTCATATGCATCATCAGCAAGGAAGCAAAAGACAGGAAATTTACAATATAATCCCGGTCACTGACCGCATCCATGCTGTTGGCATATACTTTCCCGAAACGCAGCTGTTCCGCCACATAAAACCGGTCGATGGGAAACGTAGTCCCGGCAATGGCTCCGGCGCCCAGCGGCATCAGATCCGCATCTTCCCAAACGGCCAACAGACGGCGGAAATCCCGCTGCAGCATGTTGAAATACGCCAGCAGATGATGGGCGAAAGTAATGGGCTGGGCACGCTGCAAATGGGTATATCCGGGCATCAGCGTCTTGTCATGCTTCTTTGCGATCGACAGGATCACGCGCTCGAACTCCAGAAGCAGCTCCCCGATCTCCACGATCTGCCGCTTCATATACATATGCATATCCAGCGCCACCTGATCGTTACGGCTGCGGGCTGTATGCAGCCGCGCCCCGGCATCCCCGATCCGTTCCGTCAGTCGGGCTTCCACATTCATGTGGATGTCTTCCAGCGCTACGCTGAACTCAAAGTTTCCGGCTTCAATATCGTTCAGGATATCCTGCAGGCCTGCCACGATCTTTTTTCCGTCTGCCTCCGGAATGATACCGCATTTTACCAGCATGTTGGCATGGGCAATACTGCCCCGGATATCTTCTCTATACAAACGCTTATCATAATTAATGGACGCATTGAATGCGTCCACTAATTCGTTCGTATTCTTACTGAAACGACCGCCCCACAATTTGGCCATTATTTTAAGGTACCTTTCTTCATCATCGCCCGAACGGCTAACGGCAGGCCGAACAGATTGATGAATCCGGTTGCGTCACTCTGATCATAAACTTCGTCTTCACCGAAGGTCACATATTCCTGACTGTACAGGGAATACGGGGACTTGGCGCCGGCGCTGATAATATTTCCTTTGTACAGTTTCAGGCGGACTGTGCCGGTCACTGTCTTCTGTGTTTCATTTACAAAGCCGTCCAGCGCTTCCCGCAGGGCGCAGAACCATTTCCCATCATAGACCAGTTCTGCGTATTTAATGGCCAGGCCTTCTTTAAAATGATAGGTATCCCTGTCAAGGCACAGGTTTTCCAGCTCGTTATGCGCATAGTAGATGATGGAGCCGGCCGGGGTCTCATACACGCCGCGGCTCTTCATGCCTACAAGGCGGTTTTCCACGATGTCGCTGATGCCCACGCCGTTGCGGATACCGATCTCGTTCAGTTTCTCAACAATGGCAGCCGGGCTGAGTTTTTCCCCGTTTACCGCCACCGGAACGCCTTCCACAAATTCCAGTTCCAGCATCTCATCTTTGTCCGGAGCTGTTTCCGGTGTGCAGGTCACCCGGAACATTTTGGCCTGCGGCGCGTTCCAGGGATCTTCCAGATCGGAACCTTCATGAGACAGATGCCACATGTTGCGGTCCATAGAATAGTCATCGCTGTGGGATACGGGGATCGGAATATTGTGCGCAGCCGCATAGTCAATTTCCTGATCCCGGGACCGCAGTTCCCATTCACGCCAGGGAGCAATGATCGCCAGATCCGGATCCAGAGCCTTAACACTCAGTTCAAAACGTACCTGGTCGTTTCCTTTTCCGGTCGCGCCGTGGGCCACAGCGTCTGCTCCTTCTTTATGGGCGATATCGACCAGATGCTTTGCGATCAGCGGACGGGCGAAGGAAGTACCCAGCAGATATTTCTTTTCGTACACGGCGCCGGCCTTTACGCAGGGCCATACATAATTAGCGATAAAGTCTTCTTTCAAATCAAGGATATAGCACTTGCTGGCGCCGGACTTGATGGCCTTATCATGTACCGGGTCCAGTTCATCGCCCTGCCCCAGATCAGCGCAGACAGCAACAACCTCACAGTTATTGTAGTTATCCTTTAACCAGGGGATGATAACGGAGGTATCCAGACCGCCGCTGTATGCTAGCACAACTTTTTTGATTGCTTCTTTGTTAATCTTTGCCATTTATGTGGCCTCCTTATTAAAAATTTTATTGTAAGCAGGTTTCGCGTTATGCGACAAAACTTTACCTGCGGGCCAGCTTGCCGAAGCGTGGGTTCTCACCAGCCCGTGTTTCTTAACACGCTTATTGTAGCACTTTCAAAAAATATTGCAAGCCCTTTTTGCAATATTTTTCATTTTTTTTGAATAAATATTAAAATCAAGCCATTCTTCCGGTCATAAGTCCGCATTGCTCATTAAAAGGGCCATAATAGCCTTTTGTGTATGCAGGCGGTTTTCCGCCTCGTCCCACACTACGGATTGGGGGCCTTCGAGTACTTCTTCCGTAATTTCTTCCCCCCGGTGCGCAGGAAGGCAATGCATCACGATCGCCCCGTCCCTGGCAGCCTTCAACACTTCGCTGTTGATCTGGTAATCATGCAGCGCCTGCAGGCGGACCTCCCGTTCCGCCTCCTGTCCCATGCTGGTCCAGACATCCGTGTATAATACATCGGCGCCTTTTACCGCCCTGAAAATATCTTCATCCACCGTGACCGTACAGCCTGTCATGACCGCATCTTCCTGGGCCTTTTTGACCACCGCCGGATCCGGCTGATAACCTTTCGGACTTGCGCAGACCATGTTCATACCCACCTTGGCACAGGCATACATCAAAGAATGGGCCATATTATTGCCGTCGCCCACATATACCAGCTTTCTTCCTTTCAGCACTTTCTGGTGCTCTTCGATAGTCAGCAGGTCCGTCAGCGCCTGACAGGGATGCAGCAGATCCGTCAGTCCGTTGATGACCGGAATTGATGCATATCTGGCCAACTCAATCACGGAATCGTGGGAAAAGGTACGGATCATGATCCCGTCTACCATACGGGAAAGCACCCGCGCGGTATCGCGTATCGGTTCGCCCCGGCCGATCTGTGAATCGTTGTCGCTCAGGTAGATAGCATGTCCTCCCAGCTGGTGAAACCCCGTTTCAAAGGAAACACGGGTTCGGGTCGATGCCTTGGAAAAAAGCATGGCCAGCGTTTTTCCCTTGCAGTATTCATGCGGCACTCCGTTCTTCTGCATCTTCTTCAGTTTCTTGGCGACATCCAGGATCAAAGCCACTTCCCCTACCGACAGATCATGGATGCTCAACAAGTCTTTATGCTTCAGTCCCATAATTGCTCCTCTCGCCTTTAAGATATCATTTATTTAAGTCAGATATGCACAGATAGGCAACGCACTATTGCCCCGGTCTTCACATGCTGTCCGTAAACCCGGCATTCCTCAACATATCCGTTACATTTTATTTTCCGGTCAGCCCTGCCCTGCGGTCACATGCGTTGGGCCCATTTTACGAAAAAGCAAAATGCTTATGCAATTCTTATGCAATTTAAAACAGCTTAACGCACTACTTCCGTGCCAACGCCTTCATCACTGAAAATTTCTGCAAGGATCGCATGATTCACCCTGGCATCTACAATGTGCGCCTTTTTTGCGCCGCCCGACAAAGCTGTGATGCAGGCCTTTACCTTGGGAATCATACCGCCATCAATATTGCCGCTGATGATCAATTCCTGCGCCCTGTCAAAACTCAGGGTGGACAGGAAACTCGCTTCATCCTGATAGTCCGCGTAAATGCCTTTGACATCCGTAAGCACGATCAGCTTTTCCGCTTTCAGCGCGCCTGCAATCTTTCCGGCCACGCTGTCCGCATTTATGTTATATGATTCCCCGGACACACCGGCTCCGGTAGGCGCGATTACAGGAATGTATCCCGCATCCAGAAGAACCTCCAGCAGTTCAGTGTTGACCGCTTCGATTCGTCCTACGTAACCGATATCCACCAGGTTCACTTCGCCATTTTCATAAACATCCGCCAGGTGTTTTTTCGCCACGATCAGGTTGGCATCCCTTCCGTTCAGCCCAACCGCTTTTCCGCCCAGCTTGTTTAATGCGGCGACCAAATCGATATTAAGACGTCCGGCAAGAACCATTTCCGTCAGGCGCACGCTTTCTGCGTCCGTAACACGCAATCCGTTCACAAAGGCGGTTTTTTTCCCTGTCTTCGCGATCATCCGGGCTACTTCCGAACTGCTTCCGTGCACGATGACAGGCCGCAGGCCGGCACACTGAAGAAAAATTACATCCTGCAACAGCTTTTCTTTCAGCTTATCATCCTCAATTGCCTTTCCACCGAATTTTACTACAACAATTTTTCCCTTAAATTCCCTCAGATATGGCAATGCCTCTACCAGCGTATCAATATCATCGGTTTTTAACATTTCGTCCCCCTCCTGAAATCCAAAGCGCAGGCGCTCAAAATAACTTGCTGCATACAATTTTGATTTTATGCATCCGGTTACTTGCTATAATAAGTTATTTTACCATATTCTTTTCTTTTTTTATAGCATAAATTCTGCAGACCCGATAAAAAACAAAAAAACGGCGCGCTTGAAGAACTGAAAAGAACCTTTGCCAAACAGCCAATCTCTTGTTAAAATAAATTAGCTGAAGACCATCAATTTGATTCTTTCACACAGGAGATGCCATGCGGAAAAAGAAAACAAAAAAGAACCGTATTCCCAAAATAATCGGGCTCACCCTTCTTTTTGTCCTGCTTTTCATCGGCTGGAATTTGACCGGCAAACAGCCGGAAATCCCAAAACCGTTAAGCCAGGCTGCTGAAGATTTTAAAAAAGATCCAAAAATAAACAACGTGATCGATATAACGGACAGCCAGGCAAAAACGGTTGCGGAAAAAGCCGGAAACCTGGTTGGTTCTGCCGCCAAGACTACAGACAGGCTCGGGAAACAGGTGCAGAAAGGCGCGGACTCTGCCCTTGTCAGGGTTTCTACCGTATGGCACGTTGAAGAGACCGTCAATGCGCTCCGGAACAGTCCGGGCTGGTGTTCCCTGCAAAAGATACCGGACCACACCAGGAAAGCCCTCCTTGCCATCGAAGACCATGACTTTTACAAACACGGCGCGCTGGACATCGGCGGCATCGCCCGCGCGGCCTTTGCCAACCTGAAAGCCGGCGAAGTGCAGCAGGGGGGCAGCACCCTGACCCAGCAGATGGTCAAAAATATGTTCTTAAGCAGCGAGCAAACCTTTACGCGCAAGGCGGAAGAAGCCATCCTGGCAACCTGGATAGAACAGAAATATTCCAAGGACGAAGTGCTGGAGATGTATTTCAACTCAACATATTTTGGCGCAGGAGCATATGGGATCCGCGACGCCGCAAAAAAATATTTTGGGAAAGACCCTGCGCTCCTGAACATACCGGAAAGCGCCATGCTGGCCGCCATGCCCTATGCCCCCAGCGCGCTGAATCCCTATGAAAATCCCAGCGGCTGCGCCAAACGGGTGCGGCTTGTCTTAAAAGAAATGCTGAAATACGGGTACATCGGCAACACAGAACTGGCAGATGCATTGGCAAAAGGTGTTACGTTGAAGAACGGACGGACGCTGTTGCTGGAATGAGAATCTTTTCATTCTTCCCGCTAAAAAGGAGACAGCCGTATAACGACTGTCTCCTTTTTTTCAGAAGCTTGTGGTATACATCATAATGATTCCCCTCCTTTTTATCTTTTAGTTTCAGTATAGAAAACGGGGCTGTAACAAAATGAAGTTTTTACACTAAATTTTGTTCAGCCCTTTTCCTTTGCTCAACAAAGCGGGGTTACGGACTATCATTGAGAATAGTCTGTAACCCCGTTATCTGTTTTCACTATAACAAACAACAATGCCATATATCGGCTATCGCAAAAATAATTTACTGTTGTAACTGATCACTGTTTACTGCGCAAAATAATTACCGAAAACCAAAACAGGCTTCACAAAAACACGTGTCACACAACTTTCACCCGGACACATACGGATTCTCTTTCACATAAAACCGCCAGGGCCAGGCTGCCGCTTCTTCCGCATAAGCCACGTTGATGCGGGGAGATGAAGCAATTTGCGCATCCGTAATATGCCTGTAACGGATCAGGCGCAGCGGACTGTCCGCTGCGCACAAATCCAATCCGTATTCGTTTTTTGTGATTCCCAGTGCCTGGCACACTTTCCCCGGCCCGCTGCATAAGTTTTGCAGTTGTTTCGTCTGCCGTCTTTTACGCATCAGGTCAAGTCCGATGACCGGTTCCAGGGCCCGGATCAGCACCGCATTGCCTTCCCCCTCCGGGCCTGTCACCACATTGAAGCAGCAGTGCATGCCGTAAATCAGGTACACGTAGGCATAGCCGCCGTCGTGGTACATGATCTCCGTCCGCTCGCTCCGGTTCCGGTAAGCGTGGCAGGCTTTATCGACAGCGCCTACATAGGCTTCCGTTTCCACGATCATACCGGCAGTAACGCCTTCAGTTGTGCGGTGAACCAATAGCATACCCAGCAGTTTGCGGGCCAGTTCCACGGTATCCTGACGGAAAAATGAATGGTTCATGATAATTTATGGAATAATCCCGATAATCCTTCCTTGCCTGACTCTCGACAGCATTCTCTATGCTGAAGACAGTTTAAGACAACGAAGATGCCAAACAATCACTGCCGGAATACAGGCTTAGTGATGGAACAGCCGCAGATGGGTAAAGGAAACCGCCATATTGTATTTGTCCGCCGTTTCGATCACATGGTCGTCCCGGATGGAGCCGCCGGCTTCCGCTACGTACTGCACGCCGCTGCGGTGGGCCCGTTCAATGTTGTCGCCGAAGGGGAAGAACGCGTCGCTGCCTAAAGCCACGCCGGTGAGCTTGGCCGCCCAGGCTTTCTTTTCTTCTTTGGTCAGCGGCTCCGGCTTTTCCGTAAAGAACAGCTGCCAGGTTCCCTCCGCCAGCACGTCTTCATAGTCATCGGAAATATATACATCGATTGTGTTGTCCCGGTCCGGGCGGCGGATGTCCGCCTTAAAGGGCAGCGCCATCACTTTCGGGTTCTGCCGCTGCCACCAGATGTCTGCCTTATTGCCGGCCAGACGGGTGCAGTGGATGCGGGACTGCTGTCCGGCGCCCACGCCGATGGTCATGCCGTCTTTCACGTAGCAGACGGAATTGGACTGGGTGTATTTAAGGGTAATCAGCGCAATCAGAAGGTCACGAACCGCCGCTTCAGGAATCTCCTTATTTTTCGTCGGCCGGTCCGCCAACAGTTCCGCCGTAATCTTCGCATTATTCCTTGTCTGCTCGAAGCATACACCGAAAACCTGCTTGGTCTCCTGCTCTTCGGGCACATAATCCGGATCCATCTGCATAACCAGATAGTTTCCGTTCCGTTTGCTTTTCAGTATTTCCAGCGCTTCTTCCGTATATCCGGGAGCAATCACACCGTCTGACACTTCCCGTTTCAGCAGCAGCGCCGTTTCCCTGTCACAGACATCTGAAAGGGCTGCAAAGTCACCGTAGGAAGACATGCGGTCCGCGCCCCGTGCGGCAGCATAGGCAGACGCAAGAGGCGTAAGCGGCAGATCATCCACAAAATAGATTTTTTTCAATGTATCGCTCAACTCGGTCGCAACCGCTGCCCCTGCCGGGCTTACATGTTTGAAGGAAGCCGCTGCCGGCAAACCGGTAGCTTCTTTTAATTCTTTTACCAGCTGCCAGCTGTTAAAGGCATCCAGCAGATTGATGAAGCCGGGACGTCCGTTCAGTACGATAAAAGGAAGTTCCTTCCCGTCTTTCATATACACCTTAGCGATTTTCTGATTCGGATTGCAGCCATACTTCAATGCCAGTTCATTCATAAATCGTTTCCTCCTTGTTCTCATGCCGGTTTAAGATCAATACAGCATTTCACTAATTAATACCACTCCTGCAGAAACCCTCAGCGTCAGAACGAGTCGTCCTTATAAAAAGCAAAACCGGCCAGTCCTGTGCTTTCGCCCAGACGGTCGGCATCCACAGTCATGCTCCATGTGGTGAATCCACTTCCGTCAGTCACATGACCTGTACTGATATTATAGCCTGTAAAATCAGCTCTTGTCAATGAACCAAAACGACAAACTGTAACACTATCATCTTCATCAGACCGTTACTGATATTGCCGCAGTCTTTCTTTCGTGTCAGTTTTTCCTGCAAATCTGATTTTCCAAACTGTGCCAATGTTTCCCTGCAATTTCACAAACACATACTGCAAATCATACGGTTCTATGATAAAATAACTGCGACCGGATGCTTGCTGTATTTGGCAGTGTCATCTGATTTCTTTCCGAACGATTCTTTGACAGCTAGTTGTAATCATTACATTTACAGGAAAGGAAGTTTTGGATATGTTGTGTTATGTATGCCCTCACCGCTGCGGGGTAGACCGTCCCGAAAGCATCAGTAATACGGACGGTACCTTCGGCTGCTGCGGCGTGGGAATATTGCCTGTCGTTTCCCGGGCCGGTGTGCATATGTGGGAGGAACCCTGCCTCAGCGGAACACGGGGAGCCGGAACCGTATTTTTTACCGGTTGTAATCTCCACTGCTGTTACTGCCAGAATTACGAGATCAGCTGCCTGAACAAAGGCAGGGAGATTTCCGTGGAACGGCTGAAGGAAATTTATCACGAACTGATCGGAAAAGGTGTCCACAACATCGACCTGGTCACACCAACCCACTTCGCATATTCCATTCTGCAAAGTCTCAATGAAAAGCTGCCCGTTCCGGTGGTATATAATACAAGCGGTTTTGAAGCAACAGATACCCTGCGCAGATTTGAAGGAAAGGTGCAGATCTGGCTGCCGGATCTGAAATACAGTGACGACAAGCTGGCGCTGGAATACAGCAATGCGTACAATTATTGGCATATCGCCAGGGATGCGATTTTAGAAATGTTCCGTCAGACCGGTCCCTACCGACTGGACGAAAACGGCATCATGCAAAGCGGTGTCATCATCCGCCACCTGGTACTGCCCGGTCATTTGGAAAATACAAAGCGCATTATCGACTGGGTAGCGCATTCCTTCAAACCGGGAGACGTTATGTTTAGTCTCATGCATCAATATATCCCTTGTGGCCGCGCCGCAGAATATCCGGAACTGAACCGCAAGGTCACTCCGGAAGAATACAAAGAGGTGGAAGATTATCTCTTTGCCAGCTCGATCGAAGACGGGTTCGTGCAGGAAGAAGACTCTGCCAGTGGCGAATTTATCCCCTGCTTTGACGGCACCGGGGTGTAATGGAATTCGTTTGCAATATTTTTCTGCCAAAATTAACATGAGGTTGCTGTTTATCAATAGCACATTTTGTGGTATAATGTTATGAAATATCTTTATGTTGTATGTTTATAAAGGGAATGCCGCCGGCTATAATCGGAAAAACCTCTGCATGACGGGGTTTTTGCATACCCTTGGTTTATTTTCTGATTTGATACGCTATACAGCGTTTCAGATAATGGAAATCCCTGTTTAAATAGGTTTATATGCCTGCCAGGCCTGTTTTGCGGATGCCAGGATGCTGGACCGAAGGCGTAGCGGGAATTTGTCAGATAGTATTGACAAATTCATTCGCAAAATTCACCGGCAGGCGTGCAGACACATTAAACAGTGCTTTCTTAATAAATAGGATCCCCCACAGGAAGGAGAAACAGGAGATTCTATAGCGCCAGGCCCATAATGGGTGACGAGGACTGGCAGTTGTCGAAAGACTCGGCGGATGCTGCCACGGCTTTGGTACAGCTCACCAGCTGCAACAGTTGTCTTACCGACTGCGTTTACAGCAATACAGACTGTACCCTCCGGCAAGCCGTCAGGGAGAATGAAAAAAGCGGAATCAAAACCGTAACAGAGCTTCTCCCGATGCCGGAACCGCAAAGGAATGGAAACTGCGTTAAACAAAACGACAAAAGGAGATTAGTGGAATGAGAGTCATAATTCAGGATAACTATGAAAAAATGTGTCTTTGGGCAGCCAATTATATTGCAAACCGGATCAGGAAACATAATGCGGGTCCCGAAAAGGATCGTCCCTTTATCCTCGGTCTTCCGACCGGATCGTCCCCCATCGGCGTATATAAAGAACTGGCTCGGATGAACCGGGCAGGAGAATTAAGTTTTGCCAACGTGGTAACTTTTAACATGGACGAATATCTTGGCCTGCCCCATGAGCACGATCAGTCTTACTGGTATTTCATGCATGATAATTTCTTCGACCATCTGGTGGATATGAAACCTGAAAATATCAATATCCTGAACGGCATGACGGATGACCCTGAAAAGGAATGTGCCGATTATGAAGCAAAAATCGCTTCTTATGGCGGTATCGATTTGTTCATGGGTGGCATCGGCGTTGACGGCCATATTGCGTTTAATGAGCCGTTTACCAGCCTTGCCTCCCGTACCGGGCTCCGCAACCTCACTACTGATACGAGGATCGTCAACTCCCGTTTCTTCGGCAACGATCCGGAAAAGGTTCCTTCCCAGGCCCTGTCCGTGGGCGTGGGAACGGTTACGGATTCCAAAGAAGTGCTGATCCTCATCAACGGCCACAACAAAGCAAGAGCCCTGGCCGCAACGGTAGAAGGCAGCGTATCCCACAAATGGACCTGCAGCGCACTGCAGCTGCACAATGGCGCTATTATCGCCTGTGATGAGGCTGCCTGTGGCGAACTGACCGTCGATACCTACAAATATTTCCTTGACATCGAAAAAAAGGAGAGACTGTAATAATGTATACCATCAAAGATCTGTATGATCTGGAGCATACTCTGGCAGCAGAGTATCTTTCTTCATTCACTTACCCCTGGGAAGCGCTGAAAGGGATCAAGGAAATGATCCTTGCCCTCGGTCCGACCCTGGGACCTGACTACGAAGAACGCGAACCGCAGGTCTGGGTCCATAAAACCGCAAAGGTTTTTCCTTCTGCGTTTTTGGGTGCCCCCTGTATCATCGGTCCCAATACGGAAGTGCGCCACGGTGCTTTTATCCGTGGATCCGCCCTCGTCGGTGCCGATTGCGTTGTCGGGAATTCCGTTGAATTGAAGAACGTAATCTTGTTTGACCACGTCCAGACTCCCCATTACAATTACGTCGGTGACAGCATCCTCGGATATTACAGCCACATGGGCGCCGGAAGTATCACCAGCAACGTAAAAGCAGACAAGCATCTGGTCATTGTGCACAATGGGACCGAGCAGATTGAAACCGGCATCAAAAAATTCGGCGCAATGCTGGGAGACCACGTGGAAGTCGGCTGCAACGCGGTCTGCAATCCGGGCACAGTCATCGGAAGATACAGCAATGTATATCCTACCTCATGTGTGAGGGGTGTTGTACCCGCCAACTCCATCTACAAGAACAATGGAGAGATCATCCATAAGGAGGAATTGTAACATGGGCAAATATTTCGGAACGGACGGGTTCCGTGGGGAAGCTAACAAGGATCTTACCTTTGTACATGCTGTGAAGATCGGCCGTTTCCTGGGCTGGTATTATGGGGCAAGACAAGGCAAGAAGGCAAAGATCGTTATCGGCAAGGACACCAGAAGAAGTTCATACATGTTTGAATACGCATTGTGCACCGGGCTCATGGCTTCCGGTGCGGATGCATACATCCTGCATGTGACCACCACCCCTTCTGTTGCTTATATTACCCGGGTGGACAATTTTGATTGCGGTATCATGATTTCCGCTTCCCACAACCCGTTCTATGACAACGGTATCAAACTGCTGAACGGGAACGGCGAAAAAATGGATGAAGAGACCATATTGCTTGTTGAAGACTATATTGACGGCAAGATCGAGGTGCCTGTAAGCGAACGGGAAGCCATCGGCCGTACTGTAGACTACACGGCAGGCCGGAACCGTTACATCGGTTATCTGATCTCTCTGTCCAAATACAGCTTCAAGAACATCAAGGTCGGCCTGGATGTCGCCAATGGCGCTGCGTGGCAGATCGCCAGAGCCGTCTTCGAGGCTCTCGGCGCCAAGGTCTTTATCATGAACAACCAACCTGACGGTTATAACATTAACACAGACTGCGGCAGCACCCATATCGAGCATCTGCAGAAATTCGTGGTTGAGAACGGGCTGGACATTGGCTTTGCTTATGACGGAGACGCCGACCGTTGCCTGACTGTCGATGAAAAAGGCAATGTGGTCACCGGGGACCATACCCTGTATATATATGGTCTTTACATGAAGGAACGGGGCAAACTGGCCAACAACAAAGTCGTCACTACCATCATGTCCAACTTCGGTCTGTATAAAGCTCTTGACAAGGTCGGAATCGAATATGACAAGACCAAGGTCGGCGACAAATACGTCTATGAAAATATGGTTCAGACCGGAAACCGCATCGGCGGCGAACAATCCGGCCACACTATCTTTACGAAATATGCCACGACCGGCGACGGCATACTGACATCCTTGAAGATGATGGAAGTCATGATTGCCAGAGAAAAACCCATGAGTGAACTTGCAGCGCCTGTCGTATTCTATCCGCAGGTTCTGAAAAATGTAAAAGTAAAAAGCAAACCGGATGCACAGAATGATCCGGACGTACAGGCTGCTGTCGCAAAGGTCGCTGCGGAATTAGGTGATACCGGCCGTATCCTGGTGCGGGAAAGTGGTACTGAACCGGTGATCCGCGTGATGGTCGAAGCGGAAAGCGATGAAATCTGCGAGAAACACGTGGACAGTGTAATCGAGGTCATAAAAGCAAAAGGCCATATCGTTTAAGC
>CAJOKZ010000018.1 GCA_905235335.1 uncultured Succiniclasticum sp.
TTTTTATATCCTTATAATGATTAAAAACAAAAAGCCCCTGTCTGCCGCTGAATATCTTATTTCAGCGATAGACAGGGGGTTCACTTCGATGATACTCTTTCACTTTGTGTTCAATGGCTGAGCCAAAATGGTCTTTGGCTTAGTTGTTTTTTGAATCGGCAGCCACGCTTTGGCGTGGCAGCCGATTAGGTTTTGTGTTTATTCATCTCGCATTATGTTTTTTAGCGTTCAAAAGCAGTTCCAGCTTCTCTTTGTTGGGACCGGAAAAGTTTTTGTAGAATCCGCTGGTGATCATCACATCAAGGAACTGTTCATCATATTTGTCCAGCCGTTCTGACTTCCGCAGTTTTTCGGAGAGGCAGTAAAGGAAGTATGCCAACTGAACATTCTGCGTGCCATAGTTTTTATTGTAGATTACTGTCTCAACCTGAGAACTTTTATCGCTCAACGGCTCTTTATAACGGACAGATACTACACCCAGCTCGTCAGAATCCGTCAGCACAGGCTTCTGGTATTTCAGGTCAGAAGAAGCAACCGGGTCTTCCTCCCCGTTCATATCCAGTTCATAAAGGGCGATGCCATGGCCGCCGCTTCCGTAGGGTTCGGAAATTACGGCATCATTTTTGAAATCCTCGTGGTTCAGCTGGCGGTTCTCATATCCCAGCAGCCGGTAAGATTTTACAAAACGCGGATTAAACTCAACCTGCGCCTTCACATCTTTGGCAACAATGTTGGTAAGGGCAATAAAGTGCCGGTTAATGGATTCATCCACGTCATCCAGATTGTTCACTACACAGTATGTGCCGTTCCCGTGTTTTGAAAGCATTTCCAGATTGTCATCTTTGTAGTTATAAAGGCCTGTTCCGATGACCGACAGGAACAGGTTGCTCTTTTTCTTTTCTTCAATCAGGCCCTTCAGCCCATGCTTGTCCGTAATGCCGAAATTCAGGTCGCCGTCCGTAATCAGGATCACCTGGTTATTCCAGTCAGCCTTGTAATACTTCTCCCCAATCCCATAGGCTGTTTCAATTCCGGCAGATCCATAGGTGCATCCCTCAATCTCAATACCAAGAATAATGCCCATCAGGTCTTCTTTGGACTGACTGTCCTTAATTTCAAACCCTTTAAACCAGGTATGGTCTTTTGTGCTGTAGGTAACCAGGCTGATGCGGTCGCCGGCCTTGAGCTTACTGAACACGGCCGCAATGGCTTCCTGGGTAACCTCTTGATTCGTACTCATACTTCCTGATGTATCCAGAAGCAGGATAATGTTCTGGTGTTCCTTTTTTTCTTTGGCTGCCTGCGCATCGATGAACAGGATCTTTTTGTTTCCCTTCTTTTCCATCAGTTCCGTGTAGATTGTAAATTTTGTGTCTCTGGGCGGTTTCACATCATAATCAAAGTAATTGAGAACTTCCTCAATACGGACCTGGTCCATGTTGACGCAGCGCCCGGACCGGATCTGATTAAGCACAATTCCCATGGAGGCATTGCTCGTGGTCATACGGAAAGTTGACGTGGGCGCCGTAAACACACTCTTCGCATCGCTTTCCTCAATGGGTTCGTAGGCGTCTGTGGATAAAGACTCTTTAAGTTCAGAAAAGGCGTTATTAACCGATTCCTCTTGCATCCAAGGCGCGATTCCAACATCGGGTGCACAGGAACACGAAACAGACGCTTTTTTTGCAGCCCTTCTTCCGGGACGGGCACAGCCAAACGCTCTCAGCATTGGCATGCCGGTTAAACATGCCAAACCTGTTTCTTCTTCGTCGTGTACAGTTTGCGGATGCTTCTCCTCGTAAAATGCCTTGATAGCCTCTTGGGGGGATTTTTCTTCTCTCGCATGCAGCCAGGAATATAAATTCTCAATCACATTTTTCTTTCCTAACTGCTTAACAAGAAATACCAGTTCTTCATCTCCATATGTTACGACGCTTAACACGTTGGCAGCATTTTCAGAGTATCCCAGGCTGAGATAATATTCATACTTTCTGCGGGTTTCTTTCGATTTGAGTAACTGTTTAAACTTCATGGCTCTTCTCTCCTTTTTTAAAATTATTTTGGCTTTGTTCCGCTTACCATTTCCTGCTTACATCAGACATATCTGTTTATAATGGGTCATGTTAAATCTTCATTTCGCTTCCCTGCGACATCTTTACCGGTTTACAGTTCCATTATATGGCATGCATGGAAAAAGTGGTCGCCTGTTAGGCGACATTTAAAGAGCTTTCCTTAATATTCCATGAACTCTGCCAGATGGCGTTGCCATAGTAAACACGACTTTTTTTGAGGTTTTTTGCAGGTTGAACACAGTGTTACTTTTTCATTCACAGATCCCCACTATCTACAGTCTATCATTTTTGGTGTCCAAAAGTACTCTCTCGCACACGTCCGAAACATTTCCGGAAAAATATCGGAAAAATCCCTGTAAGCCGTTTTTTTACTGATCTTACAGGGATTTGTTATTTTGTTTACAAAAAAAGCGAACAAGATGAAAAATCCGGCAGAAGGAACTCGTTTCATTCCTTGCCGGATTTCGCAATTTTATCATATCAATCAATTCTTGCTTGCGGCTTTTCTCCTTAATGCCAGGATTAGATATTTCGATAAATGCCAAATGCAATCAAAGCCGCCAAATATAACGGCATAAAAAATCTATTGACTAAAAAAGAGACTCTGCTGTGTGGTCCAACCGCCCCAAGATAGTAGAAAGCGATAAACAAAGGCAGCGTATAGAATATAAAAGCATTAGCCTGTTTCGCATTATTTAAATCGCCCTGTGCCAGGCTTAGAAAAAATGTAGTTATACCACACCCAGGACAAAGAATTCCCGTAAAGTATCTAATAGGGCAAGGAACAGAAATACCTGTTATGTCAGCAAAACACCCGTACCCCAAACCGAATAAAGCAATTATTCCAGCCCTTTTTACCGAATCAGTATTTTTTAATACATTTCTTAGTAAAAAAGTCAGGCATGACCAAATTGTATCATTATTTTTCCGATTATTCTCAATAGATGCCGTCAAGTTTATCATTTATTGCATCCTGTGCCAATACTACATTAATAATGCCAAAGCCAAAAATGTAGACGACTAAAAATAAGATACCTGTGTTGCCACTGCGATTTCCTTTGAGCAAATCAACATTATCACCGAGCTTATAGGCCCAATAAAAGCCGTAAAGACCGCAAGTCAAAAGTGTAAAAACGATTGTCATTAAACCGCCTGTAGCATTTTTCCTGTCAAGTAAAATATTCATCTCGTTAGTAATTTTGATAATCCAGTATATTAAATATAAGCCACAAGTAATTAACGAAAAAATAATGGCTGATACGATGCCCCTTTTCTTAACCCTTCCATCAATCGGCGGTTTCCCGTTAGAAGCACTGCCGGCAGTGAATTGAGTTCCGGCATCATTGTAATTATTATTGTTAGAAGGAACAACAGCTGCTGCGTCCCCAATCTGTGTACCACAGTTCGGACAGAACTTTGTATTGCTTTCAATTTGATTTCCGCAATTTGGACAATATTTCATCGCCATAATTCCCATACCTTTCTAAAAAAACTATTATAATAATGAGTCTTTAATAATGACATTCGTATCCTTTTATTCCCCGCAGCAGCCTTTATGCTCCGGCCGTTCTACCGTCACCTTCACCCCGGCGATCCGGGAAGGCAGGGCGTCGTACCCGCTGTGAACCATCCAGTACCGGGATCCGTTCTCCGTAAAAGCAACCGCATAGGAAGAATTCCCCGCATGGTTCTGCAGATAAATATCAGCCCCGATACGGTCCTCGGCAAATTCCTTTTTCTTGTCAAAATAAATGTTTGCGCTGATAGCTTCTACCACGGCTGTGGAAAGGCACCCTGTATGGCCGGACGGAAATTTTTTCGCCAACTCGGCCTTCACATCGGCACGCACGTACTCACAGATTTTATCTTCGCCTGTTTCATAAGGATACACGGATTTTACCGTCCCGTGCACCCGGCTTTCCTCTTCCTGCATGCTGTCTCATCTCCTGTGAAAATTATGCCATGTACTGTTATGCGGATCTAATTTATTATAGCACGAATATTATAACACAAACATTCTGTTACAGCCTAATATATCTTTAATGCGGCATCACCCCGGGCATACAAATCCCGACTTTTCTAATATCATCATGCATAAAAGATTTAACATTATATGGGTTTTGTGCTAAAATAGGTATAATACATTTTAAAAGGTGAGTATATGTCGTACGACCAGTTCAACTATACTGTCCAGCTGAATATAACCGGACGGCACTGCATTGTTGTGGGCGGCGGAAATGTGGCCCTGCGCAAAACAAAATCGCTTCTTGCGGCGGGCGCTTCCGTTACGGTAATTGCCCCGGATATTCTTCCTGCGCTGGAAGCGTTACAGAGAACATTTCCTGCTTTATCCCTGTGCCGACGTAAATTCCGGGCCGGTGACACGGACGACGCGTTCCTCGTCATAGCCGCCACCGACAACCGCAGCGTCAACGAAACCGTTGCGGAAGAAGCCGTGCAAAACCGTATTCTGCTGAATGTTACGGACGACCCCGGAGCCGGGACTTTTTCCGTGGCAGGAACCTATGACAACGGAAACCTGCATTTTTCTGCCACGACCGGCGGCAATCCGCGGCTCACCCATCTGCTGCTGGAAGACCTCCGGCAACAGTACGGAAATGACATGTCGGCGTTCAGCGAATTTTTGGACGGACAGCGCGCAAAAGTGAAAGACCTGCTTCCCGACACTTCCGCACGCCGTGATTTCTGGCGGAAAACCCTCACACTACAACTGCTGCAGGAAGTCAAGGCAGGACGGCTGCAACAGGCAAAGGAGAATATCATAAATGCAGTTGATCGTATTGGGGCTGAATCATAAGACCGCCCCCGTGGAAATCCGTGAAAAATTTAATTTTTCCCGCAGCCGGATCAAGCATATCCTGCGGCTGTTCAGGGAATCTGATGATTTTTCCGAAGCTGTGCTGATTTCCACCTGCAACCGTACCGAACTGTATCTTGTAGCCCAGGAACCGGAGGACGGTATGGCGGCCCTGCTTGATGATGTCAAACGCATTGCAGGGAAAAATTTTAAAAGCGAATATTTCTATATGCTGACCGGGGCACACTGCGTACGCCACCTGCTGCTGGTAGCCAGCAGCCTGGATTCCCTCATCGTAGGAGAAGGCCAGATCCTGAGCCAGGTAAAGGACGCCTATCATCTGGCCCGCATCGCAGGTACTACCTCTACCCTGTTCAACACCGTTTTCAATCAGGCGATCGCCACCGGCAAGAAGATCCGGACCCGCACACAGATCGCTTATCGCAGCGTCAGCGTTTCCTCTGCCGCAGTGGATCTGGCGATGAAAGTTGTGGGCGACCTTTCCGCAGCGGATATCCTGGTCATCGGCGCAGGCAGGATGAGCGAGCTTACCGCACGGCACCTGCTGGACAAGGGCGCCACGTCCATCTTTGTCACAAACCGAAGCTATACCCATGCACAGGAATTGGCAGCCAAGTTCAATGGTTCTGCCATTCGGTTTGACGATTTCATCGACCATGCAGCCAATGCGGATATCGTCATCACTTCCACCGGAGCCCCCCATTACATCATCCAGCACGATCAGCTGGCGCTGGCACTGGAAGAACGCCGGAAAACAAATCCGCTGGTGCTGATCGATATCGCGGTGCCCCGGGATGTGGATCCGGAGGTTTCGGGATTGAAAAATCTCGTACTGTATAATATAGACGACCTGCAAAACGTGGTTGAGACCAATAAAGAACTGCGGAACCAGGATGCGGAAACAGCGAAGCTCCTGATAGAAGAAGACATCGCTGCCCTGCGGGAACGGCTGCGCTATCTTTCCCTGCGGCCTGTTATGGTGCAGCTGCACGATAAATTCGATTTCCTGCGGGAACGCATTTTGGCCAAAACATTGAAAAAGATGCCGGAGCTGACGGAGGAGCAGCAGCATAAGATCGATCTCATGAGCCAGCGGCTCATGTACAAATTCCTGCGGGATCCCATGATCAATATCAACAAAGCGGCCGGCACGGAAGAAGAAGAGCATGTGAAAAAAGATATCAGCCGCTTTTTTATGTTGAATGACAAAGACGAGGAAGAACCGGACAATGAAGAAAATTATAACTATTGGGACAAGGAAAAGCCTGCTGGCCCTCTGGCAGAGTAATTACATTAAAAGCTGTCTGGAAAAGCAATATCCGGACTGCGAGGTACGGCTACAGAAAATCGTAACCAAAGGGGACAAGATTCTGGACGTCCCCCTGTCCAAGATCGGCGGCAAGGGACTGTTTACCAAGGAAATTGAAACCGCGCTGCTGGACGGCGAAGCGGATTTGGCCGTCCACAGCCTGAAGGATATGCCCACAAAGCTTCCTGACGGTCTCTGTCTGACCGCCATTACAGAACGAGCTGTTGTGGGCGATGCTTTTGTCAGCAATAAATACAACACCTTGGCGGAATTGCCTGCCGGATCTGTCCTGGGTACCTCCAGCCTGCGCCGCAGGGCCCAGCTGCTGGCCAAACGCCCGGACCTGGACATCCGGGACCTGCGGGGCAACGTAGACACCCGGCTCCGCAAGCTGGATGACGGGCTGTACGACGCCATCATCCTGGCAGCCGCGGGACTGACGCGCCTGGGCTACGGGAACCGGATCCGGGAAACCCTCCCCTGCGACTTCTGTATCCCCGCCGTAGGACAGGGCGCCCTTGCCATCGAATGCCGCACGGATAACACAGAACTCCGCTCCATGCTGGAATTTTTAAACCACCCGGCTACCAAAAGCTGTACCGATGCAGAACGCGCCTTCCTCGGCCTGGTCGAGGGCGGCTGCCAGGTTCCCATCGGCGTGCATGCGGAAGCGGAAGGCGAAAACTTACATATTACCGCCATCATCGCTTCCCTGGACGGCTCCACCCTTCTCCGCGATGAAATCGACGGATGTATCACCGATGCCGTTGCCCTGGGAGAATCACTGGGGAGCCGGATGCTGGAGCACGGCGGAAAAGACATTTTGGATGAAATTCTGTAAAGCGCATGAAATACATTTGTATGGAAATGAAATTTTCAATGAAAGGATTTTTGTGCAATGGATAAGACAGGTAAAGTATATCTGATCGGCGCAGGCCCCGGTGACCCCGGCCTGCTGACGTTAAAAGGACGGGACTGCCTGGCTGCGGCGGATGCGGTAGTATACGACCGTCTGGCCGATCCCCGGATCCTGAGCTGGGCGAAGCCGGACGCAGAACGGATTTATGTAGGCAAGGCCTCCAGCAACCATGTCATGAAACAGGAGGACATCTCAAAACTGTTAGTAAAACTGGCCGCCGAAGGAAAGACGGTTGCCCGCCTGAAAGGCGGCGACTCCTTTGTCTTTGGCCGGGGCGGCGAGGAAGCCCTTTTGCTAAAGGAAAACAATCTTCCTTTTGAATTTGTTCCGGGGATTACCAGTGCCGTTTCCGTTCCGGAATATGCCGGTATTCCTGTAACCCACCGGAAGGTCGCCGCCAGCTTTGCCGTCATCACCGGGCACGAAGATCCTTCCCGGGAACGATCCGGCATCAACTGGAAAGGTCTGGCCGTCGGTGTAGATACATTAGTTTTCCTTATGGGCGTGGAAAACCTGAAACACATCGCGGAAAAACTGATTGAAAACGGCCGTCCGGCCGATACCCCCGCCGCCCTTATCCGCTGGGGCACCCATCCGGAACAGCGAACCCTGGTCACCACGTTGGGAAAAGCGTATGAAGATGTTGTCCGCACCGGCATGAAGCCACCTGCTATCTTCATCGTAGGCGAAGTAGTAAAGCTGCGCGAGTCCCTGAACTGGTTCGAGACAAAGCCTCTGTTCGGCAAAACTTTTGTCGTCACCCGCGCCCGCGCCCAGGCTTCCGTACTGACAGAAAAACTGGAAGCCGAAGGAGCCAAGGTCATTGAGGTTCCAGCCATCAAAATCGCTGACCCGGAAGATTTCAGACCGCTGGATGCCGCCCAGCAAAACCTGGTATCCTATGAATGGGTCATCTTCACAAGCGCCAACGGCGTAGACCTGTTCTTTGACCGCCTGCTTAAAAACGGAAAGGACGCGCGGGCTTTTGCCGGCAGCAAAATTGCGGCTATCGGCTCCGCCACGGCAGACATGCTTACCGCATACGGCCTGACAGCCGATCTGGTTCCCCCCTCTTACAAGGCGGAAGATCTGGCTGAGACATTGCTGCCGCAGCTCCATGAAGGAAGCAAGGTGCTGCTGGCCCGCGCGAAGGAAGCACGCAACGTGCTGCCGGACACATTAAAAGATGCCGGCGCCAACGTGGAAGTCGTAGCCGTCTATGAAACTGTGGCCGACTGTGAAAACAGGGACGAACTCATCGCCGGGCTGAAGGATAAAACCATCGACTGTATCACCTTCACCAGTTCTTCCACCGTAACCAACCTGTTACACTCCCTTGACGGGGATAAAGAACTGTTGGGGGACGTTACGCTGGCAGCCATCGGCCCCATCACGGCCAAAACCATGGAAAAGCATGGCCTGAAGCCGACAGTATGCGCCGAAACCTATACCATCGACGGATTGGTAGACGCGTTGAACAAATTCTATACCGGCAGGTAAGCGTGCCTCCGATACAGGATAGCGCGCCCCCGTGATGCTGCCATGATCCTGAGTTTACAAATCATACGCCATGATGCGCGGGCTTCTATGAAAACCTGTGCCGGCTGAATATGACTGCGTAATGTTAAAATTTGTAAAAAATTTTTCAAGCAAAGGAAGTGTGTTATATCATGACCGGATTTCCCATCTACCGTCCCCGCCGCCTGCGCGCTACGGAAAACCTGCGCAGCCTGATCCGGGAAACAAGCATAAGTGTTAAAGACCTGATATTCCCGTTATTCGTTGTACCGGGGACCAATATTAAAAAAGAAATCGAGACCCTGAAAAACAATTACCAGTGGTCTGTCGACCGGGTGCTGGAAGCCGTTGACGAAGTCGTGGAACTGGGTATTCCTTCCGTCCTGCTGTTCGGTCTTCCTTCGTATAAGGATGCGGAAGGCAGCAGCGCCTGGGATGATAACGAACCGGTACAGATGGCAACCAAAGCTATCAAAGCCAAATACCCGGAACTGGTGGTCATCACCGACGCCTGTTTCTGTGAATACACCACCCACGGTCACTGCGGTATCCTGACGGAGGACTGCGCCTCAGTGGATAATGACAAGACCCTTCCCAACCTGGCCAGGCTTGCTGTCAGCCAGGCCCGATGCGGGGCGGACATCATCGCTCCGTCCAACATGATGGACGGCTATGTGGCGGTCATGCGCAAAGCGCTGGACGAAGCGGGATACTGCAACACAGCCATCATGGCCTACAGCGCCAAATTTGCTTCCGCCTATTACGGTCCCTTCCGTGCGGCCGCGGATTCTGCGCCCGGAAAAGGAGACCGTAAAGGATATCAGATGGATCCCGGCAACAGCGATGAAGCATTGCGGGAAATCGCGCTGGACATCGAGGAGGGCGCGGATATCGTCATGGTGAAACCGGCGCTGGCCTATCAGGATGTGACCCGCCGGGCCAGGGAAACCTTTAACCGTCCGCTGTGTGTATATAATGTGAGCGGCGAATACGCCATGGTAAAAGCCGCAGCGGAAAAAGGATGGATCGACGAAAAACGTATCGTCATGGAAACCATGCTGAGCTTTAAACGGGCCGGCGCAAAAATGATCATCACCTATCACGCTCTGGATGTCGCAAGATGGCTCCGGGAAGAAAAATAACAGGAACCGAAAACGGGCGATCCCTCTAAAAACCGTTTTGCGCAATCCGGCATTAGCAGGATCTGATCCGCACGTTGCCTTATACATGAAATGAATTGAAACACTCAATCTAAACGAATCTAAACACTGATTATTAAACAGCAGGAGAAATATCATGAACGAGTTAAACAGATCCACTTCCCTCTTTGATGAAGCCAAGCGGTTCATCCCCGGCGGCGTAAACAGCCCGGTCCGTTCTTTCCGCAGCGTGGGCGGTGTGCCCCCGTTTATTGCAAAAGGCGCGGGCAGCAAACTTTACGATGTGGATGGCAACGAATACATTGATTATGTCTTATCCTATGGCCCCTTACTGTTAGGCCATGCACACCCCGTTGTGACGGAAGCCGTCCAGACTGCTGCAGCCAATGGAACCAGTTTCGGCGCCCCGACCGGGGCCGAAGTGGCACTGGCAAAGCTCGTCTGCGGACTGGTCCCTTCCATGGATATGGTGCGCATGGTCAATTCCGGTACGGAAGCTACCATGTCTGCCATCCGTCTGGCAAGAGCTTATACCGGGCGCGACTGTATCGTAAAATTTATCGGCTGCTATCACGGCCACAGCGATGCGTTGCTGGTACATGCCGGTTCCGGGGCGACTACCTTCGGCGTGCCCGACAGCCCCGGCGTAACGAAAGGAACAGCGGAAACCACCCTTTCTGTCCCCTTTAATGATCTTCCGGCACTGGAAAAAGTGTTCGCGGAAAAAGGAAGCGCCATTGCGGGTGTCATCATGGAACCCACCCCGGGAAACATGGGGCTCGTATTACCGAAAGACGGTTATCTGAAAGCCGTCCGCGAGCTGACAAAAAAATACGGAAGCCTGCTGATCATAGATGAAGTCATGTCCGGGTTCCGCTCCGCCCAGGGCGGCAGCCAGTCCCTATACGGTATCGATCCTGACATCACCTGTCTGGGCAAGGTCATCGGCGGCGGCCTGCCTGTAGCAGCCTACGGAGGCAAACAGGAAATCATGAGCCGGGTATCCCCGGCCGGACCCATGTACCAGGCCGGCACTCTGTCCGGCAATCCGCTGGCCATGGCAGCCGGTATCGCAGCGCTGACTTATATGAAAGATAACAATGTTTGTGAAACCCTGGCAAAACGCAACGCAGAACTGACGGATGCACTGAAGGAAGCTGCCGGCGCGGCCGGTATCCCGGTGCAGGTACCCCGGCTTGGTTCCATGTTTACCGTGTTCTTCTCGGAAAAGGAAGTAACAGATTATGAAGACGCAACGGCCTGCGATCTGAACGCTTTCCGCGCTTATTTCCACAGCATGCTGGAGCAGGGTATCTACCTTCCCCCATCCCAGTTCGAAACCAATTTTCTCTCCCTGGCGCACAGTGAAGAAGATATTGAAAAAACCGTTTCTGCCGCCAAAAACGCATTTAAAAAAGCGGCGCTTGCCGCCTCCTCAGGCTGTTGATATTCACTGCACCGCCTGAAGGATTTTGCAATTAACAAATAAAATAACAGCCCCGCAGTCATCCTTTCCCGAACCCCGTCGGGGGTCAACGGGACTCTAAAAAGGACGTGCCGCGGGGCTGCTGTTTCTTATAACCGGTATTATTTGTACACTTCACCGAATATAGCGCCGCCAATAATAAGTATGGCGCCGGCCGTCTGCACCAATGTCATGGACTCGTGCAGCAGGATGGCGGAAAAAAGAAGCGCCGAAACGGGATCAATATAGCTGAGCAGCGCTACAGATTGGCCAGACAGCTGCTGCATCCCGGAAAAATACAGAAGGTATGCAAGACCTGTATTGACGATCCCGATAACCGCGATATACGGAATATCGCCAGGCAGGGGCTGCGGAAGTTCCGTTTTAATAAGGACATAAAGAAATACGACCACGAAAGCAATATCCAGCTCAATGGCCGCTGTCTGCATCCCCCCTGTATGGAAGATACGCTTGTTAAATGCAATCAGAGCCGCATAGAACAGGGCAGAAACAACAGCCGTAAACAGGCCGGCCGAATGCATCCCGCTATAGGCGATACTGCCGCTGATACAGACAAGTCCGACAAGGACGATACCTGCCGCTGCCAGTTTCGCTCCGGTCAGTCTTTCATGAAAAAGCACAGGAGAGGATAACAGGAACAAGACGGGGCCGATATAATAAATCAGCGTGGCAAGGCTGACATTCAAAAGACGGTATGCTTCGAACAAGGCCACCCAGTTGAGCCCGAGGGCGATTCCCCCGAACAGGAGCGGCACCGCATCAGCACGAATGGCATCCCGGTCAAATCCGCCCCGCAGCGCCGTCATACCGGTCACCAGTATACCGCCGATCAGCGTCCGGAACAGTACTACCTGGCTTCCCTCCAGAGAAACATTGGCGACTATGCATCCGTTAGTCCCAAATATAAGCATTGACAGGATATACATGCCGTAAAACAGAAGCATAGGACGCTTTTCCGCGGCATGATCCGATTCTTTTACTCCCATTTCAGATTTACGACCCCGATAAAACAGAGCCAATGACTAAATTATTGTATTCCACTTTTTTTGCCGGCTGCAGGGAAGCAGGATCCGCATGGATAAAGGCATCCACGGCGGCCCAGGTCACCTCAAAATTATCAAGGAATGCTGTATGCCATGCTTTGGGAACGATACATAGCCTGGAATTGGGAATCATCTGGTGCGCTGCTGTCATCGTCACGATCGGCGCATGGTCATCTTCATCTCCCGCAATGAGGAGTACGGGACAGCGGATCGCCGAGAAGAGTTCCTTCCCCACTTCCATGCCACTCCAGAAATCCATATAATCCGTGCAGAACTTCTGCCATCGCTCCGGCTCCGGCATCAGCATTTTTTGTTGTTCCACAAATGCTTTGTCGATTTTTTCAAGATCGGAAACCTTCAGTTCACCACTGAAAAATCCTTTTTCCAGCGTGCCGGCCCCAATGGCCGCAACCCGTTCTACCGCTTCCGGATACATGGCCGCGACTTTATAAGCAGCATACGCGCCGTCGCTGAAACCTACGAGGACAGCAGGCCTGTCCGTCACCGCTCGCATGACGGCGATCATGTCATCGGCCTTCTGTTCGTAAGTCAGAGGCGTGTGGCCGATTTCCGACCGTCCGTGTCCCCGTGTAGAGACCACAACGACCTGATGATCCCTGCGGATCGCGTCAATCAGCCGTCCCATCTCATAAGGCGTCCCTACGCCGCCGCCATGAAATATGAAAACAGGCGCGTACAAAGTATCCTTGTGAACCGGCGCGTACGCCTCGTAATAAATCTTCGCATCGCCAGTCTGTACGTACTTTCCACATGCCGGATTGTTCCCGTAAGGCGTACGGCTGGTTACGGCCCCTTCAGCCTGCATAAAATAACGGAGCGGCGTCTGCCCCCGGACATTTTTCGCCCGGCAGATGCCGACAGGCACTGTCAGCATGGATGATGCCATGACGGCAGTTAAAAAAACGGACAACACCATTTCTTTCATATTATTTCCTCCCTGGAACTGTATGATTATTTCTTTCAAGGTTGGGAAGCCCGTTTTTGATTGACATCCCTTTGGCTGTTCCAAAATCTTTAATGGCTTATTATACCATCTTTTCGGACCGTAAAAAAGACCGGCACTAAATGTACCGGTCTGCAGAACCATATTGTACCGGGATTTGCAGTCACAATGGGAAGCAGATGTCTTTATCATATTTCCCAGGCGGCAGCATCACTGTTACCTATCACGGATGGCCGTCAGGTTATGACCGTCCCTGCGTTCCCAAAAATCGCAGGCCCAGCATAGTGATGTCATCAGACTGCTGCGTGTCCCCGACATGAACGTTAATATCCTGACGCACGAAAGAAAGGATCTCCTTGACAGATACGCTTTCGGGTTCCGTAATACTGTCCAGCGTTTCCTTGAGACGTTCTTCGGAATACAGTCTCCCTTCTCCATCCATGGCTTCCGTCACACCGTCAGTATATAGGAACAATATGTCCCCGGGATCCAGCCGAAGCGTTTCCCCAGAGAAAACCGCTTCATCCACGGCGCCCATTACCAGGTTCTTCTTTTTCGGGCAGATATACTGGAAATGACCTTCCGCGCTGTGACGGATCAAAGGCGGGTTGTGTCCGCAGTTGATATAGGAAAAAACACCTGTCCGGATATCAAGCACGCCGAAGAAAACGGTTACAAAAAGCATTTCTTCATTATTCTCGCAAATCTGCCGGTTTGCCTGTTCGATAACATTGGAAAAATCGGTTTCTTTACCCGCAGACAAAACAAAATTTTTCAGGATCGTCTTTGAAATGACCATAAAGAGCGCCGCCGGAACCCCCTTGCCCGATACATCGGCAATAGTAATTACCAGCCTATGATCATCCAACATATAGAAATCGTAAAAATCCCCGCCTACTTCTTTGGCTGTATCCATAGCTGCGAACATCTCAAATCTTCCGTTATCGGAGAATTTTTTGTCAAGCCGGGGCAGCATTCCTTTCTGGATACTCGCGCCAATCGAAAGCTCCGTATCGATACGTTCCTTTTCCGCCGTAAATTTGGAAAGTCTTTCGATATGTTTTTTCAGGTCGACTGTCATATCATCGATACATTCCGCCAGGTATCCGAGTTCATCAGTCCGGTTCATTGCTATCTTCGTATCAAGGTTTCCCTGGGCAATCTGCCTCACACCGCCCACCAGTGTCAGAATCGGTTTTACCAGCTTACGGGATATGAAGGTACTGGCAAAAAACAGGCCTGCCAGCATAAGGGCGAAAAACACAAGATACCACTTGGCCATGGATGAGAACAGGAAGTGCAGATCTGTCTGAAAATCTTCCATCTGGGAATCTATACTGTTTTTTGCACTGAGGCTTGGGTACAGTACTTCCGTCTGCCCAGTCAGTATGCCAAGACTCCAATTAGCGAATTCGATGGGCGCATAAGCCAAATATACCATTGTGCCATCTACCAAAACCAGCCTCACTCCTCTGTTCCCCGCCGCCATATCAACGGCAGCCAGGGCCAGACTGGTTTCACCGTGGTTTCGCAGATCGGAAAGGTTATGGGAAATAGCCAGATCTCCTTCTTTTCGGGATGAGAAAAGAATATTTCCATTGGATGAATCAAGGATAAATGATCCAGATTCCTGCGAGTTTTCGCTATCTTCCTGCTGTATCCCCGTTACCCTGAATGACTCTTCTGCATTAAAGTCGATACCCACCACACCGGCCACCTGTCCCGATCCGTCAAAAAACGGCATTACACAGGTTACGCAGCGCATGCCGTTGGAATCTATATAAACATCCGTAAAGGCTGGTTTCCGGTTCTCTTTTCCAAGCTTATACCATCCCATTTCACGGGGATCATAATTATCCAGAAATTTTTTCGTAAATTGCTTGGGCGATCCGTCTTTCGTCGTATCTGCCGCAATCAGAAATCCCCGTTCAGAACCGATGAACACACCCGAATAATATTCCATCTCCAGCTCAAGCAAATCCGATAAACTTGACAGCTGTCTCTGCTCAGATAAGAAAGCGTCGCTTCCATATTTTTGCCGCATGTTCCGGCTGAAGTGAGAATATGCCTTTCCTGACTCAATAACATCTTTCAACGGATCTGGCAGCGGATGATGACTATAATTATGAGGATTCTTCAATATACGCGTTGCCATACTCGACAGGTACTTCACATCATCAACGGTCGTATTCATATCCTGGCTGAAACGTTCCGCTTTTTCCTGCGTCAAAAGGCTCATCCGCTTCTTCACCATTTCTTCCGCTAAATTTTCTGTAAAAGAAGCTGTACTGTCACCGAGCCGGATACTGGCCGTATTCAGTTTCTCATTTACAAGACGCAGGCCTGCCAGGACAACAATTCCCATGATAAGAAATGATAAAAATCCAACGGACACCATTAAAAGGAAAATCCTTTGGCCCAGATTGATTTTTCTGTTTTTTAATTTCAACACGCTTTTTTTTACAGTATTCATTTCATCTGCAATAACATGGTCAGATGGTTCGCCATGCCCCCGAACATTTCTTCATAACAGTACACGACAGACTTAAAATTTTTTTTCACGAGAAAGATACCAAGCCCTCCAGGCTGCCTGTCTGCCAGCGGGACATTTTCTGCATGTCGGTAATCTCTTGCCAGTGGATCGAACGGCCTGCCGTGATCGGCAACTTCCAGCCTGAAACAGTCTCCCTCCACAGATGTCTTTAGCCATATATAACCGAAATCATCATACGCATAAGAAAATACATTGACAAGGATTTCTTCCACTCCCAGCTCCAGTCTCAGCTGCTGCCGGGCCGAAACCCCGGCCTGCTCCGCCACAGTCAGGATCTCATCCCTGATCTTCTCATAAAATTTCATATCTGCATCGTAGCGTTTCCATCCGCCAATATTTTCATTTACCATGAATCAATACTCCTATTCCGGATGCAGCCCTGCGGTAAATGGTATGCCGCATAGCAGGATCCGGCAAAACTATATTATTTCAGCCCGTCCATCGAATCCCGCATGGTAAACAAGGTACTCAGCCCACTGTCTTCCAAAACGGAACTGACCATTCCGGAAGCACCAGCAATAATGAATTCCTTACCCTCTTTCGCCGCCTGTTTTTGGATAATGAGCAGCACCCGCAATCCCGCGCTGGAAATATAATCCAGTTCTGTCATGTCCAACACGGTTTTCGCATTATTCCCGACAACGTCTTTGCCGAACGCCAGCGCCGCATCTGCCGTGACCGAATCTATCCGGCCGACCACAGCCCACACAATCCACCCGTTGGATCCCTCATACTGCTTCTGCGCAAATTCCCTGATCATAACAATTCTCACCTCGTGTTTTTAAAACAATGTATTTTCCTGTACCGCCGTATCATCACAACACTTACATCTCCAGCCACGCTTTTATCTCTTCGTCGCTCATGCCCTCGATCTTATTGGCATCCAGGCATTCTTTGACGACTGCGTTGGGAACCGTTTTCTGAATATCAGCCGAACTGCTTTTCGGTCCGCTGCTTTTACTGGTGCAGAAAGGATACACCGTCTTTCCTGCCAGATTCACCTTTTCCAGGAAGGAATGGATAATCATGGGACAACTGAACCACCAGATGGGAAATCCGATCGCAATCTTGTCGTAACGGCTGCAGTCAGGAAGGGAACCTTTGAGTTCCGGACGTGCACCGGTCGCTTTTTCCATGCCGCCTTTGGCCACACAAAGGGCATAGATAGATGAATAAGCTTTTACCGGCAAAATACGGTAAGAGTTTCCTTTGACAACAGAAGCAATCCGCTGGGCTGCCTTTGCAGTAACGCCAGACCAGGAATAATAAGCCACCAGGATCCTGTCAGATGTCTGGCGCCGCGGTTTTCTTCTTCCGTCTTCTGCCGGACTTTTGCCCCTGTTTTCCGGGTTTCTGTCATTCGGTTTTCCGTTAAATTTTCGAAAAGGCCTGCTCCCCGGCCTTCTGTTAAAATTGCCGTTCCTGCCGCCCTGTTTCCTGCCCGTTTTTTCGCCGGCCGCCTGATCCGGACCGGCCGCCGCATTCACATTTTTCTGTTCATCAGCATTTCTGTTTTTCTGTTTATTGAAGGTATCCGTATTCATTTCCTGTTTTTCTGCCAAAGTTTCGCCTTGCTGTCCGTTATTGGATCTGTAAAACCGTCTTCCTTTTGCCATATCGTTTATACCCTTTCTGCAAGTTTTAAAAAGGCTTCGTAGCCACGCCGCGCTTCATAAATATCGGCTTTGCTGGTTGCTTCCCAGGGAGCATGCATGCTCAGCACAGGCACACCGCTGTCGATGACATTCATCCCGTAAAGGGCCATGATATATGCGATAGTCCCGCCACCGCCCAAATCGACCTTGCCCAGTTCCGACATCTGAAAATTGATCTTCTCCCTGTCAAATATCTGCCTAATATGGGCGATGTATTCCGCATTGGCATCATTGGATCCGGACTTGCCACGGGCGCCGGTAAACTTATTCAGTACAAGTCCCCTGCCAAGATATGCCACATTTTTCTTATCAAAAGCCGATGCATAGAGGGGATCATATGCGCTGCTTACATCGCTGGACAACATGGTGCTGTTAGCCAGCGTCCTGCGCAGGGAAAGTTCCGTTCCCCTGTCCAGCAGCGTCAGCAGTTCCGCTACCGTGTTTTCAAAGAAACGGCTCTGCATGCCGGTTGCTCCTACACTTCCAATCTCTTCCTTATCCACCAGAAGGCAGCAGGAAGTGCGGGCTACATCTTTCACGTCCAACATCGCTTTATAGGAGCCGTAAGCGCAGACACGGTCATCCTGCCCGTAGGACAGCACCATGCTCCTGTCAAAACCGGCTTCCCGGGCCCTGCCTGCCGGCACAACTTCCAGTTCCGCAGAAAGAAAGTCCTCTTCCTCTATGCCAAACTGCTTTTTCAAAATGGCCAGGACACCTTTTTTTACCGCTTCCTTCCCAGGAGACTTGTTATCTTCTTTCGTGTTGCGCCCCAACCTGACAGGCTGGTTTCCTACGATTACGTCCAGGGCCTCCCCTTCCACTACTTTCGCCGCGTTTTTCGCCATCTGGTCCTGGGCCAGGTGGATCAGCAGGTCGGAAACAAAAAATACCGGATCCTCTGGCTTTTCACCTACAGCCACCCTGGCTGCCGTGCCGTCCTTTTTAACGATGACACCATGGATAGCTAGAGGAATTGCCACCCACTGGTACTTTTTGATGCCGCCGTAATAATGGGTATCCAGCAGGGCAAGGCCGCCGTCTTCATACAACGGGTTCTGTTTCACGTCCATGCGGGGTGAATCGATGTGGGCCCCCAAAATATTCATACCGTTTTCAATCGGTTCACTGCCGATATTGAACATGGCAATACCTTTTTTCATGTTGACCCGGTATACCTTATCCCCGGTCTTCAGCATCTTTCCCTGTTCAATTAATACATCCAGATCTTTATATCCTGCTTTTTTCATATCCGCAAGGATGATTTCCACGCATTCCCGCTCAGTTTTTCCATTGCTGAGAAAATCCAGATATCCTTTGCAAAACTCATGGCAGGCCTTTACCTGCACCGATGTATAGTTTTCCCATGTGCTCCTGCGTTCCAACTTGTTCATCCTTTCTTAATCTGCTTCCTGTTCCGTTTGAATCCCAGATCATACCCGCGGTTCAGAATAAACGCAAGGGTATCCCCGGTATATATAACCACTGCCTGCTGAAGGTCCCGGATGGTCCGGCACCCCGTCAGGACCATCACAGATTTCATCTCATCCAGCATGGATTCAAAGAAGGCTTGCGTTTCATCCACGCCCTGCTTCATCAACAGAGCGAGGATATTGCCGCTCATTCCCACCGCGTCGGCGCCCAGAGCAATGGCTTGGGCAGCCTGCCAGCCGGAACGGATTCCGCCGGATGCGATTAATGTATCCCACGGGTTCACCGTATGTGCGGCATCAATCAGGCTCCACGCCGTCGGTATGCCCCAATCCGCAAACTTCCTGTATCTTTCGTTCCTGCTGCGGGAAATTTCAATAGCTGCAAAACTGGTGCCTCCGACCCCTGCCGTATTAAAGCAGGTGAACCCCATACGCTGCAGTTCCTGGATTTGTTCTGCCGCCATGCCGCAGCCCGTCTCCTTAATGATAACCGGAACCGATACGGATTCCCGCAGGCGCGCCAGATTTTCCCGGACGCTGCTGAAGTTCCGGTCTCCTTCCTGCATAATCAGTTCCTGGGCAGCGTTCAGATGTATCTCCAGCGCATCCGCCCGGATCATCCGCACCGCGGCTTCCGCTTCTTCCGGAGACGCCAGTGCGCTTACATTGGCAAATACAATTCCTTCCGGATTTTCTTCCCTGACTACAGTAAAAGTATCAGCATGATTTCCGGTTTTTATTGCGCCATACTGGGATCCTACCGCCATGGCAGCCCCGGAGCGGCGGGCAAGGACAGCCAGTTTCCTGTTTATTTCCCTGACCGGGCCGGCGCCCCCTGTGATCGCATCAATAAAAACCGGTACCGGCAGGGACAGATCTCCTATACGTGTAGTCAGATCCACATCTTCCGGATTTACCGGTGTCAGACAGTTGTGCATGAATCGGATGTCTTCCAGTCCGGTCCTGCGGTTCCCGTCACCTAATTCCAGCGCATACCGGATATGGTCCAGTTTACGTTGTTCCCGTATCATATCAATTCCTCTGGCAAATACATATCGTATTGATATAAAACATTCTCAGTCTGGCAATCCGTCTGTTTTTCCAGTCTAAACCAAAAAAGAGGACGGAAAACTCCGTCCTCCTGTTTATAGCATTATTCCTTTAATCCTTCCAGCTGTTCTGCCATAGCATTGTTGGAGAAGTTTTCTTCCGGATTCCCTGCCATAAAAGCTTTCATTTCAGCTTTTTCCTCGTCTTGTTTCGCCCGGGTCAGTGACAGGCCGATCTTTTTGTGTGACTGGTCGATTTTAATAATCATCGGGGTCACGATCTGACCGATCTTAAGCACGTCTTCCGGTTTTTCCACCCGGGTATCCGCTATTTCAGAAACATGGATCATGCCTTCCACTTTGTCATTCAGCCTTACCAGTGCGCCAAAGGGAAGGAAGCGCTCGATGGTGCCTTCTACCACATCACCAACATGGAAACCGGCAGCAGCGGCAACCCACGGATCTTCCTGCGTCGCTTTAATAGAAAGGGATACTCGGCGGTTTTCCTTGTCGACTTTCTTGACAAAAACCGTAACCATGTCGCCTTCCGTCGCAACATCACCTGCTTTTACATTGCGGTCATAAGACAATTCCGTATTGTGCACCAGACCGACCAGGCCTTCGAGAACTTCTACAAACAGGCCGAATTCTGCAACCTTGACGACCTTTCCTTCATAAGTTTCGCCTTCCACGATTTCTTCGTAGGCAGCCGCTTCCTTGGCTGCTCTGGCTTCCTTGGCAGCAGCAATACGGGCTTCACGGTTGGCCAGCCATTCCTGATGCTTCTGGGCCTTTTCCGCTTTCAGCAGATCCCTGCGGGAAACAACGATACGTTTCTTCTCGGGATTCACTTCAATAATTTCCGCTTCCATTTCCTTGCCCACATACGGCGTAAAATCATCAATGTGGCGCAATTCTACATGGGAAGCAGGCATAAAGCCTTCTACGCCTTCCACTGCAACAGCCAGACCCACAACCTGTTTCGGCTTTTCCGGATCTTTATCGCGGCTGCGAGATTTAATGACACGCAGTACCTTTACCGTAGCCAGGCGTTTCTCGCCTTCAGGCAGTTCCTGCACGTTCTTCCACGCAGCTTCTTTTTCCGCACGGATCTTGGACAAGCGGATAAAATCCTCCGAAGAAGATCCGCCCGGTACCACCACAGCCTCCACTTCGTCGCCGACATTTACGGCACCTGCCAGTTCATCGGGGTTCGCATCTGCTGCCCAGTCACTCCAGGCAATCAGACCTTCACGTCTATAGCCAAAAGAAATATAAACGCCTTCTTTATCTACCTGAATGATTTTGCCGGTAACGAGCTTTCCCGGGTACACGCCATAATCTTCCATGCTGGCATCAAGCATCTCCCCAAATTCGTTACCCTCTACTTTGTTGATTTCCATGTTTTCCATCGCCATGACAGCCTCCTTAATTATACGGCCGGGAGTGGATGCTCCGGCCGAAATGCCTATTTTTCTGCACCCTTTGAACATTTCCGGAGAAAGTTCCTGGGCGGTTTCTATCTGATAACACCGGGGGCAGATGGCGCTTACCAGATCGGTCAGGTGCCTGGTGTTGGCACTGTTCCTTCCGCCAATTACGATAAAAGCATCTACCTGTCCGGCCAGCCTCGCCGCAGCTTCCTGCCTTTCCTTCGTAGCAAGGCAGATCGTCCGCTCAACCCGGTATTCACCGGGCCTCGCAACCTGCAGGGCTGCCAGTATTTCCTCAAATTTCGCCAGTTCAAACGTAGTCTGGATGATGACACAATATTTGGAAACGGACGGCACTTTGCTGATATCCCTTTTAGATTCTATTATAATACCATTTTTTCCCGCAAATGCCAATATACTTTTTACCTCGGGATGATTTTTTTCTCCCACGATAATGGGCAAAAAACCATCCTCAAACGCAGTCTGTGCCTTCTTTTGACTTATTTTTACATTAGGACACGTGGCATCTAAAATTTTCAAATTTTTTACATTTGCGGCAGCATAAATCTCCGGACCGACTCCATGGGAACGAAAAATGACCGTTTCCCCTTCCGCAAATTCTTCCAGAGACTCTTTGCATCCCACACCTTTCGATGCAAGCTCCGCCGTGAACTGAGGATTATGGATCAGCGGCCCCAGTGTGGAAGCCGGCAGGTTGTCCGCAGCGCTTTCCGCTATGGCAACGGCGCGTTTTACCCCATAACAGAAACCGCAGGGTTCAGCTATGATGATTTCCATTTTCCGTCGTCACCGCCTTTCGCAAAGTTATAATCTCCTCCCGCCAGCGTGCCCCCAGCTCATCGAGGCTTTCCCGCCCGGTACTCATATCCGGGTCATACTCCATCGGCCTGCCGAAGATAACACGGACTTTTGGCCAGCCCGAATGACGTTTCAGATCGGTGCCGCAGATACAGGCCGGCACAATCTTTGCCTTCTGTTTCACCGCCATCACAAAGGCCCCGCCGCCAGCCCTTCCCAGTTCACCCGTCTTACTCCGGGTGCCTTCGGGAAAGACGACCAGGACCTGATTGTCCTTTAAAATCCTTAGTCCGGTTTTAATAGCCTCCCGGTCCATGGCGCCCCGTCTTACCGGGAACGCACCCAGTTTACGGATCAGCGCGCCAAACCAGGCCGGCTTGAACAGTTCCGACTTGGCCATGAAGAACACTTTGCGCGTCGCCGCCGCGCCAACTACCGGCGGGTCCAACAGGCTTAAGTGGTTGGCTGCTATGACCACCGGTCCTTCCACAGGAATGTTTTCCTGTCCAAAGACTTCCCAGCGCAGCCAGATTTTAAAAAGCCAGGGAAAGGTCACCTGACAAAAACCGTATAACGACATAGATGATTCTTCCTTAAAATAAATTGAAGTTTGTACGCGTCAAGGCGCCCGTCTGATGCCGCCTTCGTTTTTTCATTCTTCGTTTATGCGGCAAGGGCAAAGACTGTGCAAACCCGTC
>CAJOKZ010000019.1 GCA_905235335.1 uncultured Succiniclasticum sp.
TGTGAATTTTCACAAAGTCTAAATTTGCGAGTTTTCATTTTAAAAATCCAGCCTGCGGTCCGTTCCAAAGACCCACATATCCTGTCCCCGGTCACTTCAGTGACCGGATTTTTCGCAACTCCGGTCACATAGATGATTCTGGGCCTGCTTGCTGTTAATAAGATTCTTGGGTTAATATGTCTGTCTTGCGGTTAATATGTCTGTCTTGCAATACCCCGTCATACGTGCATTGAAACCCGTCTGTTCGGACAAGCTGCCATTACGCCATGCCCTCAAAAACGTCTTTTCCCGGTCCACACCGGGCTATTGCTGATCCAATGTGTTTGGTCGCCGGCAAGGGGTTTCCCGAAACCGGCGCTGCAGCAAAAAAAATAAGCGCCGATGGCAGAGTCGTCCCCCTCTCTGGCATCGGCACTTTTGGCATGAGCTTTTACGATATATTTAGTAACCTGTTCATTTCCCCCAGAGTTCTTCCCACAACTCCAGAACCGTCTTTCCCATAATCGGATGTACTGCTCCCGGCGCGATCTGCGCCAGCGGGCGAAGAACAAAATCCCGGTTCTGCATATCGGGATGAGGCACTTTCAGTTCCGGCAGGTCGATGATCTGCTCGTCATACAGCAGCAGATCCAGGTCGATATTCCGTTCTCCCCATCGGCGGAACCGCTTGCGCCCCATCTCTTGTTCCGTCTGCAATAAAATCTTAAGTAGTTCCAGCGGAGACTCATCCGTCCGGATTTCCGCAACCCCATTCAGAAAGGGAGGCTGGTCTTTCACACCGTACGGTTCTGTTGTAATAAAATCGGACACACACAGGACCTGGATCCTTTTATCCTGCAATCTCTGCAGCGCATCCCGCAGATTCTTTTCTTTATCCCCCAGGTTACTGCCCAGCGCGATGTAGACCGCCATCTCCCATTTCTCCTTACCTGATTTCCGGCATACAGGCCATGCTTTGCAGAAACCGCTGTCCCATGACGGGAATGCAGACACGCACACCTGCGGCCATTTACGTTCCCCATACAAACCTGAGATTCATTCCATGCTATGCGGGATACATACCGTCGATAAAAACACTTGGACTGCAGCGCACGCCTCACACGTTCCGGATTGCCTCCAGCATACGGATCACGCGCACATTCTCTTTTACGTCGTGCACACGCACCAGGCTCGCGCCTGCAAAAACAGCGGCCGCCGTCACCGCCAACGTGCCTTCCAGCCGTTCTTCCGGAGGCAGCGGGACCGTTGTAATTTTATTTATTCCAACAGTGCCGACAGAAGGCGGCGTGGCATCCCCGGCAACAAATTCCGTGGCTACTTTCTTCCCCGTCTCGTCTTCGTAAAACGGGGCTGCAGCGCCCAACACATTGCCGATCGTCGTTTTCCGCGACGCGGCCATCAGGACCGGGTACGGATGTACCGTCAGCGCATTCAGGTTCTGTATCAGGCGCAGATTCTGCTCATCATTTTTGGCGAAACCGATGCCGGGATCCAGAATGATTTTATCCGCGCCGATCTGTAAATCCTCCAGACAGGCCGCCCGTCCCAACAGGTATTCCGTCACTTCCTGCACCACATTTTTGTATTCGCACTGCTGCTGCATATTCTTTGATACGCCTTTACGGTGCATCAGGATGACAGGGGCCTGCGTTTCCGCGACCACCCGTATCATCGCCTCATCGGCCGTCATGGCGCTGATGTCGTTGATGATATCGCCGCCACACTGCATGGCATCCCGGGCCAACGCGGCCCGGTAAGTGTCGACGGATATTACGCTTTCCGGAAAGCGGCGCTTTATGGCGCTGACCACGGGAAGCACCCGGTCCCGCTCTTCCTCTGCTGTGACCGGGTCGCTGCCGGGCCGGGTCGATTCCCCCCCGATATCCAGCACCGCCGCACCTTCGACCAGCATTTTTTCCGCCCGGTCCAGCGCAGCGTCGACACCGGTCCTGCGGGAGCCGGCATAAAAAGAATCCGGTGTCACGTTTATGATGCCCATGACCTGTAGCGAATCATACTTCAGCTCGCGCCCGTCCGCCAGCACGGTATGCCTGACGGCAGGCTTCAGATACCGCTCCAGCTTTTTCACAATGTCCGGGATCCCAAAATACGGCATCTGCTTTAACTTATATAACAACGTTTTATAATGTTTCCGATTCCCTAACAGCAAAATATCCACATGTGTCACCGCGCAGGTGATGGCCGTACCCGGCGTGGCGCAGTCGCCGCCCGCCGCCAGCATCTCCTGCTTGATGATGTTGGCCGCCGGGGTAGCAGTTTCAGCGGCGTGATCTTTCCTTTGCCCAGCAGGATCGCCACGCTGGGCTTATATACCCCGAGACGCTCTATCTCATAACGCAGCGCATCCTGATTTACCTCATACAACATTATTTCCATCCTTTTTCCACACAGGCAAATGCATTATGGTTGTGAATGCTCTCGTGACTTTTGACCGCAGCCCGGTACCAGGTAATACGGGTATCCGCTTCCAGCCGCAAGGCGATCTCCCGCACGGCATCCTCTACAAATCGCGGATTATCATACGCCTGCTCTGTCACGAATTTTTCATCGGGCCGTTTCAAAAGCCCATAGACCGGGGCGCTGGCCCCTGCGTCGGCAATTTCGGCCAGCTCTTCGATCCACACAAACTCGGCCGCCTCGATTTCCAGGGAAGCCGTCGCCCGCTGGTTGTGGGCCCCGTACGCGCTGATCTCTTTGGAACAGGGGCACAGGGTCTGGATCGGCACCTGTACTTCCACTTTATACGTAAACCGATCCCCTTTTTCAGCGGTATATATACAGTTCAGATCCATAACGGAAACCAGGCCGCTCACCGGCGCTTTCTTTTGGATAAAATACGGGAATTCCAGCTTCAGGAACGCCTTGTCTGCCTTAAGACTTTCTTTCAGTCCGTCCAGGACCTCATCCACGGCGGAAAGGTTGACAACGTGAAGCCTTTGCAGGCACTGCACAAAACGGCTCATATGTGTGCCCCGCAGATCTTTGGGCAGGTCCACTGCCAGGGAGACCGAAGCCACTGTATGCTGTTCCCCCTTCTGCCGGTCACGCAGCACCAAGGGCCAGCGCAGATCGCTGATCCCCACGTGTTTCAGGGGGATGTTCCGGCTGTCCTGTTCGGACTGCACGTCCTTTAACCGGCGTTTCTTTTCTTCCAGTCTTTCACTCATCTTTTGTCCTCGACCAGTCTCTTCTATCATTCACATCCGGGGAATGCCCCGGCATTCCGGAGCATTCGGCGTTTTCTTCAGCAAAGTTCTCCTTCATAAAATTCGCCCCGGTAGACGCAGCCGCTGGTCCGGGTCTCCCAAACCTGTACCTCGTACAGCCTGCGGTTTTCCGCGTACAGAGGTTTCGCCAGCTGGTCCCATACCCAGATGGCAATGTTCTCCGCACTGGGGTTGGGAATCACATCATTCAGAAGTTTGTGATCCAGTCTGCGAAGCACCTTCATCTGCACAATCTTTTTCAGCAGGGAAAAATCCAGCACCATGCCTTCCGTGTCCGGGCGTCCGTCCACCTTCACCACCAGCTTATAGGTATGCCCATGGAGGTGCTCGCACTTCCCGTTATAACTGGGAAGATAATGGGCCGCATCAAATTCAAATTCCTTTAAAACGATCATGGCCTCCTGCAATATCCAAAACACGAATTTATTTTTCCCTTTTTATTCGTACTGGGAATTGAGCTTCCCCGCATGGAAGGTCGGCGTAAAACTCAGCCCGCCGAAATCCGGCTGCTGCCGGAACGCTTCGTAGACCACGACGGCCACCGCATTGGAAAGATTCAGGCAACGGGCCTTCGGATCCGGGATCATGGGGATCCGAAGGCACTGTTCCGGAAATTCTTCGTGCATCCAGTCCGGCAGCCCGGAGGTCTCCCGGCCAAATACCAGCAGGCTTTCCGGATCGTACCGCACTTCCGTATAGCCTTTTGCAGCCTTACTGGTCAGAAAAAATTTCGGGTTTTCCTTATAGGCCGCAAACAAATCGCAGATGTCATCCCAGTAATCGATGTCCAGCAGGTTCCAATAGTCCAGCCCCGCCCGTTTCAGCTGCCGGTCATCCGTGTTAAATCCCAGCGGCCGGATAAGATGAAGATGGCATCCCGTCACCGCGCACAGGCGCACGACATTTCCGGTATTGGCCGGGATCTCCGGCTGATATAAAACGATATGCATAATATAAACCGTCGGCCTCCGTGATGCGCCAGCCGCCGCATGAAGCAGCGCCGCACATCCTTATTTTCTTCCCGGTTTCTCTTTGCCTCGCAAAGCCGGGCTGCTGTCTTTACTGTTCGGGGAAATCCCCTGTTTAATTTTCGTTCTTTCTGGATTTTGATACTTCTTTTTTGCTTCTTCCTGCTCTTTCATCTTCTTGTCATAGACTTTTTCCAGCTCTTTCTGCTGTTTCTTATGATCCTCCCACATACCATCCGGCTCCCTGTCTTCACAGCGAAGCATCAGCTGGTGGGTATTGACGATTTTTTCCGCGTACTCGCCGCCCATGGCCCAAGTCCAGTTCAGACCGGACCATTTGGTGATAAGTCCCTTTTCCAGGCGCAGGTTATGGGCTTTATCGTAACGGGGATCAATCAATTCGGTCTTGGGCAAGTCATGGCTGCTGTATGCCATCAGGTGTTGGATGTGCGCCCGGACGCCTTCCCCCGGCGTCCTGAATGCAGCGCCCTGGACTCCGTTGCCGATGGTACCCAGACCGCAGAAGTTGTGCTGCCAGGGCTCCACGCTGCCGCCGAAATTGAAATAGCCGGTCTCCAGCAAAGCCTGTGATAAGGCCATGTCCGGACGGATCCCTTCCCGTTCCGCTTCCTCCCAGTATAAGTCCACGATCTCTCCGATGCTGCAGCCGATCCCCATGTTTTTGTTGTTGGCAGCGATCAGCTGGGCCGCCTGCTTTTTGGTAGCCGTCGCCTTCCCTTTAATCGTAATGTCTTTATACCCTTTCGGCAGGATGTAAACCGAATTTTTATTTGCCGAAGACGTTCCCCTGCCAGCCGCCGCTCCCTGCGTTCCGGCGTTTGCCGCGGTCTTTCCCTTGGTTATTGCGGGCTGTGTCCTGCTGCCGGCCTTTTCGGTACCGGACGCCTCTTTTTTATTTTCCTTTTTCCTGCCCCCCGCTTTTGTATCCCGCGCCGGTATCATACCGGGACGGTCGCCCATCGTTACCACCGGCTTGTTCTGTCCGGCAGAGGACCGCGCCGCCTGCCCAGTCGCCGGGATCAGCAGCAGGATCGCTGCGGCCGTGCACGCAGCCGTCCGAATAAAACCCTTCACCGAAAATGGCCGGATCCTCACTCCCGTCCCTTCCATATCTGCCGACAGACAACTGTCTTTCCTGATTAAATGCATTGGTTTTCTCCTCAGTCTTTATGAAATATGTGCTCCACGTACAGACGGTGCCCCGGAATCCTTCAACCTCCGTTCAAAGGAACCCGCGGTCCTTCTAAAACCGGTCTGGGTTGCCGTGGAAAGCAATCAATATTTTATGGTATCATTATATTCCATTTTCCGTTTTCCTGTAAAGTTTCCACAGGGAGCACAGGGAAATTTTAACGCAGGGGCTTACCGCGTCGGCAGTCTTGATACATTTACCTGCATGTTTTGCTGCAGCTTTCATCTAATGCAGGCAACGCCCTCCGACACAGAAGCCTTTCTTTAATTCAGGACGAAACTCCCATACCTTGCCTGAATATGGTATAATAAATCATAACAACATTATAAAAGGAGGAATCAATATGTCAGCAGAATTCAAATTCATCCATCATGCCTGTTTTACCGTTACCGCCGGCGGTGAAACCCTGATATGCGATCCGTTTCTGGATGGTAATCCCATCCACGTTTCCATGGAAGACCTGAAGGTAGATTACATCTTCATCTCCCACGCCCACGGAGATCATCTGGGCTGCGCCTACGAACTGGCGAAACAGTGTGACGCCCTGATCATCACCACGGCGGAGATTGCCGGCCAGGCAGCGGAAAACGGATGCAGATCCCACGCCATGCATGTAGGCGGCACTTTCCGGTTCCCCTTTGGCAAAGTCCGCGTGACACCGGCCTTCCACGGCAGCGGTATCGCCGGCGGCCATGCCTGCGGATTCGTCATTGATTTCCACGGAGCAAAATTCTATTTTGCAGGCGACACCTCCCTATTCGGCGACATGCAGCTGCTGCAGGAACTTGATCCTTTCAAATATGCCCTGCTTCCTATCGGCGGAAACTTCACCATGGATCCAAAGGATGCGGCCAAGGCAGCCGCTTTCCTGAAGGCGCCGGTGGTGATTCCCATCCATTACAACACCTGGCCGGTCATCGCCCAGGATCCGGAAGCTTATAAAGCCGACGTAGAAAAAAATGTCCCCGGCACCGAAGTCATTCTGGTCGACCCGGGCGACACACTGGAATGGGACTGATCAGACAGTATAAAAATACAGCGAGGGTAACAGATTCGCCTGAATCTGTTACCCTCGTTTTTATATGCCTTACTGTACTTTTTCCTTTTTCTTCAGCACTTTCATAAGCAGCGGGGAGAAAGATGACAGCACACACATCGCGATCAGTACCCAGCAGATGGGGGTGCTGAACAGGATGCTTACATCGCCGCCGGACAGGGACAGGCTGCGGCGGAGGCCGCGTTCCCCGATGGGACCCAGAATCAGCGCCAGCACAACGGCTGCCGTATTCAGGTCCAGCTTCCGCATCAGGTAACCGAAAAATCCGAACAGGAACATGATGCCGACTTCCACGAAGCTGTTGTTAATGGCAAAAGAGCCCACCACACACAGCACGAACACGCAGGGAATCAGGATGGCATCGGACAGGCGGGAAATATGCGCGAACAGGCGGCAGCCGCCCAGCCCGATCAGCAACATGAAGAACTGCGTGACCACAAAGCCTGCAAAAAAGGTGTACGTCATGGGCGCGTATTTGGTGAACAGTTCCGGTCCGGGCTGCAGACCCTGGATGATCAGTCCGCCCATAAGCACAGCAGTAACGGATTCGCCGGGAATCCCCAGTGTCAGCGTGGGAATGAGAGATCCGCCGGTAACGGCGTTATTGGCCGCTTCCGAGGCCGCTACGCCTTCAATGGAACCTTTTCCAAATTCATCCTTCCTGGGGGAGAACTTCTTTGCAGTATCATATCCCAGGAAGCAGGCGATGGAAGCGCCGGCCCCGGGCAGGATGCCGATAATGTTGCCGATGATCCAGGACCGGATCACATGAGGAAAGATCTGTGCCAGTTCTTTTGCTTTCAGGAACACAGAGTCTTCAAAATCAATCACATTCCCCCGTTCCTTGATGGCCTTTTCAATAAGGATGAACACCTGAGACATGGAGAACAGTCCGATCATGGCGCAGGTCACGTTGATGCCGTTATACAGGGCGTCGACACCGAACATGTACCGCTCCACCCCTTCCATCGGATCCATGCCGATAGTGGACAGCACCAGACCGAAAGCGCCGGACATGAGGCCTTTGACCATGGAACCGGAGGTGACCCCGGCAATGATGGTGAGACCGAACAGGGCCAGCCAGAAATATTCCGGGCTGCCAAACTTCATGGCCAATTGGGCAAGGGCCGGCGCAAAGAAATACAAGGAGATACAGCTGAACAGCCCGCCGAAGAAAGATGCCGTGCAGGCAGTGCCCAGGGCCTTGCCCGCCTTGCCCTTCAGGGTGAGCTGATAACCGTCAATCGCCGTGGCAGCCGAAGCCGGCGTACCGGGCGTGTGGATCAGGATGGCGGAGATGGAACCGCCGAAAATTGCGCCGCAATATATCGCGCCCAGCATGATCAGGCCGGTTTCCGGCGCCATGCCAAATGTCAGCGGAAGCAGCAGCGCAACGCCCATGGCCGCCGACAAGCCCGGCATACATCCGATTACGATACCAATGGTTACACCAAGAACCATCATGCCAAGGTTCATAGGGGAAAACACATGAAGGAACCCGGAGGCCATCAATCCTAATGTATTCGCATCCATAAGTTTCAGCCTCCTGTCTTATAAGAATTCGCCCAGTATCTCGCCCTTCGGCAGCGGCACGTTAAGGAACCAGCTGAAGGTGAAATACGTGAGAACCAGCATGACCAGCAGAACAAGCGCCATATATTTTTTCGGAATCCGGAAATATTGCAGGCAGAACAGGATGTAAATTACAGACGCCACATAGAAACCGAAGAAATACATCAGCGCGAAGAATCCCAGGAACGCCGCGAACATAGTCCAGAACTGTCCCGGCAGGAACCCCTTGAACGCTACATGGACATCATTTTCCACCCGTTTCTCTTCAAAATACACCTTCACCATATCTGTCATCCGCACTGTGGTGAGCAGGACCAGAAGCCCAATCACAAAGTGGGGATAATGGCGGGCGCCTTCCGGGAATTTCTGCGTCTCGAACAGGAAGAAGGCGCTAAAAAGATACATAAAGACACAGATACAAAGATCGGTTCTTTTCATAAAAGCAGCCTCGCGATCAACGAAATAAGAAAGCCGGCTTACAGCAGCCGTTATCAGGCAGCCGCCTAAGCCGGCCTTATCTTGCCAAAGGATTACCGATTATTTTTCATACAGTTTGGTAACTACATTCTTGCAGAAATCCATCTGGGATGCGATCAGGGCAGCCAGTTCCTTGCTGTCCTTATAATCGGTAGCCATACCGGCCTTCTGATGGGCTTCTTTGACCTTCGGGTCATCCATGGTCTTCTTCATGGCAGTCTCATAGAATTTAATGATATTGGCCGGGGTTCCCTTCGGAGCTACCAGCGCGCGGGCAGAGCCGTACCATTTGTTGTAATAACCCAGTTCGCCCAGGGTCGGAACGTCTTTCAAAGCCGGGTCGCGTTTTTCAGCGAACAGGCCCAGAACGCGCAGTTCCGCGGTATCGCCATTGATCAGCTTGGCAATGTCGGCAACCTTGGCGCAGGAGAAGTCCACTTCGCCCTGACGCAGTGCCAGCAGCTGGTCAGCCGTGCCGCCGTAAGGAACAGCCTTGTACTGGAATTTTGCGGACTGTGCCAGCAGCTGGGCAGCCGTATGGTTGGAAGCCTTTACGCCGTTGGTGGAAGCTTTCAGGACACCGGGATGAGCCTGAGCATCCGCTACCAAGGCTTTCAGGTCTTTCCATTTAGCATCTTTCTTAACCACAACAACGCCGGTCTCGGTCAGATGGTTGCAGATAGGAACGATGCTCTGATCGTTAAAGTTCGCACCGGGCTGGATCGCCAGCGTGGTGTACGTAGGAAGGTTGATGAAGCCGATGGTATATCCGTCCGGTTTCGCTTTCGTCAACTCGGTCCAGCCGATCTTGCCATCAGCGCCGGGCTTGTTCTCGATGACCATGGTCTGCCCCACATACGGTTTGGCATTGTTCAGCAGCAGACGGGCGCCCGTGTCAGTTCCGGAACCGGCCTTATAGGCTACGATGACCTTCACGTCCTTAGTAGGTTTCCATTCCTTGCCCGCGTCAGCAGCCTTCTTGTCGCCGCCACCGCCGCCGCAACCCGCCATCAGGACGGATACAGCCAGCATCAGGGACCCAGCAGCAGCTAAAATTTTTTTCATGAAAATTTCCTCCTCTTTTTGTAATAATTTTTATGATGAAAGCACGGGTAATAAGATCAGAGGGTGATGCCTACCGCCGCTTTCATACATGAGCAGTACGATCAAACACGCACTGCTTAAAAACGGTTTACTTCTTCCCGAAGGGCAAACAAAAAATCGTCGATCCTTCATATTACTGCCAGTTTAAATATACTACATATTACAAAAACATTCAAGAAATTTTTCTGTTTCGGACCGGATATCGCGGAACACGCAGAAACGTCTGCCGCTCCGTTTACCGGCAAGCATCGTTTCCCCGGTGGCCGCCCCGGCACCGGTCCTTCTCCTGCTGCCCGTCAGACAGAAACAGCAAGAAGTTCCCATAATAAAAACGTGTCCCGGGACGGCACGCCGCCGAATCACAGGACACGTCATATTTTTTTACAGTCAGTCAGCCCGGCTGGAAATTCTCCTTCTGTAACCTTTCCAGCGCTTCCTTGGCCGCCTGCTGTTCCGATTCCTTTTTGGTCCGTCCTTTTCCCGTACCATACACCTCGCCGTTCACAAAGACGCCGGAAGTAAAGATACGATTGTGCTCAGGCCCTTCGAACCCTAACATTTCATAGACGATCTCGTACTGCCATTTATGCTGCAACCGCTCCTGAAGCATGCTCTTGTAGTCGCCCATCATGACCAAACCGTTGCAGACAGCGTTGATCTCGTTCTCCATAAGCCCCAGCAGGTACCGCTCTGCAGCATCATAGCCCTGATCCAGAAAATACGCTCCCAGCACGGCCTCGAAAGCATCTGCAAGAATGGACGGCCGCTGATTTCCGCCGGACGCTATCTCCCCGTTCCCCATACGCAGATAGTCCCCAAGACCCATACGTTTCGCACACTGGTATAAAGAGGCTTCACACACAACCTGTGCCCGCGTCTTGGTCATTTTCCCTTCGTCAAAATGGGGGAAGTGACAGTACATATAGGTGCTGACAATCAGGCTCAGCACCGAATCTCCTAAAAACTCAAGCCTTTCATTATGTTCATTATGGGGATAACGCGGTGTTTCATGGGCGTATGAAGTATGCGTCAGGGCAAGGTTCAACAGTTCATACTGATTCATCACAATGCCAAGGCTGGCGCATAATTCTTTCAACCGTGCCTTGCGTTCCTCACTGCATCGGGGCAATCCCGTAAAATTTCTCATGATATCCGCACGCCTGTTTCTTACTCTACGAACTTTTTAATCACGATAACAGCGTTATGCCCGCCAAACCCAAAGTTGTTGGACATAGCGGCACGAACTTCCTGTTTCCTTGCCTCATTCGGTACATAATCCAGGTCCATGCCTTCTTCCGTATCCACTTCATGATAGTTGATCGTGGGCGGAATGATCCCGTTAACGATGGTCAGGACAGTGGCAACTGCCTCCATACCGCCGGCGCCTCCCAGCAGATGGCCGGTCATGGATTTGTTCGAGCTCATGGGTACCTTGTAGGCCCGTTCCCCGAAGATTTTCTTGGAAGCAATCGTCTCATTCAGGTCATTGCGATGGGTGGACGTGCCATGGGCATTGACGTAATCAATGTCGTCCGGTGTCAGTCCCGCATCCCTGATAGCCGCTTCCATGCAGGCTGCAGGCATCTCCCCTGCCGGATCGGGTGCGGTGATATGATAGGCATCCGTATTCATGGCAAAGCCTGCCAGCTCCGCATAAATGCGGGCACCCCGTTTCTTTGCATGTTCCAGTTCTTCCAGCACGATCACGCCGCCGCCTTCGCCCATGACAAAACCGCCTCTCGTCTTGTCAAACGGACGGGACGCAACCTGGGGATTCTCATTACAGTCGCTGCACAGCGCCTTCATGTTTTCAAACCCGGCAACAGCAACAGGGTTTATGGCCGCTTCCACACCGCCGGCGATCATCACGTCAGCGTCCCCGTACTGGATCGAGCGGAGTGCGTCGCCGATACAGTTGGTACCGGTAGCGCAGGCCGTCACGATGGCCGTGTTCGGACCCTTCCATCCCAGCGCGATACCAATGTGGGCAGCCGGCATGTTGGGAATTTCCATCGGGATAAAGAACGGGCTGATACGCCCCGGTCCTTTATCGGCATATTTCAGAGACTGATCCAGGAATGTATGGATACCGCCGATGCCGGTTCCGACGCATACGCCGAGCCGGGCAGGATCTTCCTTTGCCGTATCGATCCCTGCATCCTCCACAGCCTGTTTGGCCACGGCCACGGCAAACTGGGCCACACGATCCATCTTGCGTCCTTCTTTTTTGTCAATGTACCTGGTATAATCAAAGTCTTTCACTTCTCCGGCAATCTTTGTCTTCAGGTCTGCAGTATCAAAAGATTTAATCACATCAACACCTGAAACACCGGCAATGAGGTTGTTCCAAAATGTTTCCACATCGTTGCCGATAGGCGTAAGCACGCCTAATCCCGTAATCACTACACGTCTCTTCATAGTTTTCACCTCAAAAACTTAACCTTTAATCTTTTCGACTTCTTCCCTGATACGGCGGAATATCTCTTTAACAGGCAGGATCTCATGGATCTTCCACATGTTGGCTCCGGTAAAGATCAGTCCGGTCTCAACATCGCCCTGCTGCGCCCTGGACAAAGCGCGGATGATGCAGAACTGGTGCGTGCAATGCTTTAGGCAGGCATCGCAGACCACCGGCTTCGGCGCCCTTCCCTCCAGCGAAAGCTGGGCAAAGGGGCTTCGGATGGCCCGGCCCTTGTAACCGACAGGACTGTCTATCTGCACCACATCTTCTTTTGACATCCTCAGGTACATCTCTTTCAGGAACCTCGCGCCGTTGGATTCCTCGCTTGCCGCAAAGCGGCTTCCCATCTGCACGCCATCAGCGCCCAGGTTCAACAGGTCTACAATGTCCCTGCCACAGGTTGCGCCGCCAGCTGCAATCACCGGAATATGCACCGCTTTGACAATATCAGGCAAAATTTCCTTGATGGACTGCTGCGTGCCCAGATGGCCGCCGGCCTCCGTTCCTTCCACTACAATGGCGGAAGCTCCCAGTTTTTCTGAAATCTTCGCCAGCTTGACAGACGATACAATCGGCACTACTGCCACTTTATATTCCCTGCCGACCGCAAAAATATCTCTTGAAAAACCGGCGCCGGCTACAATCAGGTCCACGCCTTCCTGCGCAGCAGTAACGATTAAATTCTTAAACGCACGGGCCGCTACCATGCAATTGATGCCAATGATGCCCTTGCCGTTCGTCAGTTTCCGGGCAAGACGAATCTCCGTCCGCAATTCCTGCTCCTCCATCCCGGAAGCAGCAATCAGGCCGATTCCCCCTTCATTGGCTACCGCGGCAGCCAACCGTGCTGTTGATAATCTAATTGCCATGCCGCCCTGAATGATCGGAACCTGCGCAACTAAATCCCCTATTTTTAGCACTGGTAATTTCAACAGATATTCCCCCGTTTCAGGAAACAGATTAAAACCATACATCCAAATATGGCTGTCAGGGACGCCCTTTTCAGGGCATCCCTGCCTGCCAGGCCATTATGCCTCTTTTTCTTCGTCCAACATTTTAACTGCGTCAGCTACAGTACGGATCTTTTCTGCCTTTTCATCCGGAATCTCAATACCAAATTCCTCTTCAAAAGCCATAATCAGTTCTACGATATCCAGGGAATCAGCTCCCAGATCATCAATGAACGCAGATTCCATTTTAACTTCATCAGCGTCAACGCTTAACTGTTCAACAGTAATATCTCTTACTTTCTCGAAAGTGCCCATCACGATTCACCTCCTCTCAGGACCTGTTAACGGCCGGTTTTATTTTTCAATTCATAAACATACCGCCGTTCACATGCAGTGTCTGGCCAGTAATATAAGCAGCTTCATCCGATACCAGGAATGCAACTGCTTTCGCAATATCCTCCGGTTCGCCGAGACGCCCCATGGGGATACCTGCTTTCAGATTTTCCACTACCTTTTCCGGCAGCACCGCCGTCATATCGGTAGCGATAAAACCAGGTGCTACGGCATTGACCGTAATGCCCCTGGCGGCGACCTCCTTAGCCACAGCCTTGGTGAAGCCCAAGATGCCTGCCTTGGCAGCGGCATAGTTGGCCTGTCCTGCATTGCCCATGGCGCCTACGACCGAGCTGATGCTGACGATGCGGCCGCTGCGGGCTTTCATCATGTATTTGACAGCCGCCCGGGTGCAGTTGAACACGCTCTTCAGGTTCGTAGCCAGGACAGCGTCCCAATCTGCTTCCTTCATGCGCATCAGCAGCCCGTCCCGGGTAATGCCGGCGTTATTTACCAGGATATCGATCCTGCCCAATGTTTTAACCGTTTCATCGACCATGGCAGCACAGGCTTCCCCGTCGGAAACATCCGCCTTTATGAGGAGTGCCCTGCGGCCCAGCGCTTCCACTTCCGCCTTTGTTTTTTCCGCGGCCTCCGTATTCCCGGCATAGTTGATGGCGATATCCGCTCCACGGGAAGCCAGCAGCAACGCGATGCTTTTGCCGATCCCGCGGGAGGCCCCGGTGACCAATGCAACTTTACCATCTAACTGCATTTTAACGAACCTCCTTAAAATAAGCAAGTGTTTTTTCCAGGCTTGCCAAATCTTCCACATTCAACGCGTTCATTCCCCGGTCGATCTTACGGGCAAAACCGGTCAGGACCTTGCCCGGACCAACTTCCACAAACGTGTCGAAACCCGCACCGATCATATTCCGAACGGACATCTCCCATTTTACCGGGCTGGCGGCCTGCCTCACCAGCAATTCACGGATTTCATCCGCCTTCGTCACCGGTTCCGCCGTCACATTGGCGACAACCGGGAATTTCGCGTCATGAAATTCAATTCCGTCCAGCACTTCCTTAAGGCGTTCCGCTGCCGGCTTCATCAAAGTGCTGTGGAAGGGGGCGCTGACCGGCAGGGGTACGGCCCGTTTTGCGCCGGCTGACTTCAGCGCCTCCACCGCTGTATCGACAGCCTTCGTAGCGCCGGCGATGACAATCTGTCCGGGGCAGTTGAAATTAACCGCCTGCACCGCTTCCCCTCTTTCTTCTTCAACCTTCCGGCAAATTTCCGTGATAACATCGGGGTCCAGTCCCATCACGGCTGCCATGGCGCCCTCCCCTACGGGAACCGCCTCCTGCATGAACTGGCCGCGTTTATTGACGGCGCGCACCGCATCCTGCAGGCTTATCACACCTGCCGCAACCAGGGCGGAATACTCGCCCAGGCTGTGACCTGCGGCAATTTCACATTCCAGTCCCTGCTCGCGCATCACAGCCAGTGCCGCAATGCTGCAGGTAAGGATGGCCGGCTGTGTATTCGCAGTCAGGCGCAACGCCTCTTCCGGCCCTTCAAAACACATTTTGCTGATGGAATGTCCAAGGGCTTCATCAGCCTCGTCAAATACCTTTTTCGCACACTCATACCGATCATAAAAATCCTTGCACATACCAACTTTCTGCGATCCCTGTCCCGGGAACACAAATGCAATTTTAGCCAATGGTATCAACCTCACTTTCTTTCGCCCACTTCAGCAGCGCGCCGGCCCAGGTCAGCCCCGCTCCAAACGCCACCAATATCACATTATCGCCTTTCTTCAGGCGGCCCGCTTCCCAGGCTTCCGACAGGCAGATGGGGATGCAGGCAGCCGATGTGTTTCCATACTTTTCAATATTGACCCACACCCTTTTGGGATCAATCTTCAACCGGGTCAGGGCATTATCAATAATCCTCCGGTTCGCCTGATGGGGTACCAGCAGGCTGATATCATCAATCGTCATCCCGGCCTTCTGCAGCACCTTTTTGCAGGCGGCAGGCATTTTCCGTGCCGCAAACCGGAACACTTCCTGCCCGTTCATATGCACCGTATGCCCGTGGGCGTCCACTGTTTCATGAGTTGCGGGATTCCGGCTGCCACCGGCCGGCTGGATCAAATGTCCTCCCCCCGTCCCGTCAGCGCCCAGGTCCAGGCTCAATATACCATATCCTTCTTCCACCCGTTCCAGCACCGCGGCGCCGGCCCCGTCACCAAACAGGACACAGGTGTTGCGGTCAGTCCAGTCCAGTATCCGGGAAAGGGTTTCCGCGCCTACAATTAAAATTTTTCTGTAAAGTCCGCTTGCGATGCTCTGGCTTCCTATGCCCATGGCATAGACGAATCCGCTGCATCCCGCGGAAAGATCAAAACAGGCAGCATTTCTTGCGCCCAGTTTTGCCTGAAGCAGACAGGCCGTCGATGGATATTTGTAATCAGGCGTCTCTGTCGCTACGATAATCATGTCGAGTTCTTCCGGTTTTGCTCCCGCATCGGCCAGGGCTTTCAGGGAAGCCTCCAGGGCCAGATCGCTGGTTGCCTGTTCCGGCGCGGCTATATGTCGTGTCCGTATGCCTGTACGCTCTACAATCCAGGCATCGGATGTGTCTACCATCTTTTCAAGGTCTTGGTTCGTAAGGATCTTTTCGGGCAGGTACTTTCCTACCCCTGTAATACCAACAGAATATGTCAAAATAGGGTCTCCTGTCTGGATCTACTGGGTCTACCGGGTTTACTGTGGATTATGTCCGGCCGGTCTGCGTGCTGCCTGTGCTCTCACCTGTATAGACGACAGCACCGTCCGGCGCAATCCGATACTATAATTATTACGTATAACCGATTTTTCTGTCTTACCGCAGACTGCCGACAACCTTGTCCGCCTTTGTCTGCATTGCAATATCCTCCGCAATACGACTGCAGATGTCACGCTTTACACCGTCTACTGCCGCGCCGATCGCGTTTTTAATGGCATTTGCCCTGGACGATCCGTGACAGATGAAGAACGGGGCCCGCACACCCAGCAACAGGGCGCCGCCATATGCGTCCGGGTTCAACCGCTTTTTCAGTCCGCGCAGCGCCGGTGTGATCAGCATTCCGCCGAACTTGGCCATCATGCCGCCGCCCATAATGGCTTCCTTGACCATGGTCAGGATCGCTGTAGCCAGTCCTTCCGCCGTCTTCAGCACCACATTTCCCACAAAGCCGTCGCACACGACCACGTCCACCACGCCGCTGTTGATGTCGCGGCCTTCTACGTTTCCGATAAAATGAATCAATTTCTCATCCTTTAAGAGCGGAAACGTTGCCAGCGTCTGTTCATTCCCCTTGATTTCTTCTTCTCCGATACTCAGAAGTCCTACCCGGGGGTTTTTGATGTTCAGCATCAGCTCCGCGTAAACGGAACCCATGATAGCGTTTTGCACCAGGTGTTCCGGTTTGGCATCAACCTTTGCACCACTGTCCAGCAGGACCGTTGTGCCTGTCAGACTGGGAATCGGCGTCGCTATGGCCGGACGGCCTACGCCGCGGATACGGCCCAGATGAAACAGGGCCGCGGCCACCGCCGCCCCCGTGCTTCCGGAAGACACCAGCGCATCACATTGCTTGTTCCGGAGCAGGTCTGTTGCAACCACTATGGAAGCATCCTTCTTTGTCTTTACGGCAATCCCCGGATGTTCCTTCATCCCGATTACTTCCGAGGCGTGCCGGATGCTCAGTTTGGGATTCGTGTCTTCGTCATACTTCTTCAGAAGATCACGGATCGTAACCTCATCCCCTACCAGCACCACTTCACAATCATATTCTTTCACGGCCATTACGGCGCCCAGGACCAGTTCCTTCGGGCCATAATCCGTGCCCATCACGTCAAGCGCGATCTTCATCCTTGTGCCAGCATCCTTTCCCGGTCAGGAACCCGTATTCACAAAACCGTTTCGCCTGGTTTTGTATCGTTCCTGACTGCGGCGATAATAAACTTCGCTCTGAAAACCTCGATTCGTTCCTTTTTAATGATCGTCCGGATATAATACCGGTCATCTTTAATGTTCATAACTTCCGCTTTGGCCACGATCCGGTCTCCGGAATACACCGGCACCTTGTATTTCACATTACTGACGGCCGTCAGCGCAAACTCAGCGTCAACCAGAGCCAGCGCCAGTGTATCGGCCATGGCAAACATAAAATAACCCCGGCCCACACCAGTCTTCCCCAGCACCATTTCATCGGTGATGGTCAAAGTAGAAATCGCAGATTTATTTAGTTCCAGGTCTATCAGCTCACCGACGATATCCTTCTGGTCAATCGACCTCAGCCGGGTGCCCGCCGTGCTGGCCATCACCCGGATCCGCTCCCGCAGTTCTGGTATGTTCAGGGCCAGACGGTCCAGCCGGACGGTAGGCACGCTTACTTTCAGCGCCTTCGCCAGCTGTTCATCGGTCATAAATGGATCCTTCTGAATCAGCTTCTGCAGTTTTCCATGCCGAACCAGCTTTTTGGAAGAATTCATTTTATCACCCCGCTTTTAATACCTGGTTATAATACCTGCTTGCACAGATTATACTCCTTTTTCCCTTTTTGCGCAAGTTTGTTTTGGCAAAAGAATACCAAAAAACACAATATACAGGAAGCGAAGAGTTATATATTACATAATGGCTAAAAAGTTTTGTTGAACCATCCGCAACTGTAATCTTCCCCCTGGAAAAGAAAAAACCCGGAAGCTGCATTTCAAACAGTTTCCGGGGCTTTCTTCAGACAGGATTGCGACGCGTCCGTCTTATTCCGCGGTCTTGATGACCTCTTTGCCATCATAGTAACCGCATTCTGCGCATACGCGATGCGGCATCTTCAGTTCGTGGCACTGGGGGCATTCAACCAGATTCGGAGCGGTCAGCTTCCAGTTCGCGCGACGGGAATCGCGGCGTGCCTTGGTCATTTTTCTCTTCGGTACTGCCATTTTACATACACCTCCTAAGCAATAATGGTAAATTTAATATTTGATGAATTGCTTTAATGCCGCAAGTCTTGGATCGACGGTGCTGGTATCACAGCGGCAGGGTTGGACATTTCTGTCAGCTCCGCACACCGGGCAGATTCCCAGACAATCCTCTTTGCACAAGACTCTCAGAGGTTCTGCTAACAGCAGGCTCTCACGCAGCGGTTCCGTTATATCAACCTGATCCGCTTCGTAGACATAAGCATCATTTTCAACGCCCTGACTTCCCGACGGGTAATACTTTTCCAGCACATCCGCAGAAGACTCCGCCGCAAACTCTTTCAGGCAGCGGGAACAGGAACGGTTCACCGTTGCGCTGACATGAACCTTCAACAAAAGCACATCGCCCACATTGGAGATTTCCCCCTCAACATGGACAAGCCCGGATACCGGCAGATCTGTCTCCGCAATGTCCAGTTCCGCAGGCTCTGCGTCAAACTGCAGAAGCTTCTTCCCCGTCAGGTGTTTTTTTATTTCAGCGACATTTATTTTAATCATATTTCACCAATCGTTACAATTATAGCCATACATAAAATCTTTGTCAAGGATGAATTGCCATGATAGGGCAAGAGTTATGGGCAGCGCAGGATCCTCTCTCTTCGCATACAGTATTAGTCCGGTCAGTACAGGGCTGCCGCCCAAATATAAAAACCATGAGGAAAACCGTTTCCTGTAAAACCCGGACACCGGGTTCCCCGCCAAAAGCAGCCCTGTCATTCAATATTCTTCCTGTATTTTATATTACAACTGTTTTATGTTACAATAACATAAAACAGCCCCCTGCTTTTGCAGACGGGCACGTTTTTACCGAATAGATTTTATAACAACCTGACAGATATTGCAAGGAGATTTCGATGACTATACAGGCAGCGGGAATCACAGCGGAATACAATCCGTTTCACAACGGGCATCTCTGGCAGTTGCGGGAACTTCGCCGGCGGCTGGGGGATGTGCCGGTGATCGTCTGCATGAGCGGCTGGTTCGTGCAGCGCGGGGAAGCCGCACTGGCAGATCCCCTGATCCGTGCGGAAATGGCAATCCGGAACGGTGCCGATCTGGTTTTCCTGCTTCCTTCCTGGTACAGCCTGCACAGCGCTGATTATTTTGCCGGAGGATCGGTCAGGCTGCTGGCGGCAACCGGTCTCGTCCATACACTGGTATGCGGCGTGGAACACACGGCAGCCGCATCCGCTCCGGATCAGGAAACGCAACCTCTTCCCCCGTCCGTCAAAGAACAGGGTCACACGTCCGGGCCCCCCTCGACAGACCCCGGCTTGTCCCTGGCCGAAATTTCCCTTCGTGATACCGCCGCCTGGTCGCTGGAAAAAAATACGGAACAACAGGTACGGGATTTACTTAAACAAGGCCTATCCTACGGCGCGGCCTGGGAAACGGCAGCAGCGGATAACGGAAAGGATGCGGGCTGGTTCGCGGGAGCAAATAACATCCTTGCGTTAGCCTATCAGAAAACTATTTTTCAGAACCGGTTCCCCATGACCCTGCTCCCCCTGCCAAGAAAGGGAAGCAGTCACAATGAAACGCAACTGGACTCCCGCTTTGCATCCGCCTCTGCCATCCGCAAAGCGCTGCGGAGTGACACCCCGCTTTCCTCCTTGTCCGGCGTAATGCCGAAGCCTGCCATCGACCTGTTGAAAAAAGAAAAAACAGCTGAAAACTTTCCGCTTCACGCAGCTCTTCAGGAAAAACTTCTCTCCTCCCTGCTGTCATATTATCTCATCCATAACAGCAGCCGCGACATCCGGGAACACAGCAGCGCCAGTCCCGACCTATGCGACCGATTCTTCAACACAAGGCAGGCATTACAGTACGGCTACGCCTCATTCTGCCTGCAGGCCGCCAACAAAAGGGATTCCCTTCCCGCAGTCCGTCGCCTTTCCCTGCAGCTGCTGCTGCAAAAGCCCCGCTCCTTCTGGACAGAACCGCCGGAACCTTCTTATCTGCGGGTACTCGCCTTCAATGACCGGGGGCGGTTCCTTTTAAAAGAAATGAAGCATACTGCCTCCCTGCCTGTGATCACAAAGATGGGAAATGAAGGACTGTATGCGGGAACAGATTTATATCCGCTGCTGCAGCTGGATGCGGAGGCAGCCGACCTGTTCTGCCAGTTACAGGGAAACGCCGGAACCTACGGCACCGGATTTACCGCTTCGCCAGTATATGTGGAAGGGTAAGCCCGTGCAACAGAAAGGAATCACCGCCATATTTTTCATAGCACAGCAAAAATAAAACTCCTTATCCGACGGCGAACAGACCGTATTGGTATCTTCGCCACCTATAAGGAGTTGTTTTTTGCCTTTTTACACAGCTGAAAACCTAAATACAGGGTCCATCACTGCTTCTGTCATACTGCCGGCGCCTTATTCTTCCGGTTCTTCTTCCGGCGCTTCTTCTGCCGCAGGAACTTCCGGCGCTTCCACCTGGGGAACCGCATGCTGTACACGGGAAGCGATCACTTCCGCCAGGCTCTTGCGTTCCTCATTAACGCTGGAACGGTTGTCCTCAATGGCACGAAGCGCAGACTGCAGGCTGTTGCCCAGATATCCCAGCATATCGTCCGCATACTGCAGGGAATCGTTCTTCACCTGATCCGCATACGCATCGGCGCCCTGCTTTACTTCGTCTTCATAACGCTGGGCAGAGGTCTTGATATCCTTGGAAAGCATCTCTGCCTGACGCACGATCTCTTCCTGACGCACCAGCCGTTCCGCCTCTTCCTTGGCGGCCGTAATAATGTGATCGGCTTCCGTATTCGCTTTTTCCAGCGTGGCGGCCGCTTCGTCCCGGGCCGAGCTCAGGATGTTTTGGGATTTTTCCAACACCTCGGAAGCATTCTTGACCTCCCGGGGAATCGCTTCCTTCAGATCGTCCAAAATAGCCGACAGGTCGCTTTCTTCCACAATGATTTTGTCGGTCAGCGGAATTCGGTTTGCCTCTGAAATCAGGTTGTATAAATCATCAAAAATCTGATCCAGCGTTACGTTCGTGCTAAGTCTTTCCAGCATATTCGCATCCTCTTTCTTTTACACATTTGGCAGCTCACGCCTGCCACAAATCATTTTTCTTTCCGTTTCTGATACCTGAGGATCAGTTCCGCGACGGCCGGGGGCACGAGCTGCCCGATATCGCCGCCAAAAGCCAGCAGTTCACGTACACCGGAAGAACTGATGTAGGAATAGTTGGCGTTGGTCATGATAAAAACCGTTTCCAGCGACTCGTTAATCTTTTTCAGAAGCAGCGCCCGCTGGAATTCATACTCAAAATCAGTGAAGGCCCGCAGCCCCCTGACAATGAACATCGCCTTTTCTTTTTCGCAGAAATCATTCAACAGCCCGTTACAACTGGTCACCCGTACATTAGACAAATGTGCGGTCGCTGCTTTCAGCATTTCCACCCGTTCCCTCGGAGTAAACAGGGATGTACCTTTCCCCGGATTATAAAAGACGCAGACGATAATTTCATCAAACATCCGACTGGCACGCTCAATGATATCGATATGGCCTCTGGTCACCGGGTCAAAACTGCCTGAACAAACGGCTTTGCGCATCTTTTCTCCCCCTTAGGCGGAAATTTGAAACAACACTGATTAAAATATGTTTCGACGCCGTTTTATAAAATCCTTCACATTTTATAATAATTTGCCTCTGTGTACGAATCCGCAAATCATTATAAACCATGTTTCCCAAACACCCGGCCGGACACGACCAGGTCATCCGCTGCCTTTCTGCCTGATAAAGGTCAGAACGGTCTCCCCGTACTGCTGGCTTCGGAAAATCTCATATCCTTCCGGCACCGCTTCCGCAATGCCGTCATGCATGGAATGCTCCGCTACCAGCCAGCCATCTCCTGACAGCAACGGACATTTTCCCATCTTTTTCAGGATTTTCTGCACCCAGCCTTTATTATACGGCGGATCCACGAAGACCAGATCAAACCGCTGCCCCTGTCTGTACATCAGCTCAACTGCGGCTTCCGCATCATGCTTCAGCATCCTGCAGTCCGCTTCCGCCCGACACTTTTGGATATTGCTTCCCGTCAGCTTCAGGGATTCGCGGCTGTTATCCACAAACTGCACAAACCTGGCGCCACGGCTCCAGGATTCCAGACCCAGGTTGCCGCTGCCTGCGAAAAGATCCAGTACAACAGCCCCCGCAACCCTGTTTCCGATGATATTAAACAGGGATTCCTTCACCCTGTCCGCCGTCGGACGTACATCGTAATTCTTCGGCACGTTCAGGTGCAATCCCCGCGCCTTTCCGGTAATGATTCGCATAGCGTTCCAGGCCGCACCTTTCCTCCTGCCATGCCGGATCACCGGTTTCCCGCATTTATTCCGGCATCTGTACAGGCTGAATCAATCAGGAATTCATTAAAACCACTATCTTATTTATAATACATCAAAATCGCAATTTTGTCACTTTACTATTTGCTAAAATTGTAACGATTGTGTGAAATACGAGGGGAATTTTCCGCCCCCTTCCCTTCTCACCAGCTGCGGGAAGAGCCGCCTCCGCCGCCGGACCCACCGCCATATCCACCGCCGAATCCGCCGCCAGATCCGCCGCCAGATCCGCCACCGGAGCCTCCGCCAAAGAACAGTATCCGAAAGATCAAACGCGTGAGGAAACCGTTGAAGAACAAAAAATCAAGGAACACAAAAAGCAACAATACGGGAACCCATCCAAACGTATCGACAAGATACTCTGCCATTCCCAGGAAAACACCAAGTACGCCTGCCGCTTTCGCACTGGAAGAAGCAAGAGCGGAAGACGAGCCTTCCGGATTTCCGTTCCCCGTAACCGTATCCTGCCGCAACCCGTTTCCCGGTCCCCCTGCCGAAGGCGTATCCGGCTGCTGCCCGTTTTTGTCCTGTCCTCCCGGAGATTCAGCAAGATTCGCGGATGCCTGTCCTTCCTTTCCGACGGAAGCGCCTTTATCCGGCAGGGATGCCCCATTCTGTTCCGCCAGTGCCTGGTTGAACAGGGTTTCCGTAGATTCGCCGATCCCCGCCTTCACCGATCCGGGAGAATGATTGGCATACCCGGAGACCGCCAGCTGTACGTTATACTCTTTCGCAATCCGCAAGGCCAACGCCTCATAACCGTACGCAATACCCGGTTCATAGGTGCCCTGACGGAAATAGGGGATCATATATTGATCCTGAATCTGCCCGGTCAGGCTGTCCGTCAGCGCGCCTTCCAGACCGTAACCCACTTCCACCCGGGACTTCCGGTCACCGGTGGAAATTAACAGCAGCACCCCGTTATTCTTTTCCTTATTGCCAATTCCCCAGTCCCGCAGTATCTTCAGGGAATACTCTTCCAGCGGCGCCCCGTCCAGACTGTTTACCGTCACCACTACAAGCTGCGCCGTGGTCTTCCGGTCCAGCTGTCTTCCCAGATCCTGCAGGTAACTGCGGGCAGGCGCAGAAATCACGCCCGCATAATCCTGCACATAAATGCCGGAAGACGCAGACGGTTTCGGCGGAATCTGTATATTCCTTCCTGTGGGTAACTCATCAACGTTGAAGTACGCCCATGCCAGAAGAATAATAACCAGCAGTCTTAAAATGTTTCTCATGATCAAACCGTACTTTCCGAACCTTCCCGGCACGGAGCCGGTCTCCTGCCAGCCTTAACTCAGAACTGGACTTTTGGAACCTGTTTGGCCGTTTCCTCCACTTTGAAATAGTCCCGCGCCGTAAAACCTAATGCCCCGGCAAAAAGCGAATACGGAAGCGATTTGATCTTCGTATTATATCCCTGCACCGCATCGTTGTAATCCTTCCGGGCCACCGCGATACGGTTTTCCGTTCCGGAAAGCTCGTCCTGCAGCTGCCGGAAATTCTGATCCGCCTTCAATTGGGGATAATTTTCCGCCACCGCCAGCAGACGGGACAGGGCGCCGTTCAACTCATTGTTGGCCGCCAGCTTGTCTCCGACCGTCCGGGCGCCTGCCATTTTTGCCCGGGCATCCGATACAGACTGGAATACTTCTTTTTCATGGGAAGCGTATCCCTTCACCGTGTTCACCAGATTGGGAATCAGGTCACTGCGGCGCTGCAGCTGGTTATCCACCTGGGACCACTTGCTGTCGACATTTTCCCGGGCGGAGACCATTCCGTTATAAAATCCGAAAACAGACCCTACCGCCAGAACAATTACCATGATAATGCTAATTAATGCGCTCATCGAATTCCTCCTGAAAGAATATTTTATGTAATGCTTTTTTATCTTGTAATGTAAAAAGTTATATCAACCCAAAGAAAAAAATTCCGGCCATTTTTCAATAAAACACCGCATCAAATATACCGTACACCGGGTGCGTCTTGTGAACGGCTGATGCAGGCGCCGCCTGTTGACACACTGCACACTCCGTCAGTACAGCGGCGGTGAAATCCGTTCCGGCCTCATGCCGGTCCGTGGATCAAAATAATATTCCGTGGCGATATCCGTATTGGATGTACAAATCAGGGACACAACCTTATCCGCGTTATCCTCGTCCTCGATCATCAGCACAACCGGCTTTTCTCCACCGTAATCAAGTCGTATCTTAAAAACGGGAATCCCGATCCCGCAGCTGTGCCGGGGACGGAATACGGAAGGCTGGACGCGGATGCAGCGGATCTCAGAAACAGGAAGATACTGCCCGTTCATATAAACCGCCTGTTTAGAGATACTGTACTGTTCCACCTTTTGCGAGTTTCTGCGGTCACCGTCCACATCCCCGATTTCTTTTCCTTTTATGATACACGTCCAAGCCATGATCAAAATCCTTTCTATTCTTGAAAAACCCGTTTTGTGTTCAACGCGGTCCGGCGTTTCCGTCAGGCAATGATACTCCGATCCGTCTCCTGTCAATCCGCCGGCCCCGTCAACGGCACGACCTTGAAACCACGGATCAAAAATTAAACTGCTCCTGATAAAAATCGCGGATCGGAACAAGCGTATTGTGGATCGTTACCTGCAGCGCACGCATATCCGACCCAACCACCTTCCAGGTTTCTGCCGCGTCAATTATGTCATTCAGATAATCGATGTAAACCGTGGTCATCAGGATATGGAAATGTTTTTGTATCAGGGACCTGCTTTCCTCATCCTCCACATCCTCCAGCAGAAAACGGAAATTGGTGACGCCATAGTGCAGATTTTCAAGGGCAATGATCTTTTCCAAAAAACGCCAGATTGTTGTCTTGTCTTTTTCCCCTGCTGTTTCGGTCATTGCTTCGATTTGCAATCTTAGCTCTGCGTATTTGGTAGAAATTTTCTGAAGCTCCATATAATCCCCTCTCCTTCAAAAACACTGCCACAGAAATGCTGCAGGCCTTCTGCACCCTGACCGCGGCACGTATACGACAAAGATTGTTTTTACGGCAGTAATACCGGAAATCCTTCCCAGCCGCAAGCCGGCTTGTTTATATTTATAGAAACCGGTCTCGAAAACAAACGGACAACCCGGCTTCGGAAATACCGCCTGCCAAGTGAAATTATGCTTTAAATCTATTATATTATACCACATCGCCCCATAAAAAACGAATTGTATCTTCCGCCACTCTGCGCATACAGGCGCAGCAAAAACAAAAAGCTCCAAAGAAATTCCATAAACCGGCCAATTTTCCGTCAGGATAAAAGGGCTTATGAAAACGAAGATTGTATGAGCTTGAAAAGCACCGGAAAATGGCAGTGCTGTTTCCGGTATTTTTCGGAAAGTACAGGAAATTCAGGAAGTACAGGAAAAGTTCAGTCCGCACGGACAAGGGCTTTACAGTGCCTGGCTGAACTTCCTGAATTTTTTATATTAAGTGGTCCTATAAAGATAATAAAGAAAGAATTATAGGGGAAAATGTTCAGGAAGTTCAAAAAAATGCTTTGTTCCGCATGAACACTGGCCTGACGGGCCTGAATTTTTTCTGCGGAAAGTTCAGAAATGCTGAAGAAAAGTTAAGGAGACGCTGATTAAATGAGTTTGTGCGATGACCGAGGGCTTTTTGCGACTGACAAGAAAATGGCCCGAAGGCGCAGCCGTAGCTGCGTTGAGGGACATTGCCGCAGTCAGTCACAAAAAGTACT
>CAJOKZ010000020.1 GCA_905235335.1 uncultured Succiniclasticum sp.
AAAATGGTGGTTGATGCGTGCAAGGTAATAGTTAACTGAAAATAAAATTTGGTTTACGGAACAGATTATAGTACCGTTTCAACATTAAGTCAACCTTTAATTTCCTATAAGTTAACGTAAATTAAGAAAACCCCGATCCATGGCGGGCGGTGAATGCAGTGGGAAGGCGGAGGCTTACGTTGACAGATGGTGAAACGAAAATTGTCATGTTGATGCTGCCGTGTTTGCGACGGGGAACAGGAAGGCGGCTTGCGCCGTCAGATGATGCAGCCGAAACTGCCGTTTATTTTAGCGGTAGTGTTTCTTCAAAAGTTTTGTTATAATGTTACACAGGACAGGGACGCAGGGCACCGCGCCCGCGTTCCGGGATTCATATGAGGGACGCCGAAGGCTGATTCATAACGGTATTGGATGTTTGGATCCATCGCGCCCGCGTTCCGGGATTTGTATGAGGGACGCCGTAAAAGAGGAAGGGAAGGGTTGTTGATTATGTTGAAAAAAATCGGGATGGGGGCCGTGACCCTTTTGGTGCTGGGGCTTGCCGTCTTTTTCCTGTATGTGGTGAAGACGCCGCATTATTCGCTGTACCTTATTAATAAAGCGGTGCAGAGCCACGATACGGTTTTGTTTGAGGAACATGTGGACCTGGACAGTATTTACAGCAAAGGTATCGACGATTTGATTAAATTTGGGCTGAAGGGGAAGTCGGAAATCGGGGTCGATCCCTTTGCCGCCACCATTATCAGGGCGGTGAAGCCGACGGTTGTGCAGGCGATGAAGGACGCGACGCTGGAATCCGTGAAAAAGGAAAAGGTCCGGCCTGCAGAAAATGCAAGCGGGCAGAAGGCGCAGCCGGTCAGCCTGCAGAAAGCGCAGTTAACCGACGGGCAGCCGGCGAAAAAGAAAAACAAAACAGCCGACCGGATCCCCATGGTAAAGAAGCTGAAAGAAAGGCTGGACATCTCCAATCTGAAGTTCAAGGATGTAACGGTGAAACAGAAAGGAAACGGGACGGCGGATGTGACCATCCTGACCCATGAGGTGAAGGCGGATAAGGATTTCAATCTGGATTTGCGGATGGAGCAGATGGACAGCGGAAAATGGAAGGTTACGGAAATTACGAATTTTATTGAATTTCTGACGGATGTGGAAAAGGAAACGAAGAAAGCGGTGAAAGATTCCGTCAGGGAGAGCCTGTAGGAATCGAAGGACAGTGTAACAGGACCGAAGGAAGGCGCGCAGAAAAAAGAGAAGAAGGCCAAGAAGCAGAAACCGGAGCCGAAAGAAAAGCAGTGATGTCGGCGGATTTTCAGGCAGAATAACTGAGTCGATGCAGGCAAAATGTGTAAATGAAAAAATGTGGAAAAGTTTTTCGAAATAATTTGGATAAGGTATTGCAAACCTTGATGAATACTGCTATTATAATGATGTACCCAGAAGTTATATTCTCTCACAAAATTTTTTTTGAAAAGGAGTTTTTGTTATGAACAAAAAAGAACTCGTAGCAGCCGCTGCAGAGGCAGCCGGACTGACCCAGAAAGACGTAGAAAAAGCATTGAAAGGCATTACCGATGCGGTTATCGCGACGGTTGCCGAAAAAGGTAAAGTACAGCTGATCGGCTTCGGAACCTTTGAAGCCCGTGAACGTGCTGCCCGTGTTGGCAAAAATCCGCAGACCGGCAAGGAAATCAAGATCGCCGCTGCCACCGTTCCCGCATTCAAAGCCGGCAAAGCTTTCAAAGAAGCTGTCAATGTAAAACCGAAAAAGAGCGCTGGAAAAAAAGCCAAAAAGTAATCTGATCAGGTAAAACAGGACGCCCGCCTTATTTCATAAGGCGGGTATTTTTTTGGGTCGCCGGGATCGGCCTTCCGCACAATCATCGCGATATACGGATGTTTTGCGGCGTGCCTTCATCTTTGCCGGGGATTGCGGCGCCGTGTCCGGTTTGTAAATATTTTGTGTCCTGTCCCATAGTTCACATAAGTTTCAATATTTTTTATTCCCACCGTGCTATAATGGTTTTCGCCTGAAGGTGGTTGCGGGTGAATGAAAAAAGGCGCGTCGTTGCGCGGAAGGTTGTGGCGTTTGCAACGCGGCCTGTTGGTGATTGGAAATGCGGACGCGCTGTTAGTGCGCAGTTGGGAAAGGAGAAGTTCATGGAACAGATTTTGTCGGGTTTTTCCGGGATGGCGGATTCCCATATGCTGGAATGGCTTGCCGCGGTATTCCTCATCCTGCTGGCGGTGGCCCTGTCCCTGTTCGATCTGCCGGGTAATACGCTGATGGTGGGATGCTCCCTGGGCTTTGCGTTCTACGATCCGTCCAAATATTTTGATATCCGTATCATATCCGCTGTGATCCTGATTTATGCCCTTGGCGAGATATGGGAATTTGTGCTGTCCTTCTTCGGCATCAAGCGCACGGTCCGAAGTGTTTCCTGGTGGGGCGTATTCCTGATCGGCTGCGGAACCTTTACGGGCACCGTTTTGGGGACGACGGCGTTCCCCCTTGCGGGCAGCGTCATCGGCGGTGCCATCGGCGCTTTTTCCATGGCCTATCTGTACGAATACATGCGGTCCCATAACCTGCAGCACGCGGGGATGGTGGCCTGGGAGGCGGCCAAGATGCAGTTCGTCGCCATGCTGGGAAAGCTGGTGGCCACCTTTGTGCTGGCGATCCTGCTGGCGAAACAGATTTTCTTCTACGCGTAAAATTATTAAAAAATAGAACGTTTGTTACATGTTTTTCGGATCCGCGTCAAAAAAAACGGAAATAAATTGGAAAAAATTAATCTTTGGTTCAGATTTTAGCTCCGGTATGTTACAATAGATGGGACAGGTTGCGCTGTCTCATTTTTTTATTTTTACCGATAAACAGGAACGCGATGTACGACAGGAGGTTGCGAATGGACCTGAAAGATAAAATCGTAATTTGCAGCGGGAAGATCCGTCCGGCGGCGCTTGCTTTTTTGCAGGACAAGGTGACGCTGCGGAGCTGGCAGGAGCGGGGCCGGGTACCGGCGGCGCAGTGGGACGAATGGCTGAAGGAAGCGGACGCGCTGTATTCCGCGGGAAATATCCGCATTGATGAAGGACTGCTGCAAAAGGCGCCGAAGCTGCAGGTCGTCGCCCAGGCTTCGGTAGGGTACGACAATTTTGATGTGGCGGCCTGCCGGGCCCATCACGTGAAGATCGGGAACACCCCCGGCGTGCTGGTGAACGCGGTGGCGGATCTTGCCTACGCCCTTTTGATCGACACGGCCCGGGGCGTTGTGCGGGGGCACCTGCACACGAAGGCGGGGCTGTGGGGTGAACGGAAGGCCCCGGGCATGGGCGTGGATTTGTACGGCAAGACGCTGGGCATCGTGGGCTTTGGGGATATCGGAAGCGCCATCGCCCGCCGCGCGCAGGTCAGCGGCATGCGCGTCATCTACCACAACCGCCGCCGCCGTCTGGACGATTCGGCTTTCGGTGCCCGGTACGTTTCCCGTGAAGAATTGCTGCGCGCCTCTGATTTTATCGTCGCGGCGGTCACGCTGAACCCGTCGACGGCGGGGATGTTTGATGAGGCGGCCTTTGCCGCCATGAAGGACGGGGTGCGTTTCGTGAATATTTCCCGGGGCAAGGTGGTGGATACCGCCGCGCTGTATAATGCACTGAAGAGCGGGAAGGTGGCGGCTGCCGGTCTGGACGTGACGGATCCGGAACCCCTGCCGGGGGATCATCCGCTGCTGACGCTGCCGAATATCACGGTGACGCCGCACATCGCTTCCGCGACGGAGGAGACACGGGACGAGATGGCGCTGGTGACGGCGCAGAATATCATCGCTGCCCTTTCGGGGCAGCCGATGCTGGCGCAGGTGGAATAATTTGGCATTGAAACTTTGCCTTCACGGTGTGGACATCGCCCGCCCGGATACCTTTTCGGAGGATGTGGCGGCGCGGCTGGGACTCAGCGTAGTACAGGGCAGGCTGCAGGAAAAAGAATATGGAGGGAACCGGAGCGCCCGTTTCCGCCGCAACCGGCTGCAAGGCGCCGCGTCGCTGCCGTACCGGGTGCGCACGTTGGAGGGTATTTTGCTGGCGGAGTCCCATCTGGACAGTCTGGCGGATGTGGAGATCAGCTGTAAGCCCGGTGGCGAGGCGCAGGCACTGGCGGCGGTGCACAGGCTGCTGTCCGGCAGGGACCGCTTCGTGCTGGCGGAACCGGATATGGAGAAGCGCCTGGATTTACTGGCGGGCCGGCCGTTTCCCGGGGTCCCCGGGGATATTGGGCGGCTGAAGGCCATGGAGCGCCACCTTGCCGGCCAGGTTTTGGCCATCAGTCGGCACTGGCATCTGGTGTACAGCAATCCGGACAACCGGACGCTGGCCCGGCAGCTGCGGGTGAGGATCCGGCGGCTTCGCTCCTGTTTCTCATTTTTCAGGGAAGGGTTGCCGGAGGGACCGTCGGAGGACTGGAAGAGGTTCTTCCGGAAGGAAGCGGATTCACTGACCAATCTGCGGGAGCTGGATGTTTTGATCCAGGCATGCCGGCAGCGGGAAACGGAAGGGGACGCTTCCGGAAACGGCGGCCTGCTGCTGGACCGTCTGTTGCAGCTGCGCCGGGAAGAGATGGAGCGGTTTTACGCGAATACGGACCTGAACGCCCATACGGAAAAGCTGGCGGTGTTCCTGCTCTGGCTGGATGCGGTGCAGGATGTGGCGCCGAAACGGGCCGGGAAGGAAACGATGCGCCGTTTTGTGAAGCGGAAGATCGACGCGTGGTGCGGCAAATTTTTTGAACTGGACCGCGCGGTTTCGGATTTTTCGGATATGGATGAACTGCACGGGCTCCGCATCCGGACAAAACGGTTCCGGTATGTGACCCAGGCGATCAGTCCTGCGGAATTTCCGCCGGATCTGCATCGGCAGCTGAAGCAGCTGCAGGATGTGCTGGGGCTGCTGCACGACGATTACGTCAACGCGGTCTGGGTCCGGGGGATCGCTGCGAAGCAGCCGGAGGACGCGGCGCTGCAGGAAGAGGTTCGTTCTTTCATAAGCTGGCAGGGTGCACGTTCGGAGGCCTCCCTTGTGCTGGTGCAGGATCTGTGGAAACAGTTCCTGCAGATGCTGGCGGCATACCGGGAAGCGCCGCGGGGAACGGTGAAGAACGACCCGTGAAAATTTAACGGGATCCGGGAGATACCGGGGGCGTACCGGGAAGAGCAGCGGGGAACGGGAACCGGCCAAAATAAAACGGAAAGATAAATTGAAATAATCATTAAAATCATGTAAAATAATAATATATGCGCGGAAAACCGTATGCGCCGATAACACGATCAAAGTCCGGATGCCGGGACGATGTGTTTGCCGGCCAAAGGCCCGCCGCGCGTGCGGCAGATGGCAGGATAGAGGAGGAGGGTTTAGAATGGCAGTTGTAAAAAAAGGCGAATTGCCGAGCGTTGTCCATAATAATGAAGTTTCTGAGGAAATCGTAAAGTGGGGGAACAAGAACGGATATCCCCTGATCAAGGCGAAGATGTTTGACCCCATGGGGACCTATGTCGGTTTTTTCAAAAACTATTTTATTAAGGCAGACCGCCGTCCGCCCATCCCCGGGGGCTGGGACCTGACGGTGGAAGAGTTTGAGCCGGAGACCCGTATCATCCCGCTGAACACGGATAAGGAAGGCGTGGTAAACCGTTTCATCCTGAAGATGGTGGAAGAGTTTGAAAAGGAAGGGCTGGAGATGAAGCTGGCCGATACCTGGTATGACTCCTACGGTTATGTGCTCCGGGATCTGAGCGTCACCGGGCACCCGCTCCTGATCAATAATTTCGAGGATATTATTGAGAACATGCGGTAACCGTCCTGTTCCCGGACAGGCGCGGCCCACGGTGCGGCGGCAGTCCGTCGTTCCGTACTGTGTATGCCTTCCGGTGCAGGGGATGCGCCCGTGCGAAAATTTAAGTTGAGGGGTTTTGATTATGGGTTCGCAATTGTATTTAATTGTGGCGACTATCGCCTTTTACCTGGTCTTCGTCCTGCTGATCGGGTTCTATTACGCAAAGAAAAACGAATCAGCTTCCGATTTTTATCTGGGCGGACGCCAGCTTGGACCGCTGGTGACGGCTATGAGCGCGGAAGCCTCGGATATGTCCAGCTACCTGTTGATGGGTCTGCCGGGTCTTGCGTACCTGTCCGGCCTGGCGGATGTGGGCTGGACCAGTATCGGCCTGGCCATCGGTACGTACCTGAACTGGCTGTTTACGGCAAAACGGCTGCGTGTGTACACCCGAATCACCGATTCCTTCACGCTGCCCCAGTTCTTTTCCGCGCGGTATCATGATGACCGCCAGATACTTTCCGCCTTTGCGGCGGCAATCATCGTCATTTTCTTTATCCCGTATACCGCGTCCGGCTTCGCGGCCTGCGGCAAGCTGTTCGGTACTTTGTTCGGCGCGGATTATATGACGGCCATGGTGCTTTCGGCCATTGTCATCGTGTCCTATACAGCGGCGGGCGGGTTCCTGGCGGCTTCCACCACGGACTTTGTCCAGAGCATCATCATGACCTTCGCGCTTTTGTTCGTTCTGGTCTATTCCACCTTGGTGACCGGCGGCGTGGACGCGGTTCTCGCCAATGCCCGGTCGCTGCCCGGGTATCTGTCCTTTTCGGAGACCTATGTGGTGAAGACGCAGAGCGCGGCGCCGTATACATTCCTGACTATTGTTTCCACCATGGCATGGGGTCTCGGATATTTTGGCATGCCCCACATCCTGCTCCGGTTCATGGCGATTGAAGATGAAAAGAAGCTGGCCCTGTCCCGCAGGGTGGCGTCCGGCTGGGTGCTGATCGCCATGTTCGTGGCGGTTGCCATCGGTATCGTAGGGAAAGCCATGACGTCTGCCGGGATGGTGAAGAACCTGACGGACTCCAACACGGAGACCATTATCATCCAGATTGCCGATACCATTGCGGCCCATGGACCGCTGATGGCCATCGGCGCCGGCCTGGTGCTGGCGGGCATTTTGGCGAGCACCATGTCCACGGCGGACTCCCAGCTGCTGGCGGCGGCTTCCAGCGTAAGCCAGGACATCCTGCAGGGAACCATGCAGGCTAATTCGAAGAAAAAAGCGTTAAGCCAGAGGCAGAGCATGTTTGCAGCCCGTGTAACGGTTATTGTTATATCGATCCTGGCCATGATCATCGCCCGGGATCCTTCCAGTTCGATCTTCAAGATCGTAGCTTTTGCCTGGGCCGGTTTCGGCGCGTCCTTCGGCCCGCTGGTACTGGCCTCCCTGTTCTGGAAACGGGCCACCTTTGAAGGGGCGCTGGCCGGTATGGTGGCGGGCGGTGTATCGATTTTCGTATGGAAGTTCCTGGTAGCGCCCCTGGGCGGCGTGTTCGGCATCTATGAACTGCTGCCGGCGTTTTTGATCAGCTTCCTCGTGCTGGTGGCGGTCAGCCTTATGACCGAGCCGGACGAAGAAGTTATAAAAGAGTTTGAGGAGATGGAGCGTTCGCTGTAACCGGCTGCGGTATGGCACAGCGCAAAAGGATCGTTTGTATGTAAAACTGTCATCAGGTTGTGCATTTGCATGGCCTGTGACAGTTTTTGATGTAGTGACAGGTTTCTGTCTGGTATAACGTTATTTTTCCGGAGGGCGCATGCAGAAGGCAAAGATTACGGTGTCGGGGATTTCCCGCACCGGAGAGGGAACGTCCCGGCTGGAAACGGTGAATGACGGTACCTTTACGGAAAAGAACGGGTATTGCTATGCACGTTATGAGGAAACGGAAGCGTCCGGTATGTCCGGTACTTCGACGACCCTGAAATGGAACGGCTCCCAGGTGCTGCTGATCCGTCACGGGATGTATTCCATGCGGCAGGAATTTGCGGAAGGCTGCAGCTGTGCCGGGGATTATCGGACACCGTATCTCGTGCTTCCCGTGGAGACAAGGACGAAACGGGTCCGGGTCAGAAAGATCCCCTGCGGTTGGAAGATCCGGCTGGAGTACGACCTTGCGTATGGGGAGGCCGACGTGAACCGGATCGTGACGACCATCACGGTGGACCTGCGATAGTTTCAGCAAAGAATTTAAAAAATGGTGGAGGAATCTTGTTGTGGATATAAAAGCAATCTTGACTGACGCGATTGTGAAAACGGCGCAAAACGCCATTGCGGCCGGTGTGGTAAAGGAAGGCGCATTGCCGGAGGTGCAGCTGACGGTTCCGCCGAAGAAAGAGTTCGGCGATTTTGCGACCAATTTTGCCATGCAGTCGGCCCGGGCGCTGCGGTGCAATCCCCGCGTACTGGCACAGTACATTGTGGAAAACCTGGATTGCGCGTATGTGAAAAAGATAGAGATTGCCGGGCCCGGTTTCCTTAATTTTTTTCTGGATCCGGACTGGGTGTATGATATGCTGGCCCACATCGTGGAGGCCGGTGAAAATTACGGAAACCTCCCGAAGGCTTCCGACGAAAAGATCCAGCTGGAATATGTCAGCGCCAATCCCACCGGCCCGTTACATGTGGGACACGGGCGGGGCGCCGCGGTGGGCAGTTCTTTGGCGAACCTGCTGAAGGCGGCAGGGTATGACGTGGAGCAGGAATATTACATCAATGATGCGGGCAACCAGATGAACAATCTGGCCCGGTCCGTCAACGCCCGGTATCTGGAACTTTTGGGGAAGCCCTGTGAATTTCCGGAGGACGGGTATCACGGCCATGATATCATTGACACGGCCCGGCGGATCATCGACAAATACGGGGACCGGTTCCTGCAGATGGACGAAGCGGAACGGCTGGAACAGTTCAAGACCATCGCCTATCAGGAAAAGCTGGCTGCGCTGAAGGAAGATCTGGAACGTTTCAACGTGCGTTTCGACGTATGGTTCAGCGAAAAGACGCTGCATGACGGGAACAAGATCCGGGAGGCTTGCGATGAATTGCTGGCCAAAGGATACATGTATGAGAAGGACGGGGCCCTGTGGCTGAAGTCCACGGAGTTCGGGGACGACAAGGACCGCGTGGTGATCCGCGATAACGGGGTGCCTACCTATTTTGCGGCGGATATTGCCTATCATACCAATAAATTCAACCGGGGTTTTGACCGGGTCATCAACCTGTGGGGCGCAGATCATCACGGGTATATCGCCCGGATGAAAGCGGCCATGCAGTGCATGGGTTTTCACCCGGAGCAGCTGGAAATTTTAGTGCTGCAGATGGTGCGGCTGCTCCGCGACGGGCAGGAAGTGAAGATGTCCAAGCGGACCGGCCAGAGCGTCACCCTGAACGAGCTGATCGACGAAGTGGGGGCGGACGCGGCGCGCTTCTTCTTTGTGATGCGTTCTATTGATAGCCAGCTGGATTTTGATCTGGACCTGGCCAAGAAAAAAACAAACGACAACCCGGTATTTTACGTACAATATGCCCACGCCCGTATCTGCAGCATCCTGCGTCAGGTGGCGGAAGCGGGGATCCCCGTGGAGGGCAGGGGCGACTACAGGTTGCTGCGGGAACCGGTGGAGGTCGACCTGATCAAGAAGCTGGGCGAGTACCCGGAGATGCTGGCGCTGGCGGCGAAAGAGAGGGCGGTCCAGCATGTGGCGCATTATGTGTACGACCTGTCCGGCTTGTTCCACTCTGCCTATAACCAGTGCCGTATACTGGGGGTGAACCGGGAACTGCAGCAGGCGCGGCTTGCCATGGTGCTGGCCGTAGGGCATGTGGTACGGCATGCATTGTCCATTTTGGGCGTATCCGCCCCGGAGAAAATGTAACAGTTTGCCGGGAATAGGATGAAATTTGATAGATTTTGCAAGGCTGTAAATTTTAACTTGAGTTTCCTCTGTTTTATTTCTATAATATTAGTAAGTATTTAATGTGCAAGTATCCGGTTCGCAACTGGGGATATGCAGGCTTTATGGGTTGCGGGTTCATGGCGGCGGAAATGCGGGACTGATCGGCGGTTCCGCGGGCCCCCTGTAAGCGGAACGGTGGATTGGCCGACTGGGAGTGTCGGCCGGAAGGGACAGGTAACGGAATGGCAACCAAGTATATTTTTGTGACAGGCGGCGTGGTCTCCTCGCTGGGAAAAGGAATCACGGCGGCATCCCTGGGGCGTTTGCTGAAGAGCCGGGGCTTTAAGGTGACGGTGCAGAAATTCGATCCGTATATTAACATCGATCCGGGGACCATGAGTCCTTACCAGCACGGTGAGGTATTTGTCACGGACGACGGCGCGGAAACGGATCTGGACCTGGGCCATTACGAACGGTTTATCGATATCAACCTGTCCAAGAGCTCCAACGTGACAACCGGCAAGATTTACCAGTCGGTCATCACCAAGGAACGGCGCGGTGATTATCTGGGCCGCACGGTACAGGTCATCCCTCATATTACAAACGAGATCAAATCCCGGGTGTTCCGGGTCGGCAATAACGAGAACGCGGATTTCGTCATCACCGAGATCGGCGGCACGGTGGGCGATATCGAAAGCCTTCCGTTCCTGGAAGCTATCCGCCAGGTGAAAAAGGACGTCGGGAAAAATGACGTGCTGTACATCCATGTTACGCTGGTTCCGTACATCGGCGCCGCGGGCGAGCTGAAGACGAAACCTACCCAGCACAGCGTCAAGGAGCTGCGCAGCATCGGCATTACGCCGGATATTCTGGTGTGCCGCAGCGAGCATCCCATGTCGGAAGATATGATCGCCAAGCTGGCTATGTTCTGCGACGTGGACAAGGAAGCAGTCATTCAGAATCTGACGGCAAAGAGCATTTACGAGGTGCCCCAGCTGCTGGAAGACCAGCACATGGATGACATTGTGCTGCGGAAGCTGGATATGCCGCTGCAACCCAAGGATATGTCCGGCTGGCACGATATGGTTTCGCGTATCCTGAAGCATTATGACCGCAAGGTCACCATCGCCGTGGCGGGCAAGTATGTGGAGCTGCAGGACGCTTACATCAGTATTACGGAATCCCTGAAACACGCGGCGGTCCATAATGAGACGGAGATCGAGATCCGCTGGGTCAATGCGGAGAAGATCGAAGCGCCGGGCACAGATATGGATAAGGTCTTCGAAGGCGTGGACGGAATTCTGGTTCCGGGCGGTTTCGGCGACCGTGGGATTGAAGGGAAGATTTCCTCGGTGCGTTACGCCCGGGAGCATAAGATCCCATTCTTCGGCATCTGCCTGGGTATGCAGTGTGCTGTTATCGAATTTGCGCGGAATGTCTGCGGCCTGAAGGACGCAAACAGCAGCGAGTTCAGGGAAGGCGTTCCCGCAGTGATCGACCTGATGCCGGACCAGGTGGATATTGAAGACAAGGGCGGCACCATGCGTTTGGGCCTGTATCCCTGCAAGGTGTATCCCGGCACGCTGACGGACAAGGCCTATGGCGAGCCTTTAGTGTATGAACGGCACCGCCATCGTTATGAATTCAACAATGAATATCGTGAAGTGATGACAGAGAAGGGGCTGGTTCTGGGCGGTATCTCCCCGGACGGCCGTCTGGTGGAAATCGTGGAACTGCCCGGGAGTGAACACCCGTGGTTCTTGGGCTGTCAGTTCCATCCGGAATTCAAGTCCCGTCCCACCCATGCGCATCCCCTGTTCCGGGACTTTATCGCAGCGGCGTTGCGCTATGGGGAATAGAGGAAAATACCCTCGCCCTGGCAGATGTTTTGCGGCGGGGGAACTTTTTTGTGAGAAACTGAAATTTTTTTGGGGGGGGATTTTAGTATGAACAAGTCTGGAAAACGAAACAAATTGTTGACGGCTGCTGTTTTGGCCACCCTGCTGGCCACCCCTGCTTATGGCTATGCGTTTAAGCAGGCGCCGGTCTATGTGGACTACAGCGGCAGGCATATGGCGGAATTACAGTTCCTGAGCCAAGGCGAGGGGGTCGAGAATCAGGTGAGCAAAGCTGATTTCACACTGGATCCAGCCCTGGCCGCCTCGGTTGTAGACAGCACCAGGTACTGGGTGGATATACTGGGACTCAGAGCGAAAAACCAGCAGCCCTGGCAGATTTTTGTGAGAACGACAAAAAATGAACAGAATGCCAGCGCATCATCAACTTCATTTGATCTAAAAAATGAGGATCCCAAAGAAACAAATCTCAGTTATGTTGCGATGCAAATCCAGGACGGTAAGAAGCTGGGCGACTTTATTGACGCGGCCATCAAGGATGATATAAAGGACGGGGCATATGCCTACAGCGATATCAACATAGGCCAGTATATGGGCGGAAACCGCAAGGGCGCTGTAGAAGGCTGGTGGATGGATGCGGACACGGTGCTGCCCACCAACGAGCAGGCTACGGATTTTGTAGGCACTTTCCGGCACGAGTTGGGACACGCTTTGGGCATCGGTAAAGCAGTGGACTATATAGACGAAAACGGGAAGCCCTATACGCCGCAGACCGATGAAGAAATTATAAAATCAAAAACCACCGGGGAAGCCATGATGAAGTTCGCCCTCGACGCTACGGATCCGAGATTATGGAACCAGCATCTGGTGGACCAAAACCTGAACCCGGCCAAACCGGGAATGGTGATTCTTTCCTCCAAAGGCTTTGCGGAAGAAAAGAAAAAGAACCCCAAGCTGCAGGAAAAAGATTTCTTTATTGTGAACAACACAGACAATGAAGAAAGTAGCGAAGGAAGAAACGGCAAGGCGTTTTTTGTGGGAAAAAATGTAACGGACGCACTGGCCGGCGCAACCTTTTTCGGGGTATCCGGTGTTCCGGTCAATGGCTGGGAAGACACTAGCTTTGAAGGCTCCCACCTCCAGACGTCCGGCATGATGAGCCACAGATCCTACAGCAACTATGCCGCCTTTATGGAGGTGGAGCTGGCCGTAATGCAGGATCTGGGCTACGACCTCGACCGCAAGGCGTATTTCGGCTATTCCGTATACGGGGACGGCAAGACTATCAACAATACACAGGGCTATTCTGCCAGAAACGCGGAAGGCACCGCTTATGTGGAAGGGAAAGCCAGCGCGGTGCCGCTGGGCATCGGTCTGCACATTTACGGTTCCAGAAACAACGTGACGCAGGCGGCGGACATCCTCACCGTCGGTACGGGCGGTACCGGCGTGCGGGTGGACGGCATGCAAAATACGCTGGTGATCCCGAAGTCCACCAAGATCCAGGCGGACGGCCTGCGGGGGAACGGCATCCTGATCGCCTACGGGCGCGACCAGGTGATCGACCAGGCCGGTTCGGTGACCGCGAACGGGAAAGGCGGCACGGGCATCCGGTTTGATTTCGGTTCCAGCACCAATGGGGCAACGGATGAATACCGCGGTTCCTACATTCGCTTTAAACGCACCGTGGAAGAAGGCACCGGAGAAATTATCTCGTCTGAAAATTTGAATTTGACGGACATGGATTCCTCCCAATATAACGCGGGCAAGGATGAACTAAACGGTCCGCTGGTAAAAGAATATAACCTGTCCGGTTCCCTGTCCGGCGCGGAAAATGCGATCTATATCGCGAGGAACGCGTTTGTGAAGGACATCAATATAAAAGACGGGGCCTCCATCAGCGGCAACATCACTTCGGACTGGAAACATTTCAACACCGACGGAAGCTATGACGGCGCGACCAAAACCGAGACGGAAAGAATTCCGAAGTTCGATGTCTGGATGGAAGAACACCATCCGACGATATCAGTAAAAGATTTTTTTAATTTGCCTGAAGCTGAACAGAAGAAACTTCTTGATGAATACGAAAGTGACCCGAATGTTAAGACAAAAACCGTTACCCAAAAAACGCCCGCCCTGCTCCTCCAGTACAACGGAAAGACCGGGAGCGACGGTTACGCCTACGATGCTTACATCCCCGATCTGGTGACGGACCTGAATTTTAATGCGACGATGGCGTATAACGGCAACATCACCGGCCCGGACAACATGAAGCTGCACGTGAACGGCGGGACCCTGGTCTACGGCGGGAAGGCCGACGTGGTGGGTGTGACGGTGGCGCAGGGCGCCACGCTGCTGGGCGGCAGCTATACAGTCCACGATATGTCGGACAAGGTGGCGGAGGATTTTGAAGATCGGCTGACTGTCACGGACACGGGAAACTTTGTCAGCCACGGTACCATCGGGGCAATGAGTAACACTACCTCCATGCGCATCACCGGGAAACTGATCTCCGACGGCACGCTGCAGGGCATGGCCGGGGGCGACGCCGGGACCATCGAGGTGAGCGGCGCCGCGGTCATTGACGGTTCCAATGTGACCGCCCAGTATATGTTGCCGTGAAACGTTTACGGTATTGAAGGCGAATGCGGTGAGCGGATCCGTAGCGAATACGGAAGACGCGCCGTACAAGTTCGGCATGCTGGACGAGATCGGCGCGGTGAATGGCAATACCGCGGAGGTTTCCTCCAAGGCGGCCAACAACCTGGGCGCCACGGATGCAACGCAGGCGGAGACCTACGGCGCCATGATGGCGATGTACAACAACCTGACGGCGGCGGGAGACGACCGGCGCAACGAGATGCGGCCGCTGTTCACCCTTTCGCCGGAAGAGGCGAAAGAAGCGCTGTCGGCGATTTCTTCCAACGCGGCGGCGAAGAGCATGGCGCTGGCGCAGCGGAGCACGCTGACACAGCATATCCTGTCAACGCGCCTGACGGAAGCGTTTGCCACGAAGGACGTCAGCGTAACGATACCGGTGCAGAAACTGGATGACGGAGCCGGGGACGGCGTGCCGGTATCGGTGAAGGCGGTGGAGCCGGCAGAGGACGACATCTGGCTGAAGTTCGGGAAGAACTGGGGCGATATGCGGAACGATGTGGACTACCACAGCTCGGCGACGTTGTTGGGCTGGGACAAGGCGTACGGGAAGAACTGGCGGGCCGGCGTGTTCGCCGGCTACGGGACGACCGGGTTCGCGGACCGGACGGCCGGAAACGAGCTGCGGGATACGCGGGTAGGCATCTATGCGGGATACAGCAGGGACAAGAGCGAAGGCATGGTGTTTGTGGACTACGGATGGATGCGCAACAAGCTGCACCGGGGCGTGATGGGGCAGACGGCCCGCGCCAGATATCACAGCCGGCTGCTGGAAGCAGGCGGGGAATACCGGTATGACCTGCAGGGCGGACAGAACAAAACATGGCACACCCGTCCTTATGTGAACGCGCAGATCTCAAGGCTGTGGCAGGACGGTTACAGCGAGGAAGGCGCGGGCATATACGGGCAGGACGTGAGCAGTAAGAACAACGATTATATAGCCATGGGTGCCGGGGTGGAATTCAAACGGTACCTGGCAGGCGGAAGCTATGCGGCCCGTGTGGGGGTGAAACATGCCTTCACGGGAGCGGATCCGAAGCTGCGGTACGGATACCTGGGCGACAGCGCGAACACCTATGAGATGCGGAACGTACAGGACAAGACACATTACCTGCTGTCCGTCGGCGGGGAAGTGGCATTCGGCAAAGGATGGACGGTAGGCGGGGACGCGGCATTTGAGCGGGGACGCCATGACAAGGACTGGTCATGCTCCGTGACAGTAAAACGGACATGGTAGAAAAATCTGTATTCGCGCAGACTGCAACTTGAAGAAAGAGAAAGGCGGTAGCGGCATGAAAAGGGAACTTTCACTGGAATTTGTCCGTGTGACAGAATGGGCGGCTATTGCGGCGGCCCGAAGCGTAGGCAAGGGAAATAAGAATTATACGGATGGACTGGCGGTGGACGCCATGCGCAAGATGTTTGATACGGTGAATATCTCCGGGACCGTTGTCATTGGGGAAGGGGAATTGGATGAGGCTCCCATGCTGTACATCGGGGAAAAGGTCGGCGCCGGCGGGGATGAAGTGGACATCGCGGTAGACCCTGTGGAGGGTACGAACCTGGTAGCCAAAGGGCTGCCGGGATCCATCGCCGTTATTGCCATCGCGCCGAAAGGCTGTCTCCTCCATGCGCCGGATATGTACATGGAAAAGATTGCAGTCGGCCCCCGGGCCAAAGGCTGCATCGATATCAATGCGCCGGTGGAGGATAACCTTCAGCGTGTGGCAAAGGCCCTGCAGCGCGGTATTGATGATATCACCGTTGTGGTCATGGACCGTCCGCGGCATGCGGAGATTATTGAACGGATCCGCAGGGCCGGCGCCCGTATCGTGCTGATTACCGACGGCGATGTGAACCCAATCGTGAACGCCGGCATTGAAGGCACGGGCGTACATATGTATATCGGCAAGGGCGGGGCGCCGGAAGGCGTATTGGCTGCGGCGGCCCTGAAATGTCTGGGAGGCGATATGCAGGCCCGTCTCTGTCCGGAAAGCGAGGAACAGCTGCAGCGGTGTTACAAGATGGGAATCCGGGAGATCAACCAGGTACTGACCATCGATGACATGGTGAAGGGCGATGACTGCATGTTCACGGCGACTGCCATCACTGACAGCACCCTGTTGAAAGGCGTCCGTTATTTTGGCGGCGGTGTCCGCACCCACAGCATCTCCATGCGGTATAAGACAGGAACGATCCGGTTCGTGGACGCGGTTCACAAGCTGGAGGACGGGAGCGGGCAATTTTCCGTGAGATTGTTCTGATACTGTGGCGCAAAGGAATTGCCGCGGGAGCAACACGCGTTAACCGGTTTACGTCTTTAGTGAGCCGTGCTTCGTTGGGAGCAAAGGCATTGTTGCGGAAAAATTAACACACTGGCGGTTACGCAGCGGTTCCTTAAACAGGATGACGATCTGGTTTCTTGCGGAATCGATGGGTTTGTGATACCATAATACAGAGGTCATGGCCTTGCCCTGACCTCTTTTTTAAATAAAAACTGATTTACCAATACGATCCATATGAAAGAACGACTCATGGAACGCATCGCTGCGATCCGGGAACTGCAGGAAGCGGCGGCGTTGTATAAAAAGAAAGAGGGCTGTGTGCTGACAGGGCTGGATGGAACCATCAAAGCCCTGTACCTGTGCGCGCTGAAAGAGACAGTAAAGGCCGGGACGATGGTATTGCTGGTGTCCGGACGGGATGCGGTCAGGGAATACCGGCAGACGATGGCCTTTTTGTATCCGGATCTGCCGGTGCAGGAATTTTACCCAGTGAACCTGCCCCGGGTGCAGGCAGACAGCCGGAATCTGGAAATCCAGGCGGGACGGTCGGCTGCCCTTCGCATGATTGCCGGGGAAGAAAAGGGAATTGTGTTCGTCACGGCGGAAGCGTTGTTGCAAAAACAGGCTCGTCCTTCCGGGCTGTCCCGGTACAGCTTTGAAATTTCTGTGGGGGAGACCATGGAACAGACCCTTTTTATAGAAAAGCTGGCATCTATGGGTTATGAACGGACCGATGAAGTGGATACCATCGGACAGTTTTCGGTCCGTGGCGGCATCCTTGATGTGTTTCCCCTGAACAGCGTCAATCCGGCGCGCATCGAGTGGTTCGATGAGGATATTGACGGTATCCGTTTTTTTGATATCAATACCAGACGGTCCCTGGGCAACGCAGACCGGCTGAAGATCGTTCCGCTGCAGGTGCGCACGGGCGATGAAGGATTTGATGCGTACCTGCGGGAATACGGCGCAGCTGATACGATGTTTGTGCTGGATGAACCCGGCGCGCTGAAGGAAACGCTGGAACATTTATATAAAGAAGGGCAGGACTTCAGGGAAGAGCTTTGGAGCCCGGATGAGATATGGGCGAAGGAAGAAAAGGAAAGCCCGGTGGCGGTTGCAGCACTGGATACCGGTAGTTTTCCCGGTGTCCCCCACAGGCAGGTGCCGGTGCGCAGGGTCACTTCGTACAACCGAAGCCTTGACCGCCTGATCGAGGATCTGCAGAACCTTCTGGCCGAGGGGATTACCCCCTATATTATGATGAGTACGGTGCTGAAATCCCGCGGGTTTGCAGAGAGCCTGAAACAGCGGGGCGTTCCTTCCGTCTGCCTTTCCGACGCACCGGAGGATGCAGGCAAGGTGAATGTCGGTTTCGGCGAACTATTCGGCGGGTTCCGGTTCTGGAGCGAATCCTGGCTGCTGCTGACGGAAAATGATATTTACGGGCGGCAGCGCCGCCGCCGTTTCCAGTCGAAGCATAAAGGGGCACAACTGCACTATTTTACTGATATCCGTGGCGGTGATTACGTGGTGCACGATGTACACGGTATTGGACGGTATATTGGCGTGGAGACCATGCTGGTGGACGGTTTGCACCGGGATTACCTGCTGCTGCAGTATGCAGGCAGCGATCGGCTGTATGTGCCGGTGGATCAGGTAGGGCTGCTTCACAAGTATGTGGGCAGTGAGGGCATCACTCCCAAGCTTTCAAAAATGGGCGGCGCCGAATGGAAGCGGATGAAGACAAAAGCTTCCACCGCCATCACCCAGCTTGCGGAAGAGCTGATTCGTCTGTATGCACTCCGGAAAATTACCAATGGGTTTGCGTACTCACCGGATACGGACCTGCAGCATGAATTTGAGGAACAGTTCCCCTTTGAGGAGACGCCGGATCAGCTGAAAGCCATCGCGGAAATCAAGGCGGATATGGAAAAGCCGGTACCCATGGATCGGCTGCTCTGCGGAGATGTGGGCTACGGAAAAACGGAGGTCGCGTTGCGGGCTGCCTTTAAGGCAATCATGGACGGGAAACAGGTCGCGCTGCTGGTTCCTACTACAGTGCTGGCACAGCAGCACCTCATGACCTGCCGTGAAAGGCTGGATCCTTTTGGCGTGCGCATCGCTATGGTCAGCCGGTTTGTATCTTCCAAAGAAGTAAGGAATACACTGCAGAAGCTGGAGCAGGGTGATATCGACCTGGTGATCGGGACCCACCGGCTGCTGCAGTCGGATGTGCAGTTCCACGACCTGGGACTGCTGATCGTGGACGAAGAGCAGCGGTTCGGTGTGGCCCAGAAGGAAAAGATAAAACAATGGAAGCAGGGGATCGACGTGCTGGCTCTGTCCGCCACGCCCATTCCCCGCACGCTGCATATGGCGCTGGTCAGCAGCCGCGACATGAGCCTGATCGAATCGCCGCCGGAAGACCGTCTGCCGGTGGAAACATATGTGGCAGAATATAACGAAGGCATGGTCCGCGAGGCCCTGGAGCGGGAATTGCGCCGGGGCGGAAGGATCTACTATATCCACAACCGCGTCAGCGGGCTGCCGGCTATCGCTGAACGGTTGCGGAAGCTTCTGCCCGGTATCAACGTACAGGTGGGGCACGGGCAGATGAACGAGGACCGGCTGGAAGACGCTATGATGTCATTCTATGAGGGAAGCTGTGATGTCCTTTTGTGTACGACAATCGTGGAAAACGGCCTGGATGTGCCGCTGGCCAATACGATCATCGTCGACGGGGCGGAAAACTTCGGTCTCTCCCAGCTGTACCAGATGCGGGGGCGGGTGGGCCGGTCTTCCCGGCTGGCCTATGCGTATTTCCTGTATAAACGGAATAAAGCCCTCAGCGAAGTTGCGTCCAAACGGCTGCAGGCCATCCGCGATTTTACGGAATTGGGCGCAGGCTTCAAAATTGCCATGCGGGATCTGGAGATCCGGGGCGCCGGGAATCTGCTGGGACCTCAGCAGCATGGTTACATTGCAGGGATCGGTTTTGCCGCTTACTGCGACCTGCTGGAACAGACGATCAAACGGCTCCAGAGCGGGGCGGCGGGCATTGACCGGGAACCGGATCCGATCCTCGAGATTCCGTTGAACGCGTATATTCCTGATTCGTATATAGCCAATCCCCGGTATAAGCTGGAACTGTACCGGCGTTTTGTGGAGCTTTCCTGGGGCGGGGAAGAGGACCTGATGGATGAGATCATCGACCGTTTCGGGACGCCGCCGGAAGAGGTGGAACTCTTGTGGCGTCTGGCGAAGGTCCGGGCCCTATGCCGGAAGCTGAAGATCCGCCGGATCAGCGTGCGGGCAGGGATGATCCGTATCCTTTTTGCGCAGCGCTCCGATGTGAATGGGGAAGCGCTGGTCAGGATGGTGGAAAACAACAGACGGTACATGAAGCTGCAGCCCGGAACGGAAACGGTTCTGCAGTTCCGTACGGCTTCGCTGGAAATCGAGCCGTTGGACTGGCTCGAAAAAAATCTTGCGAAACTGGTAAAATAAATAGTTGCATATCCTTTCAAAGCTTTTTACAATCATAAAAAATGATGAATTAAAATAAAATCCGGGTTCATGTCCGGAATTCAGATGTTCAGTGATATGTGCAGCGATATGTATATCTGACACACATGCGGTATTGTTCTGATGGGAGACGCATAAAATGGGAAGGGATAAGTTTCTGAGGGGTGCGCTGATCCTGACTGTCGCCGGTTTGATGGTCAAGGTCCTTGGTTCGGTGAACCGTATTCTTCTTTCCCGTCTGCTGGGAGGCGAAGGGATTGGTTTGTATCAGATGGCTTACCCCGTTTACCTCCTGATGCTTTCCGTGTGTTCCGCGGGCGTTCCTGTGGCGGTTTCCATCATCGTGGCGGAAAAAGTGGCAAAGGACGATTATATCCAGGCCAACCGTGTTTTTAAGGTGACATTGAGGCTGATGGCAGCTTTCGGGCTGGTCTTTTCCCTGGTGCTATATAATCTTGCCGGCTTTCTTGTGGACAGCGGATGGCTCCGGGACAGCCGGGCCTATTACGCGCTGGCGGTGTTGACACCGGCAGTGTTCTTTTCCAGCATTTTGGCCAGTTTCCGGGGATATTTCCAGGGTTATCAGATGATGACACCCCCGGCGGTATCCCAGATTTTGGAGCAGCTGGTACGCGTCGTGACCATGATCGGGATGGCATATTTCCTGCTGCCTTATGGTCTTGAATATGCGGCGGCCGGTGCGGCTTTCGGCGCAATACCGGGAGGTTTGGCCGGACTTTTCGTGCTCACCTGGTTTTACCGGAAGGCGCGGAAAGAGTGGAAACAAAAAATGGATACGCAGGCCGCGACGGTGGAAGAAAGCATCGGTCAGATCGCAAAGCGGCTGATATGGCTGGCTATTCCTGTTTCCTGCGCCAACCTGCTGATCCCTGTCACCAGCAGCATTGACACGATCCTGGTTCCCAATGCCCTGGGCCGGGCCGGGTTTGGGGTGGAAGCTGCTACGACACTGTTCGGTTATCTGACGGGCATGGCCCAGCCCCTGATGATGATGGCTGTCATCCCCACCATGTCGCTGGCGGCCAGTTTGGTGCCGGCTGTTTCGGAAGCGTATACGCTGGATCAAACAGACGAGATTGCACGCAAGACCACGAGTGCCTTTAAAATCTGCATGCTTGTGGTACTGCCTGCCGCTGTAGGGATGTGGGCGCTGGCAGGGCCGATATCCGGAACCTTGTACGGCACGACAGCGGCGGCTCCGGTCATTGCCCATCTGGCACCCTCGGTAGCGTTTTTGGGAATCTATCAGGTGACGACAGGGGCCCTGCAGGGAATCGGCAAGACGAGGATACCTATGTGGAACATGCTGTTCGGCGCAGGGCTTAAAGCAGCTGCCGTCTGGCAGCTGGCTTCTTCTGCCTCGTTCCATATTCTGGGTGCGGCGTGGGCGTCCAATCTGAATTTTGCCGCGGTAGCCCTGATCAATATTTTTTTCTTGTATAAAAATCGTATTTTATTTCCTGTATCGGACAGCCTTAAGATCCTGATCGCCTCGGTGTGCATGGGGGTGGCGGGGAGGATGGCTGCGGCGCCGGTCGCGGGAACCGCCGGAGTCGTTGCCGGGCTTGTTTCGGGGATGGCGGTGTCCGTCGCTGTCTACGTGGCGGCAGTGGCCCTGCTGGGATGCATTACCCGTGACGAAGCGAGACGGCTGCCGGTGATAGGAAGATTCATCCGGAAACGTATGGATTAAAGAGGTGTAAAGGACCAGGCGATCACCGGGCGCATGTGTCGGGCGGCCATTATGAATTTACGGAAGCCGTGCCGGTAAACGCCGGAAGGCGGAGGGAGCGTTGGAGTTCCCTGGAAAGGGTATATTTCCGGTTTAAATCAGGCGGATGTTACACGGAGGGCATGTCATGGATGCGAATCGTTCTGTAAACGGTATTTCGAAAAAACAAAAGGGATCGCTGACGATCGTCGGGATGGGACCCGGCGCGGCCGGTCACCTGTCGCTGGAAACACTGCGCCTGCTGGAGGAAAGGTCAGTGATACTGCGGACGGAAATCCATCCTACCGTATCGGAGTTAAAACGCAGGGGTATTTCGTATGTTTCCTGTGACCGATTTTATAAAGAGGGAAAAACTTTTGAAGAAGTGTATGAACAGATTGCTGCTTTCGTGCTGGCACAAGCCCGGGATCAAGAGATTGTTTACGGGGTTCCCGGAAGCCCGCTGGTAGCGGAACGGACCGTCGTCCTGCTACGGGAAAAGGCGCAGCAGGAAGGGATTCGTTTAACAGTGAAGCCGGCCATGAGTTTTCTGGATCTTGCCTATGTGGCACTGGGAATCGACCCCATTGAGGGACTTCGGATCATAGATGCCCAGGATTTCGACGCCCTGGCAGACGCGGGCCGGTATCCGCTGATGGTCACCCAGGTTTACAATCGGATGGTGGCCTCGGACATGAAGATATCCCTGATGGATGTACTGCCGGATGAGACAGAGGTGTACTTCCTCCGCAATTTGGGATTGGACGATGAGGAATGCCGGAAGATCCCCTTGTTTGAGATTGACAGGCAGTCGGATATCGATCACCTGACCAGTGTGTTTATCCCAAGGCAGCCACAGGAAGCGTTATTGTCCGTGGTAACGGAAACAGACCGGGAGACGGGTACTCCGGTTTCGGGGGAACCTACGGCGGCCGGTGCCTTTGCCGGGGAACCGTTATCGGAAGCGGTTGTTGCAGATGGGGCCGGACACTGGAAAAAATTCCCGCTTTTGCCGCGGAAGACGGAATTCGATATCCGTCCTCTGGCAGATGTAATGCAGGTTCTGCGGGAGCCTGGCGGGTGTCCCTGGGACCGGGAGCAGGATTTTTCTACGATCCGCGCCAATTTGATCGAGGAATGCTATGAATTTTTGGAAGCGGTGGATGACTTTGATGTAAGCGGGATGACGGAAGAACTGGGGGATATCCTGATGCAGGTCGTTTTTCATGCCCGCATGGCGGAGGAAAAAGGTCTCTTCAACCTGCAGGATGTAATCGACGTGGTGACTGACAAACTGATAGAGCGCCACCCCCATGTGTTCGGAACCGTCAAGGTGAAGAACAGCGATGAGGTGCTGACCAACTGGGATGCCATCAAGCTTCAGGAAAAACCGGAACGCAAGCGGGTGCTGGACGGTATCTATCAGGGACTGCCTTCACTTCTGCGTGCGCACAAGGTGCAGAAACGGGTCGCCAAAGTCGGTTTCGATTGGACGGAAACGGAAGACGTCAGGAAAAAGGTCCTGGAAGAGTGGGAAGAATTTAAAGATGCAGTCAGCCGGCAGGATCGGGATGATATGGAAAAGGAACTGGGGGACCTGTATTTTTCACTGGTAAACTTTGCACGGCATCTGGGTGTGGAGAGCGAGACCGCATTGAACCGCTGCAACAACCGTTTTGTGAACCGGTTTGAACATGTGGAGGATCGTGTTGAAGAGTCCGGCAAAGACTGGAAGGATTATACGCTGGACGAACTGGACCGATTCTGGGATGAAGCCAAACAGAAAGAGCAGGACGGGGAAACCGGCGCCTGACTTGTCAGGCACATTTATACCGGCTGCTGTACTTGCGTGTACGGTCAATGCTTTCCTGTATCTATGTTGAACGGCAGAAGATGATCATTGCCTGCAGCACGGTTTTTTGTTATACTGAAATGAAGCCGCTGGCTGGAAGTGTATTCATGGGAAGGTGGATGACATGGCAACACGCGAAAAGGAGAAAAAGGATCGTTCGGCAAAAGATTTTCGTCTGGTCCTGATCATTCTGGCCATCATATTTTTAGCCATCCTGGGACGACAGGAATATAAGATACATCAGATCCAGAAAGAAGCGGAGGCTACACAGAAGCGGGTGGAAGAACTGCAGAAGATACAGGCGGATCTGGAAGCAGAGCGGAAACGGCTGTACGATCCGAAATATATTGAAAAGCTGGCGCGGGAAGACCATAACTACGTAAAGAAAGATGAAGTGCCGATTTTTATCGTGAAAGATAAACAAGAAGCAGAATCGAAAGAAGTCCGGGAGAAAGATCCCGGAAAACAAACCGATAAGCGATAGTATTCGTATTGACACTGCTTCTTTTAAAATGGTAAAATTAAATATCTCATTTATCATGCAGGAGGATTTTAGGTTTTATGGCAATTGAAGTTGGTTCTGTCGTAGAAGGTGAAGTGACTGGGATTACGAATTTCGGCGCCTTTCTTCAGCTTCCCGAGGGAAAAGTCGGATTGATTCATATTTCCGAAGTGTCCAATGTGTATGTAAAAGATGTGCATGATTTTCTGAAAGAGCATCAGAAGGTAAAGGCGAAGGTCATATCGGTAGATGCCAAGGGTAAGATTGCGCTGTCCTTAAAGCAGATGGAGGAAAGCCCGGAGACCCCGGCGAAGCCCGTAAAACCTAAAACTGTTCCCGGGCCGGAAAAGAAGGCTTCCCGCCCGGCAGGGCCTATGTCTTTTGAAGATAAATTATCTAAATTTATGAAAGACAGTGATGACAGATTGCTGGATTTGCGCAGGAACACCGAATCTAAGCGCGGTGGCCGAGGCGCGAACCGCGGAGGCTGAAGACAGGCGCTCGTTATGAGTGCCTTTTTTTGTGGGATGATTATGGGACGTGTACTGTGAGGGACAGGCCGTATGCAGGAGACGATACTGGAAAAGGTGCCCCGGATCCTGGGGCGCGTGTTGGATCCGTCAAAAAAATATGTGGCGGCGGTAAGCGGCGGCGCTGATTCGCTGGCGTTGGCCGACGCGTTATGGAACCAGGGTTTTGCTTTTGTGGTGTGCCATGTGGAACACGGTATCCGCGGGGAAGAAAGCTTGGAAGATGCCCGGTTTGTGGAAGCGTTCTGTCTTGAACGGGGGATCCTTTTTGATTGCAGGACAGTCCGTGTTCCGGAATTCAGGGAACGGGAAGGGCTGTCCCTGGAAGACGCTGCCCGCAGGCTTCGCTATGAAGCTCTTGCCCTTTGCGCGGAGGAAACGGGGGCTGATTTTATCCTTACGGCACATCAGAAGGATGATCAGGCCGAGACCTTCCTGCTGCGTCTGCTTCGGGGATCCGGAACCTGCGGGCTGGGGGCGATCCGCTTTCAAAGGGACCGTATCCTGCGACCGCTGCTATCCTTTTCGGGAGAAGAGCTGCGGGAATATTGTGCGGCAAGGGGAATCGTCTGGCGGAACGATGCTACGAATGAGGACACCCGGTATGCCCGGAACCGTGTCCGCAAGCTGTTGATCCCACTGCTAAAGGAAGAATTTTCGCCTGCTGTAACCGATATCCTTTGCAGGACTGCGGAGCACCTGCAGGCGGATGCCCTTTTTTTGGAGGAAGCGGCCGCAGCAGAATTAAAAAAACGGTTGCCTGACCCGGAGGCGGAGGACGATAACGGTATCCGGACAGACGGATGGGAGGCAATTCCGAAGGCGCTCCGGTTCCGTATCCTGCAGCAGTTCTGGAAGATGTCCGGGGGTAATAAGGAACTTACCGGAGTGAACCTAGAGGATCTGGAAAAACTTATCGGGAGAGGGGTCAGCGGAAAAAAAATTTTACTGCCTGACAGTTGGCAAGGACTATATTCTTATGATAAACTATTATTATTCTCTCCGGAACATTTGCGGGTTTTGAATGAAGGGGAGAACTGGCGCCATATGATTCCGTGGAACCTTGTATTACCTTCCTCCGGCGGAGACGGAGGAAGTATTCGGGAAATTCCTTTTCCGGACGGCAGGACTGCACAGCTGCATATCGAAAAAGGCAGACCTGCGTACACATATCGTTCACAGATGATATATCCGCTGGATGCGCTTACGGCGTTGGGGGACTGTCTGGAATTCCGGTACCGGCGTCAGGGGGACAGGATATTCCCGTTAAAGGGAACCGGTCATAAAAGCCTGAAAAAGTATCTGATAGAATGCAGGATCCCCGTGGAAAAAAGGGATCGGCTGCCAGTGGCGGCAGTGGGGAATGAGGTTATCTGGATTCCCGGCATTTCCAACGCCCGATGGAAGGATACAGAAGGAACAGATGACCCGGAACTGGGCTGGCTGTTCATAAATATGAAATAAGGACGGTGTTTTTTGTGAACGGGGATATAAAGGCGATTCTGATCAGCGAGGAAGAAATCAAAAAACGGGTCAAAGAACTGGGCGAGCAGTTGTCCCGGGAGTATGAAGGGAAAAAGGTCATCATGATCTGCCTGCTGAAGGGCGCATCCTATTTCACCTGCGACCTGAGCCGGGCCATGTCCATTCCTGTCCGGATGGAATATATGGTAGCCTCTTCGTACGGGGACAGCACGGACTCTTCCGGCAGTGTCGCGGTCCGGCTGGATATCAAGGATAATATTACCGGCCTGCATGTTCTGCTGGTGGATGATATTATCGATACGGGATTGACTTTTGCCAGGGTGAAGAACCTGCTGCAGTTGAAAAATCCTGCTTCCATCAGAACTGTTGCCATGTGTGACAAGAAGGACCGTCGACTGAACGGGATGGAAGCGGATTATGTCGGCTTTACGATTCCGGACGAATTTGTCGTGGGCTATGGCCTCGACTATGCGGGAGATTATCGGAACCTTCCGTTTATCGGGGTGTTGAATCCCCATGTTTATGCCCGCACTAAATAGAATCGCATTAAATGAAGAAGGAAGGAGGTAACGTTTTTGTTCAGATTTTTTAAAAACGTAGCCTTTTATCTGCTGATTGTTGTGGCGGCCATCTGGGCTATGGATCATTATTCCGCCGGGAATACAAACAAGACGGATATTTCCTATACTGCGTTTATCAAGCATGTGCAACAGGATGAGGTAAAGTCTGTCACGATCAATGAAAACGGTATCAGCGGGTTGCTGAAGGATGGAACATCCTTTACTACGGTGGCGCCGAATGACGCGACGCTGATTCCTACCCTCCGCTCCCGGGATGTGGAGATCAAGGCAGAACTGCCGCCCCAGACACCCTGGTGGGCCTCCCTGCTAAGCACGATCCTGCCTATGGTTCTCATCGTGGGCCTCTGGTTCATGCTGATGAACCAGAGCAGTGGCGGAAGCCGGATGATGAATTTTGGCAAGAGCAATGCCCGCCGGTATGATGAAAGCAAAAACAAGATCACGTTCAGGGATGTGGCCGGGGCAGACGAGGCCAAGCAGGAACTTCAGGAGGTCGTGGAATTCCTGAAACACCCCCAGCGGTATAATGCACTGGGTGCGAAGATCCCGAAAGGGGTCCTGTTATATGGACCTCCCGGAACCGGAAAAACACTGCTGGCCCGGGCTGTGGCAGGGGAGGCCGGCGTGCCTTTCTTTACCATTTCCGGTTCGGATTTTGTGGAGATGTTTGTAGGCGTGGGCGCGTCCCGTGTCCGCGACCTGTTTGACCAGGCGAAGAAGAATGCGCCCTGCATCGTGTTTATTGATGAAATTGATGCGGTAGGACGCCAGCGTGGCGCCGGTTTGGGCGGCGGCCACGATGAGAGGGAGCAGACGCTGAACCAGCTGCTGGTTGAGATGGACGGCTTCGGTATCAATGAAGGCATCATCATGATTGCGGCGACGAACCGTCCGGATATCCTGGACCATGCGCTGTTGCGGCCGGGCCGGTTTGACCGGCAGATTGTGGTAGACCGTCCGGATATGCGTGGCCGTGAAGCAATCCTGCAGGTCCATGCCAAAGGAAAGCCTATGGCTCCCGACGTGGATATGACTACCATTGCCAAACAGACGACAGGCTTTACCGGGGCGGATCTGGCGAATCTGGTGAACGAAGCGGCCCTGCTGACTGCCCGCAGAAATGTACCCATGATCGATATGAAGGCTATGAACGAAGCGGCGGAGCGTGTGGTCATGGGACCGGAGCGGCGAAGCCATCTGGTGAGCGAGCCGGAGAAAAAACTGACGGCATATCATGAAACGGGGCACACGCTGATCGGACTGCTTCACAATGACGTGAGCGTCGTCCATAAGGTGACCGTTATTCCCCGGGGCCGTGCGGGCGGCTATACCATGAGCCTGCCTAAGGAAGACCGGAACTATCAGACAAAATCGGAGATGCTGGATGAACTGCAGATGCTGCTGGGAGGCCGCGTGGCCGAAGCCATTGTGCTGAAGGATATTTCGAGCGGCGCAAGCAGTGACCTGCAGCGTGCTACAGAGCTGGCGCGCAAGATGGTCTGCCAGTATGGTATGAGCGACCGGTTGGGATCCATGACCTTCGGCCATCCGGAGGAAGAAGTATTTCTGGGCCGGGATATCGCCAGGGAAAAATACAGCAACGAAGTAGCTGCCGTCATTGATGAGGAAGTTCGGCGTCTCATGGATGAAGCGTATAAAGGCGCTGAAAAGCTGCTTCGGGAAAATATGGATAAGTTGGTCCTGATCGCGGAAACCCTTTTGCGGAAAGAAACGCTGGATGGGAAACAGCTGCAGGAGCTGATGCAGCAGGGCTATCTTACAGAAGACGGGCCGGCATTGCAGGATGCGGGACAGGATGTATCGGAACCAGCAGGGGCTGTATAAGTATTGAAGCGAAGCAGTTTTGCTGGTGTGCCGGTGCTGTCTGTATCGGCATCAGCCCTTTGCCGTGTATGCCGGAGATTTAATGGAATCAGACCCGTAACATACGCCTTCGTGTACAGCGAAGGCGTTTTTTCTTGACGTATGGTTAACCAGGTGGTAAGCTTAAGGAAACGCTGATGGGCATACTATACATTTCAGCAGCGCTCCCTTCGGGAAACGAGGGTTGATCAGGAAATTTATGATACGGAGGCGTCAACATGCGTGCCAGGATTTTGGGGTTACTGCGTGAAAATATGCCGGAACCGGTTTCCGGAGAGGAAATATCGGTAAAACTGGGGATTTCCCGCACGGCTGTCTGGAAACATATACAGTCGTTGAAAAATGCGGGTTACGATATTGAGTCGGTCCCTAAAAAGGGATATATACTGCATAAGGCGCCGGATCTGCTCCGTCCGGAGGAGATTGCGGCACATCTGCAGACGAAATGGGTCGGCCATCAAATTCATTATTTAAAAGAGACGAATTCCAGCAATGAGGTTGGGAAAGGTCTGGCGGATAAGGGTTGTGCAGATGGCACCGTGGTGGTGGCGGAAGAGCAGACCCGGGGGAAAGGGAGGCTGGCCCGGGGATGGTTCTCTCCCATGGGTTGCGGCGTCTGGTGCAGCGTTGTACTCAGGCCCCCTTTCATGCCGTCGGAAGCGTCCAAGTGTACCTTGCTGGCAGCAGTGGCGGTTATCAAGGCTATCAACAGGTATAAAGGTGTCAATGCGAAGATCAAATGGCCTAACGATGTACTGCTGGAAGGCAAGAAGATGGTGGGCATCCTGACGGAGATGAGCGCCGAGTTTGGAAAGATCAATTACATCGTCATTGGTACCGGGATCAATACCAATGTGCCGAAATCCATCGTCCCGGAGGAACTGAAGGACCTGGCCATTTCCGTGGCCGACGTGGCGGAAGAACCCATACGGCGGGTTCAGATACTGGCCGACTATCTGAAGAACATTGAAGACCTGTATGAAACGGCGTTAAAGGAAGGATTCAAACCGGTCCTCGATGAATGGAGAAAATATTCTGACACCATCGGGCAGGCGGTCAAAGTCATCGCGCCGGACAAGACCTATTTTGGAACAGCCGTGGATATCGATGAGGAAGGCTTGCTGGTGGTGAAGAAGGAAGACGGCACTCTGGAAAAGGTCATCGCGGGGGATGTTTCCATCCGTCCGGCGAATGCCGTGGGAAAACGGTATTCATGACAGGTATGGGCCGGAGAACCTGGAACCGGGGACCAGGGGAGAGTTTGCAGGCATAATGTGTTTGCCTGCGTTTTTCATGGTTGTTGTGATTGTTCCGCCCTGTGACAGGACGGAATAGATCTCATACGATAAATTTGTTCCGTTGAGGAGGAATTATATGTTACTGGTTATTGATGTAGGCAACACGAACACAGTTGCGGGTATCTATGACGGAAAAAAGCTGGTTGACAATTGGCGGTTTTCGTCTGACCGGTCAAAGACCGCCGATGAATTTGGCATGTTCATGACAAGCATGCTGGGATTTTCCGGTCTGAAGAAGAAGCAGGTGACGGACATTATTATTTCCAGCGTAGTTCCGCCTGTATTGGTGCCCCTTTGCCATATGTGTGAACGCTATTTTAATATCCAGCCGATGATCGTTGGGCAGGGACTTAAGATCGGGCTGCAGCTGCGTTATGAGAATCCCAAGGAAATCGGGGCAGACCGGATTGTGAATGCGGTGGCCGCTTATGACAAATATGCCCATCTGAAAAAACCCATGATCATTATTGACTTCGGCACGGCAACCACATTCTGCGCCCTGCTGCCCGGAGGGGAATATCTGGGCGGCGCCATCTGTCCCGGTATCGGCATTTCCTCCGAAGCGTTGTTCCAGCGGACTGCGAAGCTGCCCCGCATCGAACTGATCCCTCCTAAAAAAGCGATTTGCGGCAACACGGTTGACGCCATGCGTGCCGGTATTATGTTCGGCTATTACGGGCTGATCAAAGAAATCGTGGCCCGCATGAAAGAAGAGCTGGGAGGGGACGCCTTCGTCGTCGCCACCGGCGGCTTTGGGAATACCATGGCCCAGGGGACGGACTGTATCGATGAAGTGGATCCCATGCTTACATTGGAAGGCCTTCGCATTATTTTCGAGAAGAATAAAAAATAAAGGGAGCGCCGGGTAAAAGAGGTTGTGTATTGCGGACGGGAGGACATCTTTCCGTCCGTGTTTTTATCCCGGAGGTATTATGAAAATAGGAAACGTTGAATTGGATGTTCCGGTTGCCCTGGCGCCTATGGCCGGTATCAGCGACCTGCCTTACCGGGTCATCTGCAGGAAATTCGGCTGTGGGCTGGTCGTATCGGAGATGGTGAGCGCGAAAGGGCTTATCTATAAAAATGAAAAGACGATGGACATGCTTCAGATCAGCCGGGATGAACGGCCCACGGCAATCCAGCTGTTCGGATCGGTTCCGGGGGAGATGGCGGAAGCCGCAAGGATCACGGAAGCCCGCGGGGCGGATATTATCGATTTCAATATGGGATGTCCCGTGCCTAAAGTAGTGAACAACGGGGAAGGTTCTGCCCTTATGAAGACGCCGGAACTGGCGGGCAAAATACTGGAGGCCATGGTGAAAGCTGTGTCAGTGCCGGTCACGGTGAAAATAAGGGCCGGCTGGGACGAAGCGAATCGGAATGCGGCTGAAATCGCACGAATCGCAGAAGCCGCCGGTGTCGCCGCTGTGGCGGTACACGGGCGGACGCGGAATCAGTTTTACATGGGGAAGGCGGATTGGAATATCATTCGCGAAGTCCGGATGGCCGTGAAAATTCCCGTGTTTGGTAACGGGGATATCTTTTCAGTGGAAGATGGTCTGCGCATGCTGGAAGAGACCCGGTGCGACGGCCTTATGCTGGCAAGGGGCGCATACGGCAACCCCTGGCTGTTTGCGCAGCTTCGCGCTGCATTGTCGGGAGAGACGGTTCCGGAAGTGACTGTTGAGGAGAAACTGCGCCAGATTATAGCCCACGCCAGATCACTGACGGAATATAAAGGGGAAACGGTTGGCATCCGGGAGATGCGAAGCCATGCATCTGCCTATATTAAGGGCCTTCCCGGCGCTGCCGGATACAGGGAAAAATTCCACAGGGCGGAAAGCATGCAGGAATTGACGGCGCTGGTGGAAAGTTATGGGGAATTTTTAGGAAAACACGGCTCCGTTTGATTTCGAATTTCAGAGATGCGGATCCTTCAGCCTGTCAGCTCTGTCTGACGGCTCCGGTCCGGTGTCCGTGAAGTGCGGAATACGGGGCAACAGGAGGGGGAGGACGGGACTGTATCGGGACCGGTCTGCACATCCTGGTCCGGTACTGTCGGATGTGCGGCTTTCTGATTGTTTATTTTATAGCAATATGATACAATATTCCTTTAGAAAAATATCAATGCAGGGATGTTTATGGATTTGGATACAGCGCAGGAATTTAAAAAAATGAAAACAGTGGTCAGCATCAGTTTGGGGTCATCTGTTCGGGACGCAAAAGGAATCCTTGTCCTTGGGGATGAAACGGTCGCGCTGGAACGGAAGGGTACGGACGGCGATACCCGACGGGCTGAAGAACTGCTGTGTTTTTTTGATGGAAAAGCGGATGCCATCGGACTGGGCGGAACGGATCTGTATCTTTTCGCGGGAGGGCGTCGATACATCTTCTCGGAATCTGCAAGGCTCCTGAAGCAGGTGAAGCATACGCCGGTCCTTGACGGGAGTGGTTTGAAGAACACGCTGGAACGGATGGCGGTGCAGTATCTGGCAGAAAATGGGATTGTAGATTTTCGTGGTAAAAAAGTGCTTCTGGTCTGTGCCGTTGACCGGTTCGGCATGGCGGAAGCGTTGGCAGAGCAGCAGTGCCGGACGGTTTTTGGGGATATCATCTACGGCCTTGGCTGCAACATTCCGATCCGCAGCCTGTCATCCCTGGACCGGTGGGCTTCCGTTCTCGTCCCTGTGATCACAAAGCTTCCGATCAGATGGATGTATCCTACCGGAAAACAGCAGGAACGGCATATTGAAAGACATCCCGAATATTTTAAGGAAAGCGATATCATCGCAGGGGATTTTTTATTCATCCGGCGGTTTATGCCGCCCCGTATGGACGGAAAGGTGGTCATCACCAATACCGTAACTGCAGATGACAGACGGAATCTGCAGGAAGCCGGCGTAAAGACACTGGTCACCACGACACCTTCCCTGCAGGGGCGGAGTTTTGGGACCAATGTGCTGGAAGCGGCCATTGTGGCTGCTTCCGGGAAAAAAGAAGCGTTACGGCCGGAAGAGTATGAGGCATTTATCAGGCGCTGCAGCATAGTGCCTTCTGTTACACATTTTCAGTAAGGAGCTTGAGAGCAGGATGGAAAAGTTCGCGTTTGTTCTGCATCCTCTGTCAGTGGAGGATATGCGGCGGGTATCGCCCTTTGTGAGGTGCATCCCTGACTCGTTGATGGAACAGGTGCTGCGGAAGAAAAAACCGTTTAAGATTTCACATATTACAGGTGTGAAGAGCAGATATGCAGAGGCGGAAGGCTGGTTTGTAGGATGCCCGCTGACGGCAAAGCAGATGTTGGAACTTCCGGAAGAATTTGTGATCGACCGGATCGTGGAAACCGGCAGGATCGCAGAAGAACTGGGGGCGAAAATACTCGGTCTGGGCGCTTTTACTTCCGTAGTCGGCGATGCCGGTATTACAATCGCGGACCGGCTGGATATTGCGGTCACTTCCGGAAACAGTTACACCGTTGCCACAGCGCTGCAGGGGACACGGGAAGCGGCCCGCCTGCTGGGACGGGACCTGCGGGATGCGGAAGTCGCCATCGTAGGGGCCAGCGGTTCTGTCGGATCCGCCTGTGCCCGTATTTTGTCCCGGGAAGTGCGACACATCAACCTGGTGGCCCGGCGGCTGGCACCGCTGGAAGAACTGGCCCAGGAGCTAAACGGTCACGGTGTCGCGACCTTTTCAGTAAGTTCGAACATAAGAGAAAGCCTGCAGAAAGCAGATGTAGTGATAGCCGTCACCAGTGCCGTGGATTTCATTATTGATCCTTCCGATTTGAAATCGGGGGCGGTGGTCTGCGACGTGGCCCGGCCAAGGAATGTTTCACGGAATGTTTCGGCGGCGCGGCAGGATGTGCTTGTCATTGAAGGCGGTGTGATCAGTGTCCCCGGCGATGTGGACTTCCGTTTTGATTTCGGGTTCCCGCCGAAAACCTGTTTTGCCTGCATGGCGGAAACTATGATCCTGGCGCTGGAAAAACGGTACGAAAACTTTACGCTGGGAAGGAACCTGAAGCCGGAACAGATCGATACGATTTCCGGTCTGGCAGATAAGCACGGGTTCGCACTGGCCGGATTCCGGAATTTTGAACATGCCGTGACCCTGGAAACTATAGAACGGGTGAAGCGAAACACCCATGGTATTTGACAAGGGGAATAGAAAATTTTATAATATAAATCAATCATTTTTACGATTTGAGCCCCAAGAGATTTCGGGAAGTTTCCGCAAGGAGCGCCGATTCCCGCACGGATGGGCCTGCGGGTGTTCCGGCCGGTACTTCCCCGGCATTTCCTGATTTAGAAGGATCCGGATTGTCTGGTTTATTTATTATTGCTTTAACTGGAGGAATGAAGATGGTAGCGAAAGAAACAATACTGACGGCTGAAGGTCTGGCAAAACTGGAGGCGGAACTGGAAGAGCTCCGTACCGTCAAACGCCTGGAAAATGAGGAACGCCTGCATGAAGCAATTGCCCACGGCGATCTCAGCGAAAACTCGGAATATGTTTCCGCCAAAGACGAACAGGCCCGGATCGAAGGCCGTATCCTGGAACTGGAGCAGATGGTCAATACCGCAAAGGTGATCGATAACACCAAAAAGCGGAAAACCAAGGTAGAGCTGGGAGCTACCGTCAGCATTGAGGATATGGATCCCGAATTTGAAGAGGACCGCATCCAGACATATACGGTCGTTGGCACTACGGAAGCGGATCCGTTTGCGGGACGCATTTCCAACGAGTCGCCGATCGGGGCTGCAATTATGGGGAAGAAGGTAAATACCACGGTTACGGTACGTACTCCCGTAGGCGATCACCAGTATAAGATCCTAAAGATAAAATAAACAGGAGATGCAGCATGGCAGACGAAAAGAAGAACGCGCAGGGGAAACAGGTTCCCGCCGCGATGGATATCAATGAACAGATGCAGAACCGTATCGAAAAGATGCATAAGCTGGAAGAACGGGGGATCCGTCCTTTTGGGCATCGTTTCGACTGGACCCACCATACAAAAGAGATCTACGACAATGTGGAAAAGATGGAGGCCGACGGGACTGTGGTCAAGGCGGCGGGCCGTGTGATGGCCATTCGCGGGCACGGAAAGACCAGTTTCCTGGACCTGCAGGACAGCACCGGAAGAATCCAGCTGTATATCCGTAAGGATGTGGTGGGAGAGGATTCGTACTCCCTGATCAAGCTGATGGATATCGGTGATATCATTGGCGTTACCGGCACTGTGTTCAAGACCCATATGGGCGAGCCGTCCATCCGCGTGGAAGGTCTTGAATTTTTATCCAAGGCACTGAAGCCGCTGCCGGAAAAATGGCACGGGCTGACTAATGTGGACCTGCGTTACCGCCAACGTTATGTTGACCTGATCGTCAATCCGGATGTAAAGGACGTATTTATCAAACGGAGCCAGATCATCAGGAGCATCCGTGAAATTCTGGATAAGGAAGGTTTCCTGGAGGTAGATACCCCGGTACTGAACACGATTTCCGGCGGCGCTACGGCCCGTCCGTTCATTACCTATCATAATGCGCTGGATATCCAGATGTATCTGCGTATTGCTACCGAATTGAATCTGAAACGTCTGGTCGTAGGCGGGTTAGACCGTGTTTATGAAATGGGACGCATCTTCCGGAACGAGGGTATCGATATCAAGCATAATCCGGAATTTACCAGTCTGGAACTGTATCAGGCCTACGGCGATATGGATTCCATGATGGACATCACCGAAAAGATCGTGACGGAAACGGCACAAAAGGTGCTGGGGACTTTGCAGATCGTTTATGAAGGGAAGGAGATCGACCTTACCGCTCCCTGGCCCCGCATTACCATGATTGATGCGGTGAAACAGTACAGCGGGAAAGATTTTACCGGCGTAACGGATATTGCCACGGCCCGTCAGATGGCTGATGAAGCCAATGTGAAATATGAAGAGTCCTGGGGTGTAGGAAAGATTATCAATGCGTTCTTCGATGAGTTTGTGGAAGATAAGCTGATCCAGCCTGTTTTTATCTACAAATACCCGAAAGAAATTTCCCCGCTGGCAAAGAGCAGCGTGGAAGATCCTGAAATCACTGATCGTTTTGAGGGATTCATCTACGGCCGCGAGCTGTGTAACGGCTTTACGGAGTTGAACGATCCCATCGACCAGAGGGAACGTTTTGTTAAACAGATGGAGGAACGGGCTAACGGCGATGAAGAAGCCGGTATGATGGATGAAGACTTCATCAACGCTCTTATGCACGGCCTGCCTCCTACGGGAGGCCTGGGGATCGGCATTGACCGGCTGGTTATGTTCCTGACAGGAGCCGTTTCTATCCGCGATGTACTGCTGTTCCCGACGATGAAGCCGTTGACACAGGAAAAGACGGACGCGGAAGGGCAGGAAGAGTAAAGAAACCGCTGGTTCATAAGGCAGTGTGTTTGTAGAGGATTTTTGCGAATGGCTGCATCAATGACTATCGGCCCGGTATCATTGGGCCTTCGGGTCATTTCCCTGTCGTTTGCAAAAATCCTTCATCAATCGCACAAACTCAGCTGATCAGCGTTTTTAAAAGTTTTTTGGAATAGCGCTTGACATAAAAATAAAATAGTGCTATTATAATCAAGTCGTCGAAAGACGAAGGAACCTTGAGAACCGAATAACGAACCAGATGAATGTGCGGGCCGGATTCCTGAAAAAGGGAACGGCCTAACGTCAAAAAATTTCTGAGAACAATAGCAGAGCCGAATCGGCTTTCTATAAGATATTATGGAGAGTTTGATCCTGGCTCAGGA
>CAJOKZ010000021.1 GCA_905235335.1 uncultured Succiniclasticum sp.
ATCACGCCCGGCTACGACGTTTAAACCGCCCAGACGGCCTTCCAGCTTGGCAATGTTAAACTCAGTGCCTTCGTTTCCTGCATTATCGTGGAACCACTGCTGATTCTGGATCCGGCCAACGTAGTTCCAGTTATCATTTACTTTTCCGGTAAAATAAATACGGGAACGCAGGCCGTGTTCAAATTTTTTATCACCCTCCATAACTTTTTTATTGGAAGATCCGTAATGGTAACGAATCTCCCCGGTAATTTTCACGTTGTCAGATTTCTTTTCCAGCGCCGCTACACGTACGCCCAGCGCGTCCAGTTCGTCAGCAAATTCGGCAGCCAGTTTTTCAACGTTAGCGCCTTTTGCCAAGGCTTTTGCTACGATCTGTGCCATTTCATAACGGGTCATCAGGCGGTCGCCGCGGAACGTGCCGTCGCCGTACCCTTCAATGATGCCGGCAGCAGCTAATTTGGAGATGCTGTCATAAGCCCAGTGGCCAGCCGGAACATCGCTGAACGGATTTGCAGCGTAAGCGGATGCAGTTACGCCCAGTGCCATGGCCATAGCCAGTACTAAAGATTTTTTCATTACAATTGCCTCCCTGCATTTCATAAAATATTATATAAAACACTGGGACTTACGCCATGCTTCTGCCTTCATGCGCGAGTTGCCTGGTTTCCTCTGCCTCCTGCAAAAGCCGGCATGGTTCCAAGTATTTCATACTATAATAAAAACGATTTCGATTTTTAATATTTTATCACTATTGAAATTATTTATCAATAAGTTTTATTAGATATTTATTAAGTAACTATAATAATTAAGTGGGTTAGCTTTTGCTAACCCAGATTATATATTCTTTATTTTCTTTTGTCAAGATAAAAACACTATCACATCGTAAAAAAGGAAAGAGCCCATGCAAAAATTTGCTTAATCTCCTCTACTTTGCTAATAGCCCCACTTCTAACAGCATCATCCGCTGCAGATTAAGTAAGCAGCGATGTAGTAAATTTACAGGTCTATTCAGATCAAGAATGTAACAGCGTTCAGGCTCGTCATAACGTTACCGGAAGTGTATCTCCCCCGTATGGCATTATATTGATTGTATATTTTTCTTTCCCCTCTGTCCTTAACTTTTCTTCTGCTATCTTCCATGCTTCTTCCAATGTCGCTGCCGGTATAGCGCCTGTTTTCCGGGCGTTGGTAAAATTTTCCGGTTCCGTCACAAGGATGATGGTAAAATGGCGGGCCAGGCAGCACATATAAAAAGCTACGTAAAAAGGCACTGTAAAATCTGCCCGCACATCCAGTTCCATCTGCTTCAGGTCCGTATAACGGAAACTTCCGAAAAAGGCCGGCGGTTCCGTCATATCCTGGCAGCGCAGCACAGCGATCAGTATGCCGCCCTCTTTTAACGCTGCAGCGCCAGGAGCATAACACTTCATCCCCTGATACAAGCTGATGTCCCTGGGGTATCCTCCCCCGGAAACAATGACCACATCGCTTTTTTCCTTCAGCGGTACACCCTGCAGTTTTATGACCTCTTCTTTTCCGCGAAGCCAGGCTTCGTTCCAGTGGCCGGCCACAATTTTATAAAAATTTCCTTCTGCATCTATGATCGCGTTGACCAGAAAGCAGGGATTCAAAAAGGAAGCCGCCTCGCACATATCTTCGCTGAGCCGGTTCCCTTCATGGCGCATGATGCATGTTTCCGGATTCACCCCGCCGCCAATTTCATCCGTCAGTGCCATATTGTGGTTATGATTGATGGTCTCCACCCCGGCAATGCCCGGCAGTACGCTTTTGCGGCCTCCGCCGAAACCGGCGTAGATATGAGGGGAAAGGCCTCCTGTCAGGATCACCTTGTCCGCTTCGGCAGCCCGCCTGTCAATCCAGACCGGAGTACCTCGTTTTGTAGTTCCCATAAACACGCAGGCCTTCGTCGCCGGATCGTGATCGTACACTTTGATGCGACGGAACAGGTCGCTTCCGATGATTTCCTCTTTTTCCGCATCGGAATTCAGCCGGTGTTTTCCGGTTGCGATGATAATGCTGATATCGTTGTCCGGAATCCCAAGCGTATTTAATTGATTCACCAGTATCGGAACAAACAAATCGAACCGGGCCCAGGCGCGGGTTATATCACTGACGATCAGGACAATCCTGTCCCCTGAACGTACCAGGCGATCCAGCGTCGGTGCGCCGATGGGATTGGCCAGTGCATCCTCCATTAGTTTTTCCACAGTACGGACCTTGTCCGCCACGGGCGGCAGCAATACCTGTGACACATGTTCCTCAGGCAGGTTTACCGTCTGCTCCGTTTTCCCGTAAGGGATCCTGTATTCCATATGCAAACATCCTTTTCCCAATACAAAAATTGTGATTCAAACTAAAATGAAATTATTCTGCCAGAACCGGCAGTGTAACCGGCGCATGTCCCATCAGTGTAATGGTATAATCTTTCTTCCCTTCCGCAGCCAGCTTCTCCTCTGCCAGCTTCCAGGCCTCCGCTACCGTTTCCACGGGAATCTGCCCGGTCTGCCGCACGAATTCAAAGTTTTCCTTGCGGGTCACCAGATACACCGTATGGGCCTCGATGATGCAGCGGCTTTTGTAGGCGACAAAGGCGGCCATGTAGAAATTATCCCGCACTTCCTGCTCCGTCTTCTGCAGATCGCTCTTGATCAGCCAGTCTGTAAATACTGCAGGCTCTTTAATGTCCGGGCATTCCAGCATGATAATGATAATACCCACCCGGTTTTACCGCCATTTCCACGTTCATGTGGCTCTTGGTTCCCTGATACAGGTTGATATCCTTGGGGTAACCGCCGCCGCTGGCAATGACCACATCTGCCAGTTCCCTTATGGGGATCCCGCTGATCTCCAGCAAATCCCTGCATCCCTTATAAAAAGCCGTCTTCCAGTTTCCGGCGACCACTTCATATAACCCGCCTTCGCTGGTCAGTACAACATTCAGCAGGAAATCGGGATTGACAAATTCAACACATTCCATCAGATCTTCATGGAACGGATTGCCTTCCAGCTTTGCCGCGACAGCATCCGGATTACAACCGTCCCCCGGCTTTTCAGCAAGGGCCAGGACATGGTTATGATTGATGGTATCAAGCCCGGCCACACCGGGAACAATGGCCTTCCGCCCTCCGCCGAATCCGGCCATAGGATGCAGCGTGACTGCACCGGTCGCAATGATTCTGTCAGCAGAAGCAACGATTTTGTTAATATAAACTTTATTGCCCCGTGAAGTGGTTCCCTTATAGACCAGGTTATCCGTATCCCTGCAGTCGTGCTGATGTACACGGAAACGTTTTATCATGTCTTCGCCAAGCACAAGGATATCTTCTTCCGGTGTCTGCGCCCGGTGTGTTCCGGTAGCGATAACAATGTCGATATCATCATCCGGAATCCCCTGTTCGTTCAGTTCCCGGACAATTACCGGAAGGAACTGATCGGTATAACATAAACGGGTTTCATCGCTAACAACGATGGCCACTTTCTCCCCGGGTTTTACGATTTCCGCGAGAGGTTTGCTGTCAATGGGGGTGCGTAGTGCCTTCAGTGCCGCTGCAGCGATATCCTCTTCTACCGCAACTGTCTTTCCATGCAGGTCATGGATGATATGCTCTTCCGGCAGATCGACCTTCTGTGTTCCCTTACCAAAAGCAAATTCATACGTCTTCATGTCTGAAAGCCTCCTGACAGTTTTTTGAAATAGTATTGCAAACTTGCCAAAGTTTTACTGCTTTTAATATTTAATATATTTTAGGGAAACGCTGATTAATTCGTCTGCACGCTGACCGGAGTTTTTTGTGACTGACTGCGTCAATATCCCTCAACGCAGCTGCGGCTGCGCCTTCGGGCCATTTTCTTGTCAGTCGCAAAAAGCCCACGTTCATCGCACAAACTCATTTAATCAGCGTCTCCTTAGAAATACAATTTATTATATCACAATGCGTCGGTTATTTGTCAAAACGCATTTCCGATTCCGACTGCTCTTGCTGTCTCTTCCCGTTTCTTACCAACGGCTGTGTCCCTGCCAGAACTCCCGACTGAACAGAATGAGCACCGTATACATTTCCAGACGCCCGATCATCATCACAAAAGCAAGCAGCACCTTGCCTGCCGGCGTGATGGATGAAAAACTCCCGGTTGCGCCGACTACGGGCCCAAACCCGGGCCCGACGCTGCTCAGGCAGGCAGCCACGCCGGTAATCGCCGTGAGTATATCAACTCCGGTAGACGCCAGTAACACGGAAGACACAACCAATACAACGATATACAGAAAGAAAAATGACAGCACAAGGGCTAAAACACTGTTACTAACTTCCCGCCCGTTATACAGGACCGGCCTGGAATCGCCGGGGTGCAGCACCTTGTCCACACCTACCTTGATCCCCCTGACCAGTACGACAAAACGGGAAATCTTTATGCCGCCCGCCGTAGATCCAGCACAGGCTCCGGTAAAATATAACACTGTGAGACAGATTTTGGACACTGACGGCCATTGGTCAAAATCTGTAGCAACATATCCTGTAGTTGAAATAAAAGAAACTACATGAAAGAAACTGTACCGCAACCCCTCACCCAACGAACGACCCTGGGATACAAGACCCGTTGCCACAATCCCGGTCAGTGTCAGCAGCAGGACCAAATACCAGCGAAACTCGTCATTTTTTAGCAATACACGGGGTCCGCGCTGAACAGCATTGAAATACAGTGCGAAGTTTCCTCCTGCAACTACCATGGCTAATCCCAGGACCATTTCCACTCTTAAACTTCCAAAATGGGCGATACTGTCATTATAGCCGGAAAATCCCCCTGTGGCTATCGCCGACATGGCATGGGTAACGGCATCATACAGATTCAGGCCGCAGGCCAGCAAAAGTACTGCTGTAGCGCCCGTAATAAATGCATATATCCGGAACAGAGCCAACGCCGTTTTCTGTAGGCGTGGCAGGATCCGCTCCCCCTCAAATCCGCTGCTTTCTGCGTTGAACAGATGGACAGATCCTCCGCTGAGACCGGGGAGAAGGGCTATAAAGATCACAATGATTCCCAGTCCGCCGATCCAGTGGAGCCAGATGCGCCAGAAGAGCAGGCTCAAAGGCCGTCCCTCTATGACAGTCAGCGCCGTCGCCCCCATGGTAGTCAATCCGGACATGGCCTCAAAAAAAGCGCCAGCAGGATCCAGCATGCCCGACACTGCAAAGGGCACCGCCGAAAAACCGGCAGCCAACAGCCAGGTAACCACTACGATCAAAATCCCTTCCCGGTTAGTGATTTCCTGCCATTGCGATGCGCTCCTGCCAACCAGTCTGAAAAATAATCCTAACAGCAGGATAGCTATCATACACAGGCCAAATATCGGTCCCCCACCGTCCCCATAAAAAAATCCAAGCAGCATGGGGACCGAAAATACAATGCCTAAAAAATATAAAATTTTGCCAAGCAAAAACAAAATTACTCTTTCGTTCAATTCTGCACCCCAATACACACAAGGGTCAATTTACGGAATCTGAATCCTTCCTTTTTACAGCTGAATTTCAACCGACTGTTTTATTGTAATGTCTCACCATCGGCTGTTCATGTGCCAAAATTCTTTTCGCAGCATTACAAGGACCGTGTAAATTTCCAGCCGCCCCAGCAGCATGGCCAGTGTCAGCACCAATTTCCCGGATGAAGAAAGATGAACAAATTCCCCGTCCAGCCCGATGCCGCCAAAGGCCACACCGCAGCTGCTGATACAGGCCATTATCCCGAAAACCGCCTCTGTCAGCGAAACCCCGGTAGCAGCGAACAGCACCGACAAGACCACCACACTGATCATATACAGGAAAAAGAACCGGCTAATAGAAGCCAGGACCGCAACGGTCAGCGGTTTGCCTTCAAATTTCACAGCAAAAAGCATTTTAGGATGAAGCACCCGCTTCAATTCCACAATAGTCATGCGAACCAGTACGACAAACCGCGCGATTTTAATTCCGCCGGCAGTTGAACCGGCACAACCGCCTGTAAAATATAACAATACCAGGGCCAGCTTGGCAATGGTAGGCCATTGCTCATAGTTTGTTGACACAAAGCCTGTAGTAGAAGAAAATGCCGCAACCATGAAGAAGCTGTGCCGGACCGACTGGACAAACCCTTCATCCGTACCGAAGTAAACCGCCGCGCTGATCAGACAGGACGTCGCAAAAACAAAATACAGGAAATACCGGAATTCTTCGTCATCCCACAATACACGCCAGCCTTTATAATACACTTTATAATACAGGGAAAAGTTTGCCCCTGCCATTACCATAAAAATAAAAATGATAAATTCGATCAGGGGACTGTCATAATACATAATCCCGCTGTCGTGAGTAGAAAAACCGGCGGTAGCCACAGTAGACATAGCGTGGTTCACCGCGTCAAACAGATCCATCCCGCAAAGGAACAGAAGCACGGCCTCTGCCAGCGTCAACGAAGAATAAATGCCAAACAGGATTTGTGCCGTGCTTCTCAGCCGTGGCAAAAGACGGTCCTCATTAAATCCTGTGGCTTCTGCCACAAACAAATGAACCGCACCCCCTGACATACGGGGAAGCAGGGAAATAAAAACAACGATAATACCGAGGCCCCCAAGCCAATGGGTAATGCCCCTCCAAAACAGGATACTGCGAGGCAGCACCTGGATACTGTCTATCGCTGTAACACCGTTCGTTGTCACAGCCGACATCCCTTCAAAAAAAGAAGAGGAAAGATCCAGCACCCCCGTCATCCAGTACGGCATCCCCGCAAGAGCCGCGCACAATATCCAGGAAAAAGTCGCTGTCGCTACCCCTTCCCGGTTGGAAATCGACTGGGTAAATTTATTAAATTTGCCATAATGATACAGTAACGCCCCTATCAGGTTGCATATAAAGACGCAGGTGAAGAACACATCGGAACATCTGTCCTGAAAGTACATAGACATCCCCCAGGGGATAAAATAAACAGCACCCAGACAGAAAACCATTTGAGCCGTCAGATAGGCAACAATCCGAATATCCAAACCAACACCTCTTACCAGCCGCGTTTCTTCGCCCAGAAATCCGGGTGAAGGAACATAACAAACGCAAACAGCTCAATACGGCCCATAATCATTGTAATATATAAAATCAGATATTCGAATCCGCTGAGGGATTCGAAGGTTGTCCCTTCCCCCATGATACCGAAAGCGGAACCCACATTACTTAAAAAAACCACAATCGTCGCCATTGATTCCAGCATATCGCTTCCTGTCAGGGAATACAGCATGGAAAGGGAAAGAAAGACAATAAAATAAAGGAAAAAATATCGGCCTACGCCTACGATCGCCTGGGAAGGAACCGGCTTTCCGCTCATGGTAATGACACTGACCATACGGGGATGCAGTGTACGCTTGATCTCCTGCCAACATACCTTCAGCAGCACCACCACACGGGATACCTTGACGCCCCCAGACGTGGAAGCGGAGCAGCCCCCGATGATCGCCGCATAAAACAGCAACAGCCGGCTGAATGCGGGCCAGTTGCTGAAATCCTGAGTTGCCAGTCCGGCGGTACTCATGATGGAGACTACCTGAAAAATGGCATAGCGGAATGAATGCAGGATATCGTAATAGTGGCTGCGCCAAAGGTTGTAAGCGATGAGAAAGCTGATGCCTGTGATCAGTCCGAAATACCAGCGTCTTTCCGTATCACGCCAGAAAACATCCAGCCGTTTTTGGAAAATCCGGTAATACAGGATGAAATTACAACTTCCTGCAATCATAAATAAAATAAGAAAAAACTCCAGCATCGGATCGTTGCATTCCATCAAATATGTCCGGTAATGGAGATAGCCGCTGGTGGATATGGAAGTGGCAGCCAGCCTGACCGCCATTCCGGCCGGCTGCTTCAGCACAAGGAGGATGAGTATCATCAGGGCCGTCATCCCCAGATACAGGAAAATAAGGACGCGAACAGCTGCCCGGATATGGGGCATGGTACGTTCCGCTGAATTTCCCTGCACTTCCGCGGAAAACAGATTAGCTGCGCTGGAGCCCAGCTGTGGCATAATAACCGCAAAAATAATAATGGCCCCCATACCTCCCAGCCATTGGCTGATATCATGCCAGAGAAGAAGACTGCCCGGATATGGTGCACCCTCCAGTACAGAACTCACCCCCGTTGTGGTCAGGGCTGATGCGCTTTCAAACAGGGCCTTCGGCACTGTAAAATCTCCTGAAGCAACATAAGGAACAGCCCCCAGCAGGCTGGTATAAAGCCAGGATACACCTAAAAACAGGGCGCCACCCCTTATTGAAAGCCGAATCTTACGCTGGGAGATGGTTCTTCTCAACGCATAAAATCCAAAAGCCAAGCCAACGGCAATGGTTCCCAAGAACGGCAGGATCATTTCCGGTTCCCCGGCCAACGCATATACCAGTGACGGCAGCAATGCCGCTGCCATGGTAAGGGAGACGATGCCTGTCATACGCAATACTAACATCTGTTCCATAACAACGCTTCTCTCAGAATTAACACACCGGACCATGATCCGGCTCTTTTATAACCGTAGACCGTTACACTTCTTTTGAACCGGCAAACATATCCATAACATCCTGCACCACTTCAGTCTGGGCAAATACGATGACACGATCCCCCGCATTCAGCACGGTATGGCCGTTCGGAACCGACGCTTCGCCTTGATGGACGAGGCCGCACACCAGACATTCACGAGGCAGGCGCGCACGGATCAATGTTTTTCCGTCCACTTTACAACCTGGCTGGACATTCAGTTCCATCGCCTCCGCCTTGGCGCCTTCCAGAAGAGCTACCGATACCAGACCGCCCTGACGGACAAACCGCATGACTTCCGCTGCACTTAAAAGACGGGCTGACAGCGCAATATCGACACCGACCTTGGCCATCAGATCCACATATTCATTTCTTGCCACCCGCACGATTGTCTTCTTTGCTCCCAGATGCTTGGACAGCAGCGCAAGCAATAAATTAAGTTTATCATCATCCGTAAGGCAGACAACACAATCTGCTTCCGATATCCCTTCTTCCGTCAGAAGATCGATGTCCGTCCCGTCTCCGCACAGCACAAGCCCGCTATTCAGCTGTTCCGATAAAATCCGGCAGCGATCCTTGTCCTTTTCAATTACCTTCACAAAAACGCCCTGTTTTTCCAGCATCAGGGCCAGCATCCGTCCGGCACGGCCTGCGCCGATCAGCAACACCCGTTCCAGTTTGTCATAACGGGCTTCAAAATTGACCTCAAACTTTTTGATCACTTGCTGGCTTCCGACAAAATAAACATTATCACCCGGCTCCAATATGTCATCGCCATGGGGAATGATCATCTTATGTTTTCGGAAGATCATTGCGATCAGAATCCCATCCGGAAGCCGCACATTCTTCAGCGGCACACCCAGAAACTTAAAATCAGAATGCAGGCTGGCGCCAAACATCCGCACCTTCCCGTCTGCGAAGTCGTCTACATCCAGTGCGGCCGGTGTCATCAGTATGTGACAGATTTCATTTGCCGTAATTCGTTCCGGATTCAGGTTCAGGTCTACCCCCAGCGTCTTGTTCAGCAGCTGCGGCTCATTGAACGTATATTCTTCATTACGTACACGGGCTACCGTGTGTTTTGCCCCAAAAGCCTTGGCCATCCGACAGGCTACCAAATTCACCTCATCACTGTCCGTAACCGCGATAAAGACATCCGAGTTGCGAACCTCGGGCATATCCAGCACTTCCGGACTGCATCCGTTCCCCTGAATTGTCAATACATCAAGTGAATCCTTTATGACCTGCCTTCTTTCCTCGATCTGTTCAATAACCACAACATCATAGGATCCATCAGCCAGAAGTTTGGCAATACTGTATCCCATCTTACCGGCGCCGACTACCACAATTCTCATACCATCACCTGCTCATAAAAAATACATGTACCGGCTGACATGACAGCTCAACAAAAGGATGTCAGCCTGCCGCAAAAAATGTTTTAAAAGGACATACAAATACATTTTAATTATACTACATTCGGATGATAAAATAAATAGAATAAAAGAAAAGCCTGCCTCGCCGTAACCCGCCGGGAAGCAGACTTTTATCATGTTATTTGGATGAATGACGGTCATTTCTGTTTTTCTTCCGTCTTTCCGGTCTGAAACTTAAAATTATCAATTTCGGGACGCATATCTTTTGTCCCTTCCTTCATATCCTCCGTCAGCAACGCCTGAAGGACGATGGCGCACTCCAGCCGTTTCCGCTGGATTTTGCAGCCGAACCCATACGGTTTTGCGATATCCCCGTTCACAAGATCCGCGTTGGCATGACAGCCGCCGCTGCAGAAAAAACGGGCCCAGCACTGTCTGCACTCCGGTTTTGTCATTACATGTGTGTTGCGGAACTTTTTGACCAAATCCTGCCTTACGATTCCTGTATCCAGGGTTCCCATCACATACTGTTCCCGTCCGACAAACTGGTGGCAGGGGTAAATCTCACCGGAGGGAGTAATGGCAAAATACTCATGTCCTGCCCCGCATCCGGCCAGCCGTTTCGCAACGCAGGGACCGTTGTCCAGCGCTACATTGAAATGAAAGAAGTCGAAGGGCTCCCCTCCTCCTCTTCGACGTTTCAAATATTCGGCAGCAAGTTTGTCGTATTCTGCAAAAAGCACAGGAAGGTCGTCCTCGGTAAGGGTATAAGGCTCTGTAGTGCCGACCACCGGCTCCATGGAAATTTCCTTCCCCACCTCCGTCATTTTCAGGACTTCATCCGCAAAATGCGTGCTGAAATGGGTATAGGTGCCACGCAGATAATAATTCCATCCCTTGCGGCTGCGGATGATTTTTTTAAATCCCCGTACCGCCGCGTCATAACTTCCTGACTGATTTGGGAACGGACGCATCGTGTCATGCATTTTTTTGCCCCCATCCAGGCTAAGCACTACCATGACGCGGTTCTCGTTCAGGAACTGTATATTTTCGTCATTCAGCAGCGTTCCGTTCGTGGTCAGCGTAAGCTTGATATTTTTACCGGTTTCTTTTTCCCGTTTCCGCGCGTAGCGGATAATTTCCTGAACCACACCGAAATTGACCAAAGGTTCCCCACCGAACAAGTCGATCTCCAGATTACGCCGTTTGCGGCTTCCCGCTATAGCAAAATCAATTGCCTTCCTTCCGGTCTCCCCGGACATCAGCTCCCGTTTTCCGCCAAAGTCACCGGTTCCCGCAAAGCAGTATTTGCAGCGCAGGTTACAGTCGTGGGCCACGTGCAGGCACAAAGACTTTAATACCGGTTCTGCGGCAAATGTCTCCGGTACGTCAAATTCCGGAGAAAACAACAGTCCTTCCTCTTGCAGTTCATGAAGTTCCCCTAAAATTTCCCGCAGTTCCTCTTCACTATACCGGTCTTTGAGTGCCGCAACGACTTCGTCATCATTTTTTCCGTTAAATATGCCTAATATATCGTACACCGTCTGATCGATCAGGTGCACCGCACCGCTGTTTACATCCAGCACAGCCAAATCCCCATTCACTTTCATACGGTGAATCAACTGGTTTTCCATTTTATCAGCCTTTCTTATCAGAAACATCGGTCAATCAGCGTTTCCATATATGAAAACAGCTCCCCGCATTAACAGGGAGCTGTTTAACATGCTGGTTCCGGCAATCATTATTTATGTTCGCAGACTTGGTTGCCAACAGTGCAGGAAGTTTTGCACGCAGACTGGCAGGAAGCCGGGCATTCGCCACATCCGCCGGTGCGCAGCGTTTTGTTGATCATTGCTTTATTTACTGTCTTGATGTGCTTTTTCATCTCAAACCCTCCTTGAATAACTATGCTATTTTATTTTACCTTGTTTTCCGATATTATGCAATACCCCGTACCATAAAAAGGCTGGTTTCATCAATGCAGGATACTGTGAAACAGCCGGCAGCTTTCACTAAAAGCTGACTTTTTGCAAGAATTGGCGCCCTTTATCGATCCACCGGACCGGAACCCCTTTTTCTTCCAGATATCCGTAGATATAGCATTTCCGCAGAACCTTCCCGACATCTTCCGAACCCCGGCCCATATCATATACCCCGGCCCGTCGCAGTTCAAACGGAGTTTCCGTGACTGTTTTGAGTGTATTGCAACCGGGCTGTCCGGAAAATCCATATTCATACTTCACATATTTCCGTATTTCCGTAATGACCGAATCGTTGTAGGCGCCATTGGGGAATGCAATCCCCGAAATCCAAAAACCCATCTTTTCATAGAACAGGTTCAGCGGCTGATAAATCTCCCAGGGCACAAAATTTGGTTTCATCGTCGTCAGCGGATCGTGACTCATGGTATGCGAACCGATTTCCATCCCCTGTCGATGCATCTCTTTCAGCTGGGAAAAATCCATATACCGTATTACGCCGACCTGGTTGGTAACCAGCCCCACATCCTTCCCTACAATATAAAAATTTCCCAAGAACCCGTATTTTTTCAACAGTGGGAAAGCAATCGTGTAATTGTCTTCATACCCGTCATCAAATGTCAGTATAACTGTATTCATCACGTTCTGCCGACTTTTTAGCAGAATCATCGCCTGTGGCGCAGTGATGACATTAAAGCCCTGTTCTTTTAAATACTTCAGATGCTCTTCAAAGGCTGCAGGCGGCACGCAAAGGTCGGGAGACCAGCCTTCCGGGACCGTCCCAATGCTGTGGTACATCAGTGCAGGTATCGCATGCATCTTATAATTTTCAAAATCCTCCCTGATGCGCCCCTGAAATGCCATAGCAGCCACTGCAGCCACCACAAGCAGGATCCGCATGATACGGTAACAGAATTTAAATATACTCACTTATATCCATTCCCTCATTCACGGCAATCTGCCGGATTTTTTTCAGCCGGTGGTTCAGACCAGACTTCCCAACAGCGCCTTCTGTATATTCCACAAGTTCATTTAAGGAGATATCCGGATAACGCAAACGCAGCTCGGCCGCTTCCTTTAATTTTTCAGGAAGCCGCCCATATCCCCCGTGTTCCTGCAGATAACGGATACAGGCTATCTGCAGAACCGAAGCCCGGATTACCTTGTTCAGGTTTGCCGTTTCACAGTTTACCCGGCGGTTCACCTGGTTCCGCATCTCTTTGACGACCCGTACATTCTCAAATTCCAGCAGTGACTGATGGGCGCCGATAAGCGAAAGAAAATCAGTGATATGATCCCCATCCTTTAGATACACAATATAATAATTTTTCCGATCCGTCATTCGGGCAGACAGGGAAAAACCATTCATTATTTTTACAATTAGTCGGGCAAGTCCTTCGTTCTCCGTAACAATCTCCATATGATAGTCACCCACGGGCCTGCTGACAGATCCGCCTGCCATGAACACACCCCGCAAAAAGGCCTTACGGCAACATGCCCTGCTGAGAAGGTTGTGTCTGCTTTCTTCCCCAGACGGAAGTATCTGCAACTCCTGCAGTGCCTTTGCAACATTACTGTCCGGTATCACTTCCACCTGGTAACGGTTGTTCTTTTTTAAACGCCTTGAACGGGTGATGACCACCTCAGTCTGCAAATGGTAATTGGTTTTCAGGACCTGAAGCACCCTGCGGGCCAGCGCCGCGTTTTCCGTAGAAAAATGGATGCCGATATTTTTCCCCCGAAGCACCATCGCCCCGCTTATCCGAAGCACTCCCAGCAACTCTGCCTTTTCACAGCAGGGCTTTTGTCCTTCCAGACGGGCCAGCTCATTTTTTACATCTGATGAATATGACAAATCTGCCTCCGGCTAAAAATAATCCATTGTTTCAGTCCGCTTACTGTCTGTGACCCGGCATCTTTCCTATCTTCCGCATACTGTGACGCATGAAGAAATAATCAAAGAAGACAAAACCGCGTCCGAAAAGGCGCAGTCGGTAACTCAGTGACATGATCACCTGTGCCAGCTTCTGTGGGTCGTGCCGTACCATATCCGAACTGCTGACCAGTTTTGCCGGAATCACCTTGATACCCATCTGTTCAATTTTTTCTATGTCCGGCGTAACAGGGATCTGGTCTTTGGCAAAGTATATCGCTTTTTGTTCCTGCGAAATTTCCTGACTGTTCACGATGACATAGTCAAGAAATTGTCCGCCGGCATATTCCTCCAACGCCTGTACATGCTCGTATGCGCCAAATCCATCCGTTTCCCCGGGCTGTGTCATAACATTGCAGATATAGATTTTGATTGCCTTGCTTTCCAAAACCGCATCCCGTATTTCCGGAACCAGAAGATTACAGATGATGCTGGTATAGAGGCTGCCCGGACCAAATATAAGGATATCCGCCTTGCGAATGGCTTCCACTGCGCTTTTCGCCGCCGGGACGTCTTCCGGCAGCATAAGCAGCCGCTGCACCCGTTTCCGCGCCTGGGCAATTTCTGCCTGTCCTATGACGAAACTTCCGTCAGTCATATTGGCTGCCAACTGAATGCTTTGCAGCGTGGACGGAACTACTTTTCCCCGAACCTTGAAAATCTGGCTGGCTGCATCCAGCCCTTCTTCCATACCGCCTTCCGTTTCCGCAATCGCAGCCAGAAACAAATTTCCCAGGCTGTGACCTGAAAGATAGGAATCCCCTTCAAACCGGTACTGCATCACGCGTTCCATCAATGGCTCTCTGTCTGCCATGGCTACCAGGCATTTACGCAGATCCCCCGGCGGGATGATCCCCAGATCCTGCCGCAGTCGTCCGGAAGAACCTCCGTCATCACCTACTGTAACGATAGCAGTGCAGTTGCCCGTAATAAACTTCATGCCGCGCAGCAGGGTAGAAAGCCCGGTTCCCCCGCCCACAGCAGCAATCGAGGGACCGCTGCTCAGCTTACGCTGGGTAAAAATCGTTTCCATCAGAGAACCGCTGTTCTCCGGGCTGACAGCCTCCACGATGGAGCGGACGATACGCTTTACCGCATAGACCATGATACCGATACCGGCCAGCATCCCGGCAATTCCGATTGCGACCGAAACACCGTTCCCATATTTTCCTGTAGCCAGATAGCTGATTCGAAACAGCAGTTCCTCTGCCATCCCCATTACCTGGTTGTTGAATAACACCGCCAGGGAAAACGCACAAACTATGCCTCCTGCTGTAAACAGCAACAGCCACCGCTTCAGCTGAATTCCCGGACAAAACCAACTGATCCATCCCATTCAATAAAATCCTCTTAATCCTGATCCTTCTGCACCAGTTCTCGATGCAACAGTTCTACCCGCAATGACTTCAAGCGGAGGTAATTGTATATGTTGTTCGCAATATATACTGAGCGGTGCTGTCCCCCAGTACAACCGACACTGATTACCAGCTGGCTCTTTCCTTCCTGTTCATATTTCGGAATTAAAAATGACAGCATTTCACACTGCATTTTCAGGAACTCGAATGTCTGGGGAAACTTGTTTAAAAAATCCTGTACCGGTTTATCGTTGCCGGTCAGCTTTTTCAGTGCGGCTTCATAAAACGGATTAGGCAGGAAACGAACATCCAGTACCAAATCGCTGTCCAAAGGCAGTCCGTACTTATAACCAAAAGATTGAACGACAATCAACATATCCGAAGTCGCTTCATGATTGCCGAACAAACGCCGGATCTCGTCTTTCAGCACAGACGATGCGTAATGGCTCGTATCAATTACATTGGTAGACCTTTTCCGCACCTCTTCCAACGATTTACGCTCCAGTACAACGCTTTCCGCCAGACTGTTGCGGCCTTTTTCTAACGGATGCCTGCGCCGTGTCTCCTTATAACGCCGGATCAGGGTCGCATCGTCAGCATCCATAAAAAGCAGCTCAAAGGAGAACCCGTTGGCCTGCATTTCATCCATGATTTCCAGCAAGCTGTCAAAGGAATCCCCGCCCCGTGAATCTATCACCATAGCGGTGTTGCGGTTTGATGTTTGCCGGCTTAATTCAATAAATTTGGGAAGCAGCATCACCGGAAGATTATCCACACAAAAGTAATTCAGGTCTTCCAGCGTTCGGAGGACCTGCGACTTTCCTGCGCCGGACATGCCGGTAATAATAATAAAGCGATTCTTTTCCATGAAACCTCCTAAAAGCAAACATCCTGTACAATCAAACCTGTCACAAATATTATATCACAAGGCACAACAAGTTGACATGATACTTCGGAAAACGCAGGCTGTATTTCACATTATTGGTAACGCAGTCCCAACTGCATATGAAAACCGGACGGATCCAAGGCAACATGCGGAAATCCCCTTTGCCTTCGTGATGGCGGGGATACAATTTCCTGATTTTCTCAGACTTGTTGTCAGGCAAGAACAAATTCCCTGATAACCTTTGCCACACCGTCCTCATCATTGGAAGCAGTCACAATCTTTGCTGCGGCCTGTATGACCGGTTTTGCATTCGCCACCGCTACCCCTGTGCCCGCATTTTGTATCATGCTCAGGTCATTATTGCTGTCACCGATACACATGATCTCCTCCGGCCGGATTCCATATGATTCCGCTACCGCCCTGACAGCATTCCATTTATTGACACCGGGTTCCATCAGTTCCAAAAAATTATCCCGGGAACTGGTCACTGCGACTTTTCCTTCAAACTGTTGCTGGATGTCCTGCCAGACCGTCTGGAACTCCTCAGACTTTGTCATAGCCAGCAGTTTATAAGGTGCTGTATCAGGCTGGTACAACTTTTCCCCCACGGGTTTTGCAGGCACGCCGGAAATTCGTGTGTACTCGGCAGAAAAAGCGGTCGCTTCCTTTACCCACAGTTCATCCCCTTGATAGGACTGGATATAATAGCCTTTTTCCTTGCAATAGGCCAACATTTCCCGCGCCGTCTCCAGCTTCAGGGGGTGTTCATAATACACCCTGCCGCTTTTGCTCCCTTTAACCAAAGCGCCATTATAAGTGACCAGCGGCACATCCAGCCCCAGTGCGTCGGCATAGGGCTTAACGGAAACATACATGCGTCCTGTCGCAATCATAAAAATGATTCCTTTTGCAATGGCCGCATGTATGGCCGCTGCGTTTCCTTCTGAAATTTTGGTATCGCTGTTCAACAGCGTATCATCCATATCGCTGGCAATCAACCGTACTGCCACAAGCCTCTCTCCTTTTCGAATCAAACTGTATTGTCCCATCTCACATTTTCATAATCTGCGTGCAATCATATTTTTTAAAAGCTGCCTGTACCACGCACAAAACAGAAAACACAGGCCTTGCGTGTAAGCAGTGTTGATATCCTTTACATTCCTATTAGTCCATCGTAAACTCGGAAATCACTGTCGCCGCTATACAAAGCAACAGTAAAAAAAACACTGTGCCCACACTAAAATGCAGTTCCCACCCCGGCAGGCCCCGGACCGTACCGGCAATGATACAGCTGCAGCCGACAATCTCCGTCGCATAACGCAGCAGACGGATGCGTAGAATGTTACGCAAAATGAAGGTCAGCATCGCCGAAAAAAATCCTATCAGCGCACTTCCCAAAACAGTACCGCCCAGGGTGACTACGGATATAAAACCGGTACTATAAATTGCAATAAAAATAAATATGCCGGCCGTCACAAATGCCGTAAGAAAATTATACAAAAAAGACCAACCCGTTTCTATCCTTTTCAAAACAATATAACCTGCTGTCCAAACTTCACAAACAGTTTCGCGAATCACGTATGACGTAAATTTTTTTGATAATATCCTTCCCGCTATTTTCCTATCATCTCGTTCTTTTTCACGATATCCCCGTGAAAAAATTCATATACTTTCCGCGCGGCCGGCCTGTTCATCCCCTCCACGGCCGCCAGTTCTTCCTCAGAAGCAGCCTTCATGGCTTCCAGTGTGGCGAAGGTTTTCCACAAAGCCTTCCTCCGGGCCGGACCGATGCCTTCAATATTGTCGAGCACAGATACCAGATTCTTTTTACGCAACCGCTTCCTGTGATATGAGATGGCAAAGCGATGCGCTTCATCCCGGATATGCTGTATCACATGAAGTGCCGGGGATTCTCTCTCCAGCCAGATACTTTCACTTTGTCCTTCCAGAAAGATTTCTTCATTTTTTTCAGCCAGAGAGATGACCTGCGTCTCCAAACCCATGCCCCGAATCACCTGCAGCGCCGCATGCAGCTGCCCTTTACCGCCGTCGATGACAATCAGGTCAGGCAGATCCTCGAAATCCTTATATCGCCGATACACCGTTTCCTGCATGGATTTGAAATCGTCCGGCTTTCCCTCCGTGGACTGTAGCTTGAAATGTCTGTAATCCTTTTTACTGGGTGACCCGTAACGGAACACCACCATGGATGAAACGGTCTCGCTTCCCTGATTGTGGGAAATGTCGAAGCAGTCCATCCGGGCCAGGGGGGTTTTGCAACCGACGATACGCTGCAGTTCTTCCGCCGCTTCCTCTTCGGTCAGCTTCTGCATTTTCCCCTTCCGTTCTTTTTCCTGTATAAGTTTTGACGCATTTTCACAGGCCAGCTGCATCAACTTTGCCTTATCACCCCGGCGTGGTTCTGACACGGAAACCTTCCGATCCGCCTTTACCGAAAGCCACTGCTGCAACAGGGTAAGTTCGTCCTCTCCTGGTAGCCGGGACACAAGGATCTCGTTTGGGAAAAAGATGTCCTCCGTATTATAGTACTGCTTGATAAAAGCGGCAATGACATCCTCCTCATCCTCCCCGTCAGCCGGCATCATAAAATCCCTGCGTCCTATCAGTTTTCCGCCTCGGACGAAGAAAATTTGCAGGCATACGTTGAAATCATCGGCAGCATATCCGACGATATCCATATCGCCACCCTCCAGCACCGCTTTCTGGCTTTCCTCCAGCCGCTCCACCGCCTGCAGCTGATCCCGGTACCGGGCCGCCAGTTCAAATTCATATTCCTCAGCAGCACGCTGCATGGATTGTTTTAAATTCCGCCGCAACTCCTGCGTCTTACCATCCAGAACCAGACAGATGGAACTCACCAGCCCCGCGTATTCCTCCGCGGTGACCTTTCCCGCACAGGGAGCCAGGCAGCGTTTGATGTGATACTGCAGACAAGGCCTGTCCGGATTCATAATGCGGCAATTCCGTATGGGAAACAGGGAACGCAGCAGTTTCATAGTGGATCGCAGCGCGCCCACATCGGGATAGGGCCCGTAATATTTGCCTTCATCTTTTATTATCCGGCGGGTGATGAACATGCGGGGAAATTCTTCCTGCAGGGTGATTTTCAGGTATGGATAGGTTTTATCGTCCTTCAGCATAATGTTATAGCGAGGACGGTATTTTTTAATCAGGTTGCACTCCAAGATCAGCGCTTCAATCTCGCTATCAGTTATGATAGTCTCGATATCTTCCACATGGCTGGTCAGCGCCTCTACTTTTACCGAATGCCTTCCGGATTCGCGAAAGTAGCTGTGCACGCGATGATTTAAATTTTTTGCTTTGCCCACGTAGATGACCCGACCACTGATATCGCGCATCAGATAGACACCGGGTTTGTTCGGTAGTACGGCCAGGGCCTCTTTGATTTTATCGGTGATAACCATAAATAAGCTCTCTTTAGTACAAAAAGAATTTACAAATCCATTATGGCTGCCATTCCATAGATCTGTTCTCCTATAGCTTAGAAACTCCGGGATGCACACATCGGTCATTCGCGCCATAGAAAAATTTCATCTCTGGAAATACCATAATCGCTCACAATGTTTTGCTCATTCCTGTTACCAAAAAACTTCTTTGTTCAACCCAGAATGGTTTATAAATTACTGATATTTGTTGTTTTTCTTTGCGTCATCAATAACGCGCCTCAGATATTGTCCCGTATAGGACTTTTTATTCCGTGCCAGCTGTTCCGGTGTGCCGGTCCCTACGATCAGACCGCCTTTGTCGCCGCCTTCGGGACCGAGGTCTATCACATAATCCGCCGTCTTTATCACATCCAGATTATGTTCGATCACAACAACGGTGTTTCCGTTATCCACCAGACGCTGCAGCACCTGCAGCAGCTTATGGACATCGGCTGCATGAAGACCGGTGGTGGGCTCATCCAGGATGTACAGTGTACGCCCTGTCCCTTTTTTGGACAGCTCAGCCGCCAGTTTGATACGCTGTGCTTCCCCGCCGCTAAGGGTGGTAGCGGCTTGACCCAGACGGATATACCCCAGCCCCACATCTTCCAGCACTTGCAATTTCTCTTCGATCCGCTTCTGGTTCTTAAAGTATTCCAGTGCTTCGGTGACAGTCATATCCAGGACCTGCGCTATATTTTTACCTTTATAGTGTACCTCCAGCGTGTCTCGATTATAACGGGCCCCATGACAGACTTCACAGGGAACATACACATCCGGAAGAAAGTTCATTTCAATTTTGTTTACGCCGTCTCCCTGACAGGCTTCGCAGCGCCCGCCCTTTACATTAAAGCTGAACCGCCCCTGTTTGTAGCCCCGAAGCTTCGCCTCATTAGTGGAAGCGAACAGTGCCCGGATAAATGTGAAGGTTCCCGTATAGGTCACAGGATTGGATCGTGGAGTACGCCCGATGGGGCTTTGGTCTATGTTGATAACCTTGTCAATTTCCTCCAGTCCCTGGATGTCCCGGTGCCGAAGCGGACGCAGCCGCGCCCCGTGCAACCTGGTTGCCAGTGCATTGTACAGGATATCATTTACCAACGTGGATTTCCCGCTGCCACTGACGCCGGACACCACGGTAAATAATCCCGTGGGGATCCGTACATCAATCTCCTTCAGGTTGTTCCCGGCAGCCCCCAAAATTTCTATACAACCAGTTCCCGCTTTGCGACGATGCTTCGGAATCGGTATGAAGCGTTTGCCGCTGAGATACTGACCTGTCACAGAGGCCTCCACTTTCATGACTTCGGCAGCTGTTCCCTGTGCCACGATGTTACCGCCGTGTTCCCCTGCCCCCGGACCAATGTCGATAATCTGGTCCGCTGCCAGCATAGTCTCCTCGTCATGTTCCACCACCAGCACACTGTTTCCCAGATCCCGAAGATGGTAGAATGTCTGCAATAGACGGCCGTTGTCCCGCTGATGCAGGCCGATGCTGGGCTCATCCAAGATGTACAGAACTCCAACCAGCCCACTGCCAATCTGGGTAGCCAGCCGAATCCGCTGGGCCTCCCCGCCACTCAGGGTAGCCGCCGCCCGTGACAGGGTCAGATAATCTAATCCCACATCATTGAGAAATTTCAGCCTTGCGTTGATCTCCTTTAGCACCTGTTTCGCAATGACCTGCTGGCGCTGTGTCAACCGCAATCCCGAGAAAAACTCCGTTGCGTCACGGACCGTCATGCGTACCACTTCGTCAATATTTTTTCCACCCACCAGAATGGAAAGCACTTCCGGCTTCAGGCGGCTGCCATGACAGTCAGGGCAGATATTCCCGCTCATGAAAGTCTCCAATTCTTCCCGCATGGCATCGCCCCATGCCTCCCGGTACCGTTGCTTCAACATGGGAATCATGCCGTCCCAGGTCCGGTTGTATTCATTGGTGTCGCCGTTCAGATTTGTATAGATAAACCGGTAGGTTTCCTGTCCTGCGCCCCATTGCAGCTTCTGCTGAATGTCAGGGGCAAGGTCGTTCCAGCAGTTATCCGCAGTATATCCGTTCTTCTGTAAAAATGCTGTCAGCAGGCGCATGTTAAACGACGCCTGGTTATTGGACATGGCCGCAAATGCCCCGTCCGCAAAGCTTTTTTCCTTATCCGGCAGGATCAGATCCCAGTCATATTCCCTGTTGATACCGAGACCGCCGCAAGTGGTACAGGCCCCATAAGGAGCATTAAAGGAAAACAGCCGCGGCTCAATTTCCGGCAGGCTGATGCCACAGTCCGGGCAGGCAAATTTTTCTGAATACACCCGGGTATCCCCGCCGACCACCTGCACTTCCATCACACCGTCCGCCAGTTTCAGCGCCGTTTCCACAGAATCGCTGAGACGCTGCCGTATCCCATCTCGTACCGACATGCGGTCAATTACCACAGACAGGCGGTGTTTCTTCTTTTTATCCAGCGAAATATCTTCGTCCAACGTCCGCAGTTCGCCATCCACAAGCATACGGGCATAGCCGGATCTGCGCATATTGTCGATGATATCCCGGTGCTCGCCTTTGCGCCCGTATACCAACGGCGCCATAATCATGAACTTTGTGCCGTGCTCCATGTCCAGCACCCGGTCTACAATCTGCTGCACCGTCTGCCGCTCGATGAGTCGGCCGCAACGGGGGCAGTGAGGCTCTCCCACTCGGGCGAAAAGCAGGCGCAGATAATCATAAATTTCCGTCACTGTCCCCACCGTGGAACGGGGATTGCGCCCCGCTGTCTTTTGGTCGATGGAAATGGCCGGTGAAAGCCCTTCAATGTAATCAACGTCCGGCTTGTCCATCTGTCCAAGAAACTGGCGGGCATAGGCGGAAAGGCTTTCTACATAACGGCGCTGCCCCTCCGCATAAATCGTGTCAAAAGCCAGCGAACTTTTACCGCTGCCTGACAGTCCCGTGATAACAACCAACTTATCACGGGGTATTTCCAATGATACATTTTTCAGGTTATGCTGCCTTGCGCCCCTGATAATCATTTTATCCTGCATGATATGATATCCTCAAAAAATCTTTTTTGATCTTTTTCCCGGCTGCAGCTTTTCGCCCAGTTGTCCTTTCACCACGATCAACCGGTCACGAAGTTCCGCCGCCGTTTCAAAATCAAGATCCTTTGCCGCCTGGGCCATTTTGCTTTCCAAGCTTTTCGAAAGCTTGCGCAACGCAGCCACACTGCTTTTTTTCAGAGCCTTTTCATCATAGGCCTTTTTCGTGTCCAGATCTTCTTCTACTTTCGTCAGCTTAATAAGATGACGCTGCTCTTTATAAATTGTCTTCGGCGTGATGCCGTGTTCCTTGTTGAAATTCTCCTGGAGTTCCCTGCGTCGATTGGTCTCATAGATGGCACGTTTCATGGAATCTGTCAGCCGGTCTGCGTACATGATGACATGTCCATGTTCATTCCGTGCCGCCCGGCCGATCGTCTGGACCATAGCCTTATCGCTGCGAAGAAAGCCTTCCTTATCTGCATCCAATATTGCAATACAGCTTACTTCGGGAAGATCCAGCCCTTCCCGTAGAAGGTTGATACCCACCAGTACATCGAATTCGCCACCCCGCAGTTCATCGATGATTTGTGCACGCTCAATCGTGGCGATGTCTGAATGCAGATACCTCACGCGGATGTCATGCTGTTTCAGATAATCCGTCAAATCTTCCGCCATCCGCTTGGTCAAAGTGGTCACAAGCACCCGTTCTCCTGCCGCAGTAGTTCGTCGAATCTCGCCCATCAGGTCGTCTATCTGTCCTTCAATCGGACGCACCTGAATCATCGGGTCCAGTAATCCGGTAGGGCGTATAATCTGCTCCACCACCTGCTCCGATTCGCCTAATTCAAAATCCGCCGGTGTCGCAGAAACATAAATCACCTGATTGATCCTGTTATAAAATTCCTCAAAAGTCAGTGGACGGTTATCAATGGCGGAAGGAAGCCTGAAACCATAATTTACAAGCATCTCCTTCCTGGCTCTGTCACCATGAGCCATGGCGCGCACTTGAGGGATCGTCACGTGGGATTCATCCACCACCAGCAGGAAATCTTTAGGAAAATAATTCACCAGTGTAAAAGGCGCTTCCCCTGCCTTACGGTTATCCATATGCCGGGAATAATTTTCGATACCGCTGCAATAGCCCATCTCTTCCATCATTTCCAGATCATATTTCGTCCGCTGTTCCAGCCGCTGGGCCTCCAACAGTTTCCCCTCACCCTTCAGCTGCGCCAGCCGTTCCTTTAACTCCATGCGGATATCCGCCATGGCACGCTCCATGTTTTCCTTGCTGGTCACATAATGGGAAGCCGGAAAGATGGCCACATGGTTTCGCTTTGACACGACTTCCCCGGTAAGCACGTCGACTTCCATCAGCTGCTCTACTTCATCATCAAACATCTCGATACGAACCGCTTTTTCCCCATAGCCTGCAGGAATTACTTCAATGACATCCCCACGAACCCGGAACGTGCCCCGATGAAAATCAATGTCATTACGGGTGTACTGGTTCTCCACCAGCTTGCGCAAAATGGCATTGCGTTCAATGACCTGCCCCACCCGCAAAGATACTACAGAATCATAGTAGTCCTGGGGACCGCCAAGTCCATAAATACAGCTGACACTCAATCACGTCTCTCCGTTCAAACAGGGCACTGGTGGCGCTATGCCGCAATTTATCAATCTCGTCATTGACGGAAGAATCTTTTTCAATATAGGTATCAGTCTGAGGAATATAAGCTTCCGGCTGATAGTAATCGTAATACGAAACAAAATATTCCACCGCGTTATCAGGGAAAAACGCCTTCAGCTCACTGGCCAACTGGGCCGCCAGCGTTTTATTGTGGGCAAGCACCAGCGTAGGCCGCTGCACCTTGTTGATAACCTGCGCAATGGTATAAGTCTTGCCGGTACCCGTAGCACCCAGCAGCACCTGCGCCTTCATGCCTTTTTCAACGCCTGCTGCCAGTTTCTCGATAGCCCGGGGCTGATCGCCCGCCGGCTGGAAGGGGGCTTTGATTGCAAAATCCATAGGGACCTCGTTGTGTTTAAATTCTTATTACTTCAGTACCAACCCGACCGGGCAGTGGTCGCTGCCGAACACGTCCGTGTAAATCAGGCTGTCTTCAATTTTTTCCTGCCAGCGATTGGACACCAACCAATAGTCGATACGCCACCCGGCGTTGTTCTGGCGAGCGCGGAACCGATAGGACCACCAGGAGTAAACACCTTCTTTATCCGGATACAGATAGCGGAAGGAATCCGTAAACCCGGAAGCCAACAGTTCGGTCAGCTTGGCCCGTTCCTCGTCGGTGAAGCCCGCGTTACCCCGGTTCGTCTTCCAGTTTTTTAAGTCAATATTATTGTGGGCCACGTTTAAATCCCCGCAGACAAGCACCGGCTTCTTTCTGTCCAATGCCAGCAAATAAGAGCGAAAATCATCCTCCCACACCTGCCGGTAGGCCAGCCGGGTCAGCCCGTCCTGGGAATTTGGCGTATACACATTCACCAGATAAAATTCCGGAAATTCGCAGGTAATGACACGACCTTCACGATCATGTTCCTCGATACCAATGCCATAGGCTACCTGCAACGGTTCCTCTTTCGTAAACACCGCTGTGCCGGAGTAGCCTTTTTTCTCCGCGCTGTTCCAGTATTCGTAGTATCCGGGAAAATCAAAGGTTGCCTGTTCCCGCTGCATCTTGGTCTCCTGCACGCAGAAAATTTCTGCGTCTGTCTGCGCCATAAAATCAGCAAAGCCTTTATTCATACAGGCCCGCAGCCCGTTTACATTCCAGGAAATCAGTTTCATCATTCGCTCCATTCCGCCGCAATCGCCGCGGCACATCCTTACAGATGCATTGCAAATCCTTCCTCACACCACCTGTAAAATATAAAACTTCAAATAATTTGTCTCCGGCGCATTCCACAAAATCGGATGATCCGGCGCCTGCTGACGTGCTTCAATCTGCCTCACCTGCACATGTGCTTCCGCTGCCGCATCTTGCAACATTTGTACAAACAGTTCTTCCTTCATAAAATGAGAACAGCTGCAAGTGGCCAGATATCCGCCCCGTGGCAACAGTTTCATGGCTTTCATGTTGATATCCTTGTAGCCTGAGGTTGCATTACGCACCGTTTTCCGGCTTTTGGTAAAGGCCGGCGGATCCAGGATGATAAAATCGTAATCCCGGCTATGCTCTGCTTCCAGCTTGTCCAGCAATGCGAACACATCAGCCTGTACTACATCCATCCGATCCGCCACGTTGTTCTTCTCCGCGTTCCGCTCCGTCATGCGGCAGGCCTCGCCGCTTACATCCACCGCCGTCACATGAACTGCGCCGCCTTTCGCCGCATTCAGAGCAAAACTTCCCGTATGGGTGAAGCAGTCCAGCACATGTTTCCCTTTTGCAATACGGGCTACACTTTGCCGGTTGTATTTCTGATCCAGAAAGAATCCCGTCTTTTGCCCGTTCTCCACATCCACATCATAAAAAATGCCGTTTTCGCAAATTGTCGTAACTGGAGATACAGGCAATTCTTCTCCTTTCAGGGGGAACCAGCCCTTTCCTTCCTCCATGCCCTCCAACAAACGGATCTTCACATCGTTTCGCTCGTACACGCCTGCAATGGTTTCCCCATCCTCACGCAGCAGTTTTACCAGCTGGGGGATCAGCATAGCCTTACGCTGTTCCATGCCTAAGGACAGGGTCTGGATCACCAGCAGATCATTGTAACGATCCACCGTCCAACCTGGAAACTGATCCGCTTCACCGAAAATCAGGCGGCAGCATTTGTAATCCTCCCCTGGCATCACTGTTTTGCGGTAAGCCAACGCATAACGCAGCCGCCGTTCCCAAAAGGCTTCGTCAAATTTATCGTTGGTATTGGTACTGATCATGCGTACACGAATCTTACTGCAATCATTGACGAACCCTGTACCCAGATATTTTCCCTTATCCGTAACCACATCCACAAGGCCTCCGTTTTCACAGAAGCCTTCCACCTTCATCACTTCTTCTCCATACACCCAAGGATGCCCGGCCCGGGCGGCCCGTTCCCCTTTTTTGGTAATATAAAATTTCGGATAGTTTCGCATGGTTCTCCTTTGCGCGTTTCCATTCACTTTTTTCTTTACATTTTCACATGATTGTCTTAAAGTAAATTATACCATAATATTTGTATCGGAAAAACAGCAGTAACTTTAATTGAATAAAAAGCTGCTGATATAGAACTTCACAAAGCCCGTATGCTTGCCAGCACTTCCCATCAGCTTTTTCTTTCAAATGTTTATCAGAAAGGCTTTTCATCATGAAATACAGTCACATCGTTCACGGCATTTTCCTGAATCGTCCCAACCGTTTCATCGCCCACGTGCAGATAAACGGCAGGGAAGAAATTTGCCATGTAAAGAATACCGGCCGCTGCCGGGAACTGTTAGTGCCGGGTTGCACAGTCTATTGCAACCTCAGCGACAACCCGAAGCGCAAAACAAAATATGATCTGATTGCAGTGGAAAAGAAGTTGAACAACCACGTCAGTCTTGCATCAGCCGACGAAAACTTTCCCGAAATTAAAAACTCCCTGCTCATCAACATGGACTCCCAGGCTCCTAACACAGCCGTAAAAGAATGGCTGTCTTCCAGCTCATCACCCTTTGGAAACATAGATTTTCTGAAACCTGAATGCAAATTTGGCAGTTCCCGTTTTGATTTTTATTTGGAATGTAAAAATAGAAACAACATGACAAATCAAAACACAAACAGCAAAGTTATACATGAAGATCGCACCTGCAAAATTTTCATCGAAGTAAAAGGTGTCACGTTGGAAGAAAACGGTGTTGTCATGTTTCCAGACGCGCCTACCGAACGGGGTGTGAAACATATCTATGAACTGATCCGGTGCCACGCAGAAGGTTTTGAAACCTATGTCATCTTTGTCGTTCAGATGGCGCAAGCCGATTACTTTTCCCCCAATCGGAAAACGCACCCTCAATTCGCAGATGCGCTATATGAGGCAAAACGGTCCGGCGTTCAATTACTGGCTTATACCTGCGCCGTTACACCGGATAAAATGAAGATAGATAAACCGTTACCTATTAAATTGTGAAATAAGCACCAGAACAAATATCGTTAAAAGCCCCTACATTAAGCGCGTCTTGAAACCCAAAAAAGAACAACAGCCTGAAAATTTATGCCGTAACAGGCAAATTTCTTACAGTCTTTTTGCCGTAATCGGAATCACCATCTACCATTTAAGCCGTTCGTGTCATGGTAGATTTTCTTTTTTAGGTTCCTTATCTTAAAAAATTTCCGGTGAAAAGAAAAGCCCAACTCCGATTTTATCAGAATTGAGCTTACGTGAATGACATTGACCTTAAAGGGAAATCGAATTTGTTTATTTGCTATAAATAATGCGGCGACAACCGTTTCCTTTCCCTATCAAAATGGATTTGCCAGCAGTCCCACCTTCTTTTTCACTTTGGCCAGCGTGCGGTCAGAAATACGCTGGGCCGTCTCCGCCCCCGCTGTGTAGGTGGCTTCCAGATACGCCTTGTCATCCATCAGGCGGGCAAAGTTTTCACGGACCGGCCGCAGTTCCTCTGATACCGCTTCCCCTACTGCCAACTTAAAGTCGCCGTAGCCTTTGCCTGTAAATTCGTCTTCAATCTGTTCGTAAGTTTTGCCGGTGACAACAGAATAAATGGTCATCAGGTTGTTGATGCCGTCCTTGCCTTCTCTGAACATAACTTTAGCCTCACTGTCCGTCACCGCACTGCGGAACTTTCGGATGATAGTATCGTGGTCATCCAGGATGGAGATAAAGGATTTAGGATTGGTATCGGACTTGGACATCTTCTTCACCGGCTCCTGCAGGGACATAATCTTCGCCCCTTCCGGCGGCAGATAAGCTTCCGGAAGCCGGAAAGTGTTGCCGTACAAATTGTTAAAACGCTGGGCCACGTTTCTCGTAAATTCCAGATGCTGGGTCTGGTCAGCGCCAACCGGTACATAATCCGCCTGATACAGTAGAATATCCGCCGCCATGAGGGACGGATAGGTGAATAGACCTGCGTTTATATTATCCGCATGCTTGGCGGACTTATCTTTAAACTGTGTCATGCGGGAAAGCTCCCCGAACAGGGAATTGCAGGCCAGGATCCACCCCAGTTCCGCATGGTTATGGACATGGCTCTGGATGAACAACAGGCTTTTCTGCGGATTGATGCCACAGGCCATCAGAAGGGCAAAAGCCTCCAGGCTCTGCTTCCGCAATTTCGCAGTTTCCTGGCGGATGGTCAACGAATGCAGATCCGCGATAAAATACGCGCACTGGTAGTCTTCCTGCAATTGTTCCCAGTTGCGCACTGCGCCGATATAGTTTCCCAGTGTGAAAATCCCAGTAGGCTGGATGCCGCTGAGAATAATTTTTTTCCGTTCACTTACCTGTATTTCCTGTTTTATTTCTTCTGCCAAATCAAACACTCCTGTCTAAAATTAAAAAATCATTTTTAAAGAAACCGTTTTAAAATCTTTTGACTGTCTCGCTGACCTGCAAGTTCACTCCAAACCTTATGCATGCACAGTATTAATCTGCATTTTCATTATTTACCATTTCGCTTTATTATAATCTATTTTTTCCTTTTTTTCTACTGTTTCTAAAATAAATTCAAATTGCGGAAAAACAGCGTTATGCTATAATAAACTTAATTGTAATAAAATTGTTATGAAAGAAGTTATACTATGCAACAAAACAAAAAGTTTGGGTTTTTGTCTGCCTTAGGCTGCTATGTGCTCTGGGGTATTCTGCCTTTGTACTGGCATATGCTGGCACAGGCGGAATCCAACGAGATATTGGCCCATCGGATCCTATGGTCGCTGATTTTCATGCTAATCATCGTGGCCCTCACCGGTCGCATGAAACGGCTGAGGGATGACTGCCATGACCTTTGGCGGAACAAGAAGCGCGGTGCGCTGCTGGTGGCCGCCGCCATCATTATCAGCATGAACTGGCTGACCTATATCTGGGCTGTCAACCACAACCATGTCATCGACAGCAGCATCGGCTATTACATTAATCCGCTGGTGAACGTACTGTTCGGCGTAGTGATTTTCAAGGAGACCCTTTCCAGACCGAAAAAACTCAGCATCGCCCTTGCCGCCATCGGCATCTTCCTGATGACCTGGCAGATCGGGAAACTTCCCTGGGTCTCCGTAGCACTGGCTCTTACTTTCGGAAGCTACGGCGCCTTGAAAAAAACACTGAAGCTGGATCCTTTTACCAGTATCACACTGGAGACCCTGTTGCTGTTTCCATTTGCTTTCTGTTACACGTCAGTCCTGACTGCTGCCGGGAAGGCCCACTTCGGTCCGGCTACCCCCATTCTCAGCTTGCTGTTGGCCGGAGCCGGTGTCGCCACCGCTATTCCCCTGATCCTGTTCTCCTATGGGGCCAACTTGCTGCCCCTGAACGTGTTAGGGTTTTTCCAGTACATCAGCCCCACCATGACACTGCTGCTGGGAATTTTCTTTTTTAACGAGCCCTTCGGTGCGACCCAATTCATCACCTTTGGTTTTATCTGGCTCGCTCTCCTCGTGTTCAGTATTTCGGAATGGAAGACTGCACGCAGACAACAAAAACCATAATGTTCGCGGAATTTGTTCCATATTTACAAAAACAGGCACCCTGCTAAAAAGCAGAGCGCCTGTTTTTTTACCTGATTCTTATTTCAATGTGATTACCACAATTTCAGGCGTGCTTCCAATTCTGACCGGACTACCCCACAGTCCATAGCCGCACGATACCACACCCATCATGTTCCCGAACTTTTTGCTGCCATAGTCCAACTGGTACATGCGTCGTGTCAAAAGGTTCAAAGGCGCCTGCTGTCCGCCATGGGTATGGCCGCACATGTACAAGTCATAACCCGCCTTCTCCGCCTCAGTAAACCGCCGTGGCTGGTGATCAAGCAACAGGTTCGCCCTGAAAGGATCCTTCCCTGCAAGGGCTTCCAAATGGGGATTAACCGGTTCAGCCCTGAAATCTTCCAGTCCCACCAGATGGATGCCGCAGGGCAGATCCACAGCTTCATCTATCAAAATACGGATCCCCACAGAGCGAAGCATTTCGATCTCCGGTTGCATGTTTTTGGTAATGTGGTCATGGTTGCCCGGGATGGCATATACTCCGTAATTGCTTTTTATATTCCGTAACGGCTCATAACTCTTTTCCCGCAGCAGATAATCCGGGCTGTTATCTACCTGATCCCCGCCAAAGAGGACTATATCCGCTTCCTGTCGGTTAATCCGCCCGGTCAGTTCTTCCGCATACTTTCTACCGAAAAGTGTACCTAAATGGATGTCTGTCACCAGCACAATCCTGACAGGTTTCGCCAGATGTTTTCCCGTGTCATGTTCCACCTGACGCACCACTGGATGCAGCGCATTCCAGCCCCCGTATGCGAGGATGGCCATAACCAAAATAAAAGCCCCTTTTGCATACAGCGAATAAATATGCCGCCAGACTTCTCCTCCCCCCATTGCTGCGCCCGCAATCCGCAGCAGGATAAACAAAATTCCAACATAGGCGGAGTAATGGAAAAAAGCCAGCCAGTATCCTCCCAGATAGGCAACAGGCCGAAGAACCGAAGGATCGATCCCCAGTCCCGGACCCCATACGTTCACCGCACAGAATAGCAACGGGAGCATCAAAAGAAAAAATAAAACAGAAGCGTGGTTTAGAAAAGTAAAACCACGCCGGTACATCAGCCAGTATAAACCGGCCAGCAGAACTCCTACTGCTGACCAGACAAGAATAAAAGGTCGCATGATTAATTGGGGTTCCTCTGTGTCAAATAACGAAATAATCTAGCAATCCAATCGTGTCTTATCAGTTTTGTTTCCGGATCTCATCCAGCAGGAATTCATTTTTAATCCGGATATATGTGCCTTTCATGCCGAGGGATTTGGTTTCGATCAGGTTCGCGCTTTCAAATTTACGCATAGCATTGACTATCACCGAACGGGTAATGCCCACCCTGTCGGCCACCTTGGAGGCTACCAGGATTCCTTCCTCCCCTTTCAGTTCTGCCAATATATTTACGATGGCTTCCCATTCCGAAAAGGAAAGCGTGGAAAAAGCGATCTGCACCATAGCTTTCTTCCGAGCATTCTCCTGAATCAGGACTTCCCGTTCGCGCAGTATCTCCACACCGATAACAGCGGCAGCATATTCTGCCAAAAGTAAGTCATCATCATTGAAGTCTCTGTCATACCGGGCCAAAATCAGTGTAGCGATCCGTTCTCCATTTCCATTGACGGGAACGATGGTAGTCCGCTTATCTCCATACAAACATTTCTTTGCATCATCAAAGGAGCACATATGTTCCTTGTGGCTGATGTTAGACAGGGTTTCCGTGGTATCCTTCACCAGATTCATATATTTCGGTGGAAAACACTGCCCCTCCAGCACCATATCGCGCATAATATCGCATTCAAAGCCATCCTGAAGTCCGTAACCCAATATAGTACCATCTACATCGATCACGTATACATTACTTGAAATCAGGTTTTCCAATAACAGAGCGACTTCCCTGAACTTTACAACCTCTCCGTTTTGCATCAGCCTGTTCAGTTTACGGGCCTTTTCCAGCAGTTTCATTAACGCACCTCCATCTGCCAAGCAATTCTGCAGATACACCAGTCCTATTTTACTGTCTGTGAGTAACATCACAGACAAGACGACCAACTTTTCCGCTTATGCCCTTGGAAAATTTTTCTGATAAACTTTATTGATACGCTCATTGGTAATATGCGTATATATCTGTGTTGTTGATAGACTGGCATGTCCCAGCAGTTCCTGAACCGCCCGCAGATCCGCCCCGTGCTCCAGCAAGTGGGTGGCAAAGGTATGGCGGATTGTATGAGGGCTTATATTTTTCTGCAGGGCCAGTTTCTGCACATATTTGTCCAAAATCCGGCGGACGCTCCGATCCGTTAGCGCGCCGCCCCGATTATTGACAAATACATACTGATGTTCCACCACCTGGTACTTTTTCATCAAGGGCGTCCGACCTCCTGCAAAATACTTCAGGAAGGAATCACGGCAGGTATGTCCAATGGGTACAATACGATCTTTGTTCCCCTTGCCGTGCAACAGGACGAACAGACCGCTCAGATCCACATCACCCAAATGCAGCCCGGCCAACTCCGATACACGGCAGCCGGTGGCGTACAGCATTTCCAATACGGCCTGGTCTCGTAATCCCAACGGTGAGGCATCCGGCATGTTCAAAATAGAATCAATTTCCGCTTCTTCCAGAAAGACCGGGAGACGCTTATCCAGTTTCGGCGTATGAACCTTGGCAAAAGGATTTTGTCCGATATATTCTTCCCGAAGCAAAAATTTATAAAAAGAACGGAGAGAAGATATTCTTCTGGCAATTGTACGCCGCGCATAATTTTCCTTATTCAGCCATGCGAGATAGGAACGGATATGAATGACCTGGACCTGGTCCCAGGAAAATTCTCCTCCCGCCTTCCCTTCCATGAATTTCTCAAAGTCGGTAATGTCCCGTCGATAGTTCTCACAGGTCAACCGGGATCCGTTTTTTTCCACTAGTAAAAAATTTGAAAATTTTTCTATCCAGTCTTTGCGCATCAGGTTTTGCGACAAAAAAAACACCCTCCCCGAACTGTGCCTGTCATGAGCCGGATCCGGCACTGACTCTTTGAAAGACCAAATGATACCGACCCATATATGTCACTAACAAAACTTTCATCTAAACGCGGAAAACACCAACACCTTAGATGTAACGCCTCAAAACAGGTTATCCCCGCTAAATCAGGTCATACAATAATATCATATATTTAGATAATAATCAAATGTCATTGTAAAATTATTTATAAAATTTTCTGAAATTTTATTGAACTATTTCAAAAAAATTATTAAGAATATTATCGCACACTAACAAATTGTTTGTCAGTAAAGAAATCTGTCAAAACAGGAATGCTCATTTAATTTCAAGATACACATATAACAATCATGATTTTTTTAGCCGGCGCCGTTACACCATCGCACAATGGGCAGCCACTGCCTCAAACGCCGTCAGCGAACGGTGGGCTAACATTTCATTGCGGAATCTGCGCTTCCGTACCCTTTTTTCCAACGGAGGCATGATGCCATAGTTCACGTTCATAGGCTGAAAATCCGTAATGGCAGGATTACTGATATAATGGGCCAGCGCCCCCATTGCCGTTATATTTGGAAAATCAATGGCCGGTAGTCCCTTTTGCGCGCACACTGCCTGAATACCCGCCATCAGTCCGGACGCAGCAGACTCCACATATCCCTCAACCCCGGTCATCTGCCCCGCAAAAAAGAATTTTGGATTTGCCCGAAGACGGAAATCTGCATTCAGCAGCTGCGGCGAATTCAGATAGGTATTCTTGTGCATGACGCCATAGCGCACAAATTCCGCATTTTCCAATCCGGGAATCATTCGAAAGACCCTCTTTTGCTCCGGCCATTTCAAATGGGTCTGGAAGCCCACCAAATTATACAACGTTCCTGCAGCATTATCTTGCCGCAGCTGCACCACTGCGTAAGCCTCCCTGCCATTTCGCGGATCCTTTAGTCCGATGGGTTTCAACGGTCCGAAGCGCATGGTGTCTTCGCCCCTGTATGCCATTTCTTCGATGGGCATACAGCCTTCAAACACATTATGTTCAAAATCCTTTATCTCCGCCGTTTCCGCGGTCTTAAGCGCTTCAAAAAAAGCAATATATTTTTCCTTTGAATAAAACGGGCAGTTCAGGTATGCCGCCTCCCCTTTGCCGTAACGGGAAGCCCGGTAGATAATATCATAATTAAGGGAATCTCCCTCTACAATAGGCGCAGCCGCGTCAAAGAAGTGCAGATACTCCGCATCGACCATGCTCCGGATTGCGGCACTCAGCGCAGGGGATGTCAAGGGTCCGCTGGCAAAAATCACAAGTCCTTCCAATCCAGCCGGATCTGTCACCTCTTCTTCCACTACCGTTATTAGCGGATGTTGCCGTATGAATTGCGTCACCGCCAGAGAAAACCCCTCCCGGTCCACAGCCAGAGCGCCGCCGGCAGGAACCTGGTGTGCATCAGCCGCCTGCATAATGAGAGAATCCAAACGCCGCATCTCTTCTTTCAAAAGCCCTACAGCATTTTCCACATTGGCTGCCCGGAACGAATTACTACATACCAGTTCCGCAAACAGACCGGTTTTGTGAGCCGGACTGGTTTTGGCCGGACGCATCTCGTGCAAGATCACTGGGATACCTCGGCGGATAATCTGCCAGGCGGCCTCGCTCCCCGCAAGCCCTGCTCCAATAATATGGATCGGTCTGTTCTGTTCTATCATTTCTGCCATGATATTTCTCCTTGTTTTATAGCAACACTGATGCAACAAGTTTGTGTGATTGTTGATGGATTTTTCCATTGACTGGAACCGATGCCAAAGGTGCAACGAATGCTGCAGATTGGAACCTTTTCATAAAAACAGGAGGATTGTCCATCCTCCTGTTTGGTATGTTACTCTTTTTTCTTCCTTCCGGAAGATTTTCTTGCCGTTCTCTTTTGGGTCACAGGTTTCCTTCCTGCCTTTTTTTTCTGTTTCGCTATCCCGGATTTTTCCGTTTCTTCTCCATCCGCCAAAGAAGCCGTTGTCACCTTCTTTTTTCGACCCACGTGTTTAGGCGCCGCATTTTCACATTCCGGATCAGAGCAGAAATATTTTACATTACCGCTATTATCCCTGCGTTCCACCAGCTGTTTCCCGCAGACAGGGCACGGCAAGCTGGTAGGCTTATCCCAAGACACAAAATCACATTCCGGATAATTTTCACAACCGTAAAATACGCGCCCCGTCCGAGTACGACGTTCCGTCACTTCTTTACCGCATTTGGGGCAGGAAACTCCAATCTTAACCAACAGAGGTTTGGTATTATGGCAGAGAGGGAACCCGGAGCAAGCCTGAAATTTACCGAAGCGGCCCTCACGGATTACCATATCCTTCCCGCACAACTCACATTTTTCACCGCTTAGTTGCAGCGGCGGTGGATCCTTAGGAATGACCTTGTCTGCTTCCTCCAGCAGTTTTTCAAAGGGAATATAAAAGTCCGCCAGTATTTTTTCTTTGTCCGTCTGTTTCGCCGCAATGGCGTCCAATTCATTTTCCATATGGGCGGAGTACGGAATATTGATAATCTCACCGAAATACCCCGTCAGCATATCCGCCACCTTGACGCCCAACTCCGTAGCCATAAGCTTCTTCCCTTCCCGGACTACATAGCCTCGGGTTTGAATGGTCTGGATGATTGGGGAATAGGTAGATGGACGCCCGATTCCTTCTTCCTCCATCTTCCGTACCAGAGATGCTTCTGTGTAATGGGCGGGCGGTTCCGTGAAATGCTGCTCGCCAGGCAAAACCTTTTGTAGCATAAGGACGGTGCCTGACTTAATAAATGGAACTTCTGCCTGTTTTTCCTCATTCAGTTCTTTTTTATCAGCAAGACGCAGATATCCGTCAAAGACCATGACAGACCCGGTAGCCTTCAGCTCGTATCCTGCGGCGCCGATGGTAAGCGTGGTCTGTTCATACTGTGCCGGCGTCATCTGGCTTGCTACAGCTCTCTCCCAAATCAGTTTGTATAAGAGATACTGTTCTTTCGTCAGATGCGCTTCCATCTCCGAAGGAGTACGCTCCACAGATGTAGGGCGAATGGCCTCATGCGCGTCCTGGGCGTTGTTTTTATTAGCAAAGACATTGGGTTTTTCCGGGCAATACTTTCCCCCATAACTGTTTTTTACATAGTCACGGATAGCTCCGGTCGCCTCAGCAGCAAGACGGGTAGAATCAGTTCGCATATACGTAATAAGACCGACGGAACTTCTTCCCAAGCTGATGCCTTCATACAACTGCTGAGCCACCATCATGGTCCGGCGGGTGGTAAAGTTCAGTTTATGAGAAGCTTCCTGCTGAAGCGTACTGGTCGTGAAAGGCGGCAGCGCACGGCGAGACACATTTTTACGGAAGGCAGCTTCCACCTTGTAGGAAGCCTGCTGCAAATCCGTTTCCACCTTCAGCGCATCCTGAGCATTATGCAGTTCCAGCTTCACGCCGTCTTTTTTATTGACCTCTGCCGTAAAGATCGGTGCTTTCGAATCTTCCCGGAGCTTAGCACGGATGGTCCAAAATTCTTCAGGAATGAATTCAGCAATGGCCTTGTCTCTGTCTGCAATAATCTTTACCGCCACCGATTGTACACGGCCGGCACTTAATCCCTTGCGTACTTTCCGCCACAACAGCGGACTCAGTTTATAGCCTACCAGACGATCGATAATACGCCTTGTCTGCTGGGCGTCAACCATGGCTGTATCAATGGCGCGCGGATGTTTTAAAGCTTCCTTCACAGCATTCGCCGTAATTTCATGAAACTCAATCCGGCAGAGTTCTGTGTCGTCCAGACCCAGGATGTGGGCCAGATGCCAACTGATGGCCTCCCCCTCCCGGTCAGGGTCGGTTGCCAGATAAACTTTATCCGCCTTGGCGGCTTCCGATTTTAATTCTCTAATCAAACTTCCTTTACCGCGGATATTTATATATTTCGGCTCAAACCCATGCTCCACATCTACACCCAATGTGCTTTTAGGTAAATCACGAAGATGCCCCATGGAAGCACTGACAGCGTAATTCCTTCCTAAAAATTTTGTAATTGTTTTCGATTTGGTCGGTGACTCGACAATAATCAGATTTTTTTTCATACTTCCTCCAGAAAAAATATATCAGTATATTACGTGAGATAACTTGGAAAACAGCCTGTCAGGCCTGTACATATCGCTGCGAGGCATCCATTTCCACAAAGCCTTTTAACTGCAGTTCCAGTAAGATGACACTCATATCCGCAACCTTCCAGCCGGTAGCAGATACTAACTGGTCCAGCGTTTGTGGTCCCTGGGTCAGAATGTCCAGCACACGGCGCTGAGATTTTGAGCATACGCAGGAAGGCACCGTATCGTCCTCCCCCATGAACAGATTAGAGTGAGCTTCACCTCGCAACTCCGGGAACATTTCTTCCAGAACGTCTTGCGGTGAATCAGTCAACCGGGCGCCATCCTTGATCAATTTATGGGATCCTGCACTTTTATCCGAAAAAATGTTGCCCGGAACACAAAACACCTCGCGGCCTTCATCCATGGCAAACTCCGCTGTAATAAGTGCGCCGCTGCGGGCTGCCGCTTCAACCAGAATAACACCCCGGCTGATACCACTAATAATCCGGTTCCGTTCCGGAAAGTGATAAGGTTTTGGTTCTGTTCCTGGCGGATATTCCGAAACCAGTGCTCCCTGTTCCGCAATTTCTGCGAACAGCCGTTGATTCGCAGGGGGATAAGCCATATCCACACCACATCCCAGGACGGCGACCGTTTTTCCGCCTCCCTGCAGAGCTCCCTGATGGGATGCCGTGTCGATACCCTTTGCGCCTCCGCTGACAATGACAATGCCAGCCTCTGCCAACACCTTGCCAAAAAATCCCGCTGTCTTCAGTCCGTAAGCATCTGCCAGCCTCGAACCGACCATTCCAATACTGAACCGGCAGTCCGGAATCGTACCCTTTACATACAGAGATACCGGTGGATGCAATATCCGCTTCAGACGTTCCGGGTATAATGGAGACACAACAGGCACAACCCGGATATGAAGCTTTTCACACCGCTCCCACAGCAATTCCGGTAGATGTTCTTTACCCTTTCGACCCTTCACAAACACAGACACGACTTTTGGTGGAACAATTCCGGCACCCAGAATATCCGCTTCCGTCGCTTCATATAGTTTCCGCGGGCTGCCAAAAAAATCAGTCAGCGCCAACATCTGCGCCGTGCCAATCCCTTTGGCAGCTCCCAGTGCGGCCCAGTAAAATTCTTCCATATATGCACCTCATTTCATAATAGAATCTGATTAGTAATATTCATAGCATACTGTATAGTATAAAGTCAATGTATTTTTCACTTTTCTACATTTAATTTAAATAAATTATTCGTAAACTCCACGATTTTATCCATGGCATCCGGATGACCGAAGGCCTTTTGTCGATCCTCTTGAAGCTGAAGGCGTTCTTCAACCGGTACGGCAGCGATACGCCGCAGGACATCTGCCAACTGTCCAGCATCTGCCGCAGACTCTACCCCATATTCCCTTTGTACAAAAATACTATTGGCCTGTTCCTGTCCCGGCAGCGGGTCGTATAACACAATATGCGCCCCGCAGGCAAGGCATTCCGCTAGTGAAACGCCTCCCGCCTTGGTGATCACAACGTCTGCGCCACGCATCAACCGTGGCATCTGATCTGTAAAACCAAGCACAGCCAGCGAAGATTCCCTTCTGTAGTTTAATGTGCCTGCTATATTATCCTGTTCCCGTGTCATAAAGAATGATGTCTCCAGTGATCTTAACCGACGTTGCAGCGCCTCATTGTGTCCCGTCACGGCAATTAAACGAAAATGCTTTATCTCTGTTGTGAGTTTCTTATCCAGTTGATCCGAATCATTTAGATTCGCAATGGACTCTGTTCCGGAAGGCACCATTTGACGCAAGATAGTTTCCATGGGCAGCATCCCCCCGCCGCCACCTGCCAACAAACAGACAAAAGCATCTTCTTCCCAACCGAATTCCTCCCGCAATTTTTTTCGCAAAAGGGTAATGTCGACCTCTTCCGAAAAATCTCTGCGGACAGGAATGCCAAAGGCATAAAGCGAAGGCTTCTTGTTTCCTATCTTATCTTTTATCTGGGAAAACAGTTTTCCGTCTGCCAGAAAATATGCGTCAACCCCCTTGCAGACAAGCCAACGGTGTACGGTAAAATCTGTCACTATGACGCCTAACCAAAGATTCGGATCATATTTTTCCTTGTAAAGGGACATGATCCCTGTCGACGTAGCATGGGTACTGAACACGATATCCGGCTGGACCCCGTCAATATAGGACTTACCTAATCGCAGCAACACAGTGTTAATCAGGCTTCGCATCCCCAGGGATGTTCCTCCCTGGTTCCCCCACCGATAGGTGAAGGCATAAAGACAGGGACAAAATTTTAAAATTTTTTCGTAGGTTCTTAAAAAAATCGTACCCAGTATGGAAGGAAAAAAATGAAAGATATTCCCCTGCACCACGTCCGTGTTACCGAGGCGTGACAAAGCCTCCCCAATGGCTTCAGCTGCCATCCGATGCCCACTGCCGATGGGGGCAGAAAGAATTAGTATCTTCTTTTTTCCTGTTTCAGTCCGTATCAGGTTATCCATGTTATGTCTTTTCTGAAGATGTCTCAGATTCCCTTCCGGAAATCCATGCTGTATTGATATCGCCATTCGTGGTAAAATATAATTGTTATTAATATCTTTTATAACACGCTTTACTATACATTACATTTGAAAAATATGCAAGGAGCCATATTCCATGAGTAACTTAAATTCCACCCCTGCAGGAGAACGAACCCATATAGGATTATTTGGCCGCAGGAATGCAGGCAAGTCTAGCCTGATCAATGCGTTGACCGGCCAGAACCTGGCAGTCGTAGCCGATGTGCCGGGAACCACCACAGACCCCGTATTAAAAGCCATGGAACTGCTCCCCCTGGGGCCGGTCCTGATGATGGATACGGCAGGAATTGATGACACAGGAGAACTTGGAGCGCTGCGAGTACAGAAATCATTGCAAATTCTAAATAAAACGGATATCGCTATCGTGGTCATTGACAGCACGACAGGATTCACGGAAGAAGAGCAGAAACTTCTAAAACAGATCCGGGACAAGAAACTATCCTGCGTCGTTGTGTTCACCAAAGCCGATCTGGCAAAAACCACAGATACTTCTACACAAGGTTCGGAATACACAAATAAAAAAAATGTCGAAAAAGAAGTCATCCCGTCTTTCATTCCGCAGATTTCCGTTAGCGCGACCACGGGCAAAAACATACACGAACTGAAGGAACTGCTGGCCCACTTGGTGCCTCAGAAAAAAACACCCTATCCAATCTGCGCAGACCTGGTCCAGGTCGGTGATACGGTTCTGCTTGTAACTCCCATCGACAGTGCCGCCCCCAAGGGGCGGCTCATCCTGCCTCAGCAACAAACCTTACGGGACATCATCGACGCAGGCGCTTCAGCCATCGTCACGCAGGAAAACAATATTACCCGTGTGCTGGAAAATTTGAAAACACCACCGGTCATGGTCATCACAGACAGCCAAGCCTTCGAAAAAGTGGACCGGGCGGTTCCCAAGGAAATCAGTCTGACCTCCTTTTCTATCCTAATGGCGCGTCACAAAGGAAACCTGAAACAGGCCGTCCTGGGTGTTGCGGCACTGAAAGATGTGGAGGATGGAAACCATATCCTGATTTCTGAAGGCTGTACCCACCACCGACAATGCGGTGATATCGGCACAGAAAAGCTTCCAAAATGGATCCGTCAATATACAGGTAAGGATTTAATTTTCTCCTGGACCAGTGGCACTGAGTTCCCCTCTGACCTGTCAGCATACCGGCTCATCATCCACTGCGGCGGTTGCATGCTCAACGAACGGGAAATGCAGTACCGCTACCATTGCGCTGCCGACCAAGGCATACCCATGACAAATTACGGCCTGTGTATTGCCTTCATCCACGGAATCCTGAAACGTTCCTTGAGCATATTTCCCAATCTTGCAAAAAAACTGGAATAACCGACAAATAAATACTCCTAACATAAAAAGCGTAAAGCCTGTCTGTTCATCCATTGCGAAACAGACAGGCTTTATATTTCTAAATGATTGTATGGTATTCATAACCGTAACGATGACCGAAAATACATTCCCGCTATTCTTCGTTTTTAATCCTAAATATCATGCAGTACACGACCGGCAAAACGATCAGTGTGATCATTGTAGCCAAAGTCAGCCCGCAGGAGATCGCAATAGCCATACCTCGCCAAAAATCGCTGGGGAACATGGGAATTAGGCCTAGCACAGTCGTCAGGGCGGTCAGCATGATAGGACGGAAACGCACGATGACGCTTTCTTTCACCGCCTTAAGCGAGGTCATACCCTGGGCCATATGCTGGTCGATCTGGTCAATCAGCACCGTCGCATTACGGATAATTGTCCCTACCAGGGCAAGCGCACCTAATTCCGCCATGATGCCTAACGGCGTATTAAACAGGAACAATCCTACAATGACGCCAACAAACCCCAAAGGTGCTGTACATATGGCCACAAAAACCTTTCTCACATCCTTCAGCATGAGCATCAGCAAGATAAGCATGATGCACAGCATGGCGGGAACGGGCTTCAGTATGGCAGCCACGGATTTTGCACTTTTTTCTGAAGGGCCTCCAATCTCTACGCTCACACCGGAAGGCAGGTTCTTTCGCATGTCTTTCGCTGATTCCATGATCTGATTCGTCACATCATTGCCGGTGACATTGTCCACGATTCCTGCGTTGACCGTGACGGTAGGACGCAGGTTGCGCCTCCAGATCATGCCGTCCTCATTCTCGTAGCTGAGATAGGCCACCTGATCCAGTTGCACAGATCCTCTGGAAGTGGGAATGGTCATAGCACCCAAATCACTTATATTCTGATGATCCTTCGGCTCCAACCGAAATACGATATCAATGGCTTGGTCGTCTTCATAATACTGACTGATGCTATAACCGCTGATTTCTGCATACAGTGCTGCTGCCACGGTTTTCCTTGTTAGTCCCATCTGGCGAAGTTTGTCATCGTCTAGTTCCACTCTGACAGCAGGCGCCTTTTCCATCCAGTCAAACCGTACCATGGTGACATTTTTGTTCGCCAGCATGATATCCTTTAGTTTACCGGCATACTCTTTAGCCTGTTCATCAGAAGATGCACTGACACGGATCATGACCGGATAAGGCGTAGGCGGTCCCAACGGGATGGAACGGGAATAGCTCTGCACATCAGGAAAATGCTCCTCTACCATCGCCTTGATTTTCTTCTCCAGGGTCTTGCGCGCTTCAAGATCTTTTGCAACGACCACCAGCTGGGCGTAATTTTCCCGGGGTTGAACCGGATCGATGACGAGCACGAAACGGGGACTACTCTTACCCACATAGGTTGAAATGCTTTCCACGCCGTCCTCTTTCATGACCATGTCAGTTAACCGGCGCGCTGCCTCATCACTGGCTTGCAGACTGGATCCTTCCGGCAGGTTCATTTCCACCAGAAGTTCTGGCCTCACAGAGGCGGGGAAAAATTCCTGTTTCAACAGTTTTACCATCAAAAGACTTCCAAAGAACAGGCCTGCCGTAATGATGATGACGGCAATGCGATGTTCAAGAGACCAGTTCAGCAAACTACGAAACCCATCGTAAAATCCGCCCTGATACATGGTCTTTTCAGCATCATCCGATCCCATCGTCTCTTCCTTTTTAATCCAGGAATGAGCCAGCGCCGGGGCTACAGTAGCCGATATCAGCCAACTGCTCATCAGGGTAATGGTGATGACTGTGAAGAGGCTGCCTGCATATTCACCTACGCTGGATTTGGCAAAGGCAATGGGCATAAAGCTGACGCAGGTAATCATGGTTCCAGTCAGCAAAGGCTTGGCACAGCTCTCAAAAGCGAAGGAACAGGCTTTGATTCGATCCCATCCTTCGTTAATCTTAGTTTCGATCATTTCCACAACGACAACGGAGTCATCCACCAGCATACCAAGGGACACAATCAGAGCTCCCAACGACAGCTTATGCAGATCGATGCCTCCCATAAACATGCCCACCATACTGCACAGCAACACCAGCGGAATGCAGACAGAAATGACGTACCCGCTCTCCCGGCCCAGCGTCATCAAACTGACCACCAGCACAATGAGAATCGCTTCCACCAGACCTTCCATAAATTCATTGATTGCGTTCTTTACGACCTGAGGTTGATTCAGAACCTGATTCAACTCAAAACCCAAAGGAAGGTCTTTTCGGATTTCCGCAACCTTGTTTGCCAAATTCTCTCCCAAGTCCAAATTGTTTCCGCCATCCACCATGGAGATGGCAATACCCACTGCAGGTTTCCCATTAAAATACATCTTCGGATCACCCGGATCCGCATATTCCCGTTTGACTGCAGCAATATCCCCCAGGCGCAAAGTACGACCGTTTCCACTGATTGGGAGATTCTCAATATTTTTTACCGTATCGGGGATCCCTGTCAACCGCAGATATGTATTGAACTGTCCGTCATGCTTCATAGCCGCCGCAGCGATGGAGGTCTCCGCCTGGATAACAGCCGCTAGTTGATCCACGCCCATCCCCAGCTGGGACAACTTTTCATTATCTGCCTGAATATAAATTTTTTCCGGCTGTACGCCTAATAGCTCCACCTTCTTAACGTCCGGCACCAGCACGAACTGATCCTTGATATCGCTGGCCACCTTGCGCATATCCTCGTAAGAAAAACCATCAGAGGTAATGGCATAGACATTGCCGAATACATCATCAAAATGATCGTCAAAAAAAGGCCCGTACATATCGGCCGGCAGTGTACGTCGCTTATCGGTTACTAGGTTCCGGACCTCCTGCCAGCGTAATCGGGTTGTCGCAGCAGAAACGTTCTCCTTCAGATATACATTGACCACGCTTACACCCGGACGGGAGTAACTGGTAACATAATCCAGGTCAGGCACGGTCTGCGCAATCTTTTCAATTTTATCGGTCACCTGCATCTCCATCTGCTTGGCAGTAGCCCCTGGCCAGGAAGCGGAAATGACCATCTGCTTTACCGTAAAGTTAGGGTCCTCCTGCCGTCCCAGCGTGGCATAGGAAAAAAGCCCCATGAACGCAAGCAGGGCTGCAAAGAAATAAATGACCTGTTTGTGTCTGATTGACCATTCAGCCCAGTTCGTATTCATTTTTTATCACTGCTTTCCAGCCGCACTTCCAGCCCTTCCGATAATTTGTTGACGCCGCCGGTGACGACAACATCTCCGCTGGACAGTCCCCCTGCAATCCTGACGCCGCTTCCTTCATAGCCTGCAGTCACCACATTCACCAAGACAGTCTTCCCATCTCTGACGACCCAGACCTGGGCCTGGTCATTTGTCTGATAGATAGCACTAGCAGGAATTACGATCATCTGTTCCGTTCCGGTATGCAGTGCCACTTTGGCAGTCATGCCAAGCTTTGCCTGTTCCGGCATGGAATCCACGGCGACCTTCACCTTATAGGTCCGCGTTACCGAATCTGCCATCGGCGCAATCTCGCTGATATGCCCGGACGCCTTGATATTATTCAGAGCCCAGAAGGTAATGGTAGCGGCCTGACCCGTCTTAATTTGCCCCAACCGGTTCTCCGGCACGAAAATCTGTATCTCCCGGCTGCCATCCTGCACAATGGTAACTACAGGTGTACCAGCTCCGACCACCTGACCGATCTCGGCGGAAATGGACGCCACTGTGCCGTCATGGTCGGAAACCAGCTGCGTGTACCCCATCTGATTCTGACTAACATTCCATTTTGCCTGTGCGCTTCTCAGTGTCGCATCTGCTGCATCCAACTGTGTCTTATACTGATCCCGTACCATCGCACTAACTGCGTTCTGCTCATACAATTTGCTGTAACGGGCGTAATTGTCTCTCGCCAGATTATAATTAGAAAGAGCCGCCTGATAGGCAGCCTGATCCGCATCATAGCTCTGCCGTATATCCTTTGGATCGATTTCCATTAACACTTGTCCGGCGCGAACCGTGTCGCCCAAGTTAACAGAACGGGTTACAATCTTTCCCCCTGCCTGAAATGCAAGATTGCTTTCGTACTTGCCCCGTACCTCTCCTGGGTATACTGCCGTACCGTCAGCAGTTGTCTCCCCAACAGCCACGGTACGCACCACCGGAATGATTCGTTCCTCCGTTGCAGGCGGTTTCAGTACGGAAACAACCCGCCAGCCCACAAAGGCAGCCAGCACCATGCCCAGTAAAATATAATGCTTTTTTGAAAAATGAATCTCAGCAAGAAATTTCATGACTATTATCTCCATTCTGCACTGACGGTATTACCACTCTGTTATATATTCTATAGATTCCTTTCCGGTAGAAACCGTTCTCAGGTAATCGACATACAAATCGTGTAACCGCTGAAAGTTGTTAGCGCCGTGAAGCTTTTTAGATTCGATTACAGCTTCATAATTGTAGGTAAGCAGATAAAATGAAAAAATACTGAGCAGAATAAAAGCAGCACGCCGATTGTCGGATTCCGGCTTGACGGACTGCAGCATCTTTGCATTTTGAAATGCGTCAGCAATTTGATCATAAAATGAAACCAAGCGGCTGCCCACAACTTCATTGCCGAACTTAGTCGGCACCAAGAATTCCTGATAAAGAATATGCATGCTGTCAGGATCCTGAAGAAAAAGCATTGCCATTTCATCCAAAAATGTCAGAAGACCTTGCAACGGCCTTTGCCGTGCAGCTTTTAACTTTTCCGCAAGAGCTGTCAGCTTTTCCGCCAGTTGTTCCAGCACCGTCTGGTAGAGCTGCGCCTTACCACCAAAATGATAAGATACCAGTGCGCTGTTGACTCCTGCCTTCTGGGTGATCTGTTTAACAGATACGCCATGATACCCATATTGGGCAAAAAGCAGTTTGGCTGCCTTCAATATTTTATCGGAAGTATCCCCGGCTTCCTGTAAAGCAACTTTCTTCATGTCATGTTCCCCATTCTATAATTTTACAGAAACTGTATTGCGTGTCAGCATCCAGTAATTTTAATTAAACGTTTAATTTATTATAACACAAATTATGCCATGCGCAAGTGTAAAGGAAGGGCGATAGTAAATCCTTACCTGTAAAACGAAAAGGAGCCCGTCTTCCTTTTATTTTATGCAAACTATGCAGAATAGTATACATATCCGGGATTGTATCCCATCTTACAAAAAACGTGTACTCGCAAAACTGCGATTACACGTCTTTTCCTTTTTCCCCGATTCCGCTTTTAAACCCAAGAACATTTTGTCAGCGAATACGTACTGTCCCACAATTTTATGAAAAAACCATTCCGGTTTTTACACGCACTTTCTCAAGCTAATGAAATTGGCTTTTTCTTTATTCTTTAAATAGTTTTTTCTTCCCTGCATAAAACGCAATGCCCACCACAATCACCAGCACCGTCAGCCGCAGGCTGCTCTCCCGGAAGTTTACCACATCGTGACCGATGACGACTTCCAATGCGGTAGACGGGAATTTGCCGATTAGGTTTGCGATGATGTAATCCCTTGTGCTCATTCGGCTCAGGGCGCCTACAGCAGTAAGGATACCTGATGGAAAATACGGCAGCGCTCGGGCAAAGGTCATCCAGATGATACCGTTTTTCTCGCTGGCCCTGTCAATATCCTGTAACCGGTTGGCCTTACGGATCAGCTTTTCCGCCGTATTACGGAAAAAGAACCTCATAAGCAGAAAGCTCAGCACAACACCGGTTGTCTCCGCAAGCCATGATACCAGTATGCCTAGGGGCAGTCCGAAAATCAGGCCGTTAGCCGTAGACAGAAAGATAGACGGAAAGATGCTGCCTGCATTAATCAGCACATCAATAAAAAAACTGATGCCAATGGCCCAGTGACCAAAAGAACGGAGATATTCAGCCAGGTCTTTTACATTGCCGCTGACTGCCAGCCGGAAGGTCCTTTCCACAAACTCCCCCGCAAACAGATGCAGGCACAGGTACAATAAAAGCAGCAAAACCAGCGCAATTACTTTTGTCAGCCCGTCCGGATCCTTATACCATTTCCTTTTTTCTTCTGACATAAAAAATCTTCTTTCTGAATTTATAAAGAAATAATGTGCGTAAAATCACAAAAGACAACAGTATTTTTTATAAATATTAATTATTCACAAAATACCGGCAGACACAATGCTTTACGAAACAGTTTATGAATTAAAAATACCGGAAAAGTGACCGTCAAACAGGTTTTCTGCTCCCCTGAGCATCTCCTGCCGCAGATCCTGTCGAGCCAGCACATGCTGTGCATCCCTGCGAGCCGCCAGCAGCACATCCGTGTCCCGCAGGATATCGGCCAGCCGCAAATCAGGCAGGCCGTGCTGCCGTAGGCCAAACAGCTGTCCGGCTCCCCGCAGTTCCAAGTCCTGATGCGCCAGTTCAAAACCGTCGTTGGAATTGTGCAGCACCGTAAGCCGCGCCAAATTGTCCGGTTCCCGGTTATCCGTCAGCAGCACACAGTAAGACTGCTTGTCGCCGCGACCGACCCGTCCGCGTAGCTGGTGCAGCTGAGCGAGACCGAAGCGGTCCGCGTTTTCAACGATCATCAGCGTAGCATTGGGCACGTTCACCCCTACTTCAATTACGGTGGTAGTTACCAGGCACTTCAATTTGTCTTCCGCAAATTCCTCCATGACGGCATCCTTTTCCGCCGGTTTCATCTTGCCGTGAAGAAGTCCGCAGGGAATATCTTTAAGCCATGTCCTCTTAAGCTCCTCGTACACGTCATTGACGCTGCGGATCCCTTCCATGGCTTCCGATTCCTCAATAGATGCGCAGACTACATAGACCTGCCTTCCCGCACGAATCTGCCGCACCATACCCGCATAGACCTTCTGCCGCATATCGCCGGTATAGCAGAGTGTCTCCACGGCCTTGCGTCCCGGAGGCATACCCCGCATGACAGTGGTCTCCACATCTCCGTACACAGTTAAGGCGAGAGTCCGAGGTATGGGTGTTGCTGTCATGATCAGCACATCCGGTGCATATTCCGATTTGTTGACCAACGCTGCCCGCTGATTCACACCAAAGCGATGCTGTTCATCGGTCACCACCAGCGCAAGATGCGCAAACATCACATCTTCCTGCAGCAATGCATGCGTCCCTACTAGAACCTGCAGGGAACCATCTTCCAGTTTCTGAAGGATCTCCCTGCGTTCAGAGGTTTTTGTGTTGCTGGTCAGTATATTTATCGTAATGCCGGTATCTTTAAAAAATTCCGTCAATGTTTCCAGATGCTGCTGGGCCAATATCCCCGTCGGCGCCATAATACAACCCTGGAATCCGTTCTCCGCGGTCTTCGCCAGGGCCAGTGCAGCAATGACGGTCTTGCCACTGCCAACGTCTCCCTGCAGTAGGCGGTGCATAGGACGCGCATCCTCCATATCGCCGGAAATATCCGCCCAGGCTTTTTGCTGGGCCTGTGTCAGGGAAAACGGAAGGCTGTGCAGGATCTTCCGAACCGTATCCCTGTCCCGGTCATGCTTGACACCCGGGCGGCCGTCGTGATTGCGCTCACGATTCAGCATAAGGCCGCACTGCAGCAGGAACAGTTCTTCATAGACAAGGCGCTTTTTTGCCTGCCGGAAGCGCTCTGCGCTTTCTGGAAAGTGGATATTGCTTACCGCCTCTAAACAAAAAACCATATTGCTCACTTATGGCAGCCGGAATCGTCTCCGGCAGACCATTATCCCTGGCCAGCTGTAATGCCTGGCGTACTGCGCTCCGCAGATTATGCTGTGTTAAAGATTCGGTCAAGTTATATACCGGTAATATCCCCACGGAACGATCCAGGCTGTCTTCATCACAGGGTTGCAGTAACACTTCGCTCACTGCTTTTGCCGCACGCCCCGGCTTTACCCTTCCTGTGACCAGAAGCCTGCTTCCGGCCTTGAACCTTCGGGCCTGAAAGCGTTGAGCGCCGAACAGGAAGAGTTCCGCGTATCCGGTCTCATCTTTCACGGTGACCACCGCATACCGGCGGCCACTGCCAGAATATCGTTCAACCGCCCGCAAGGCTTCCGCTTCAAAAATCTGGCGCGAGCCGTCGGTCTTCAGTTCCCGGATGGTCGCCAGATGGGAATAGTCAATATAATTGTCAAGGCGGGGATAAAAGTCCAGCAGGTCACCGACCGTAACGATCTCCAGACGGGCAAAGGCTTCCGCCCGTCTGGTGCCGACACCTTTTAACGAAGTGACCGGCCGCTGCCACCAGTTCTCCATACCGCTTCGTCCTTTCCTGAAAACCGCCGCTTCTTTCGTCTGTACGCTAATGATGTATATCCAGAAGATGTAAGCAAAAAACACGCCATCGATGCGACAGCGCACTGTTTATTGTATACAAGCAAGCTTACAGTTCTCCACTCATGTCGTGGATTTTTTACATATATGGTTATTATAGCACTATTTTAACTTTTTTCTTTGACATTTTTGAAAAATGCTTGCTTTTACTTTTCACTTGTGATAAGATACTCATGTTAAATTTTAAGGAAAGCCTTGGATCTGGTCCTCCGGGCTGGAACACTTGGCTCTTCAATGCAATGATACAGCGCGGATTCACGGTCTGCGCAACGTTCTGTAATAGCTTTAAGCTGATTTTGTGAAGGAGGTCGAACCCGATGGCACATTTATGTGAAGTATGCGGTAAAGGCGTAATGGCCGGCAACAACGTAAGCCATTCCAACCGTCACACCAAAACATCCTGGAAGCCCAATGTACAGACTGTACGGGCTATTGTTGACGGCGAAGTAAAACGCGTGAATGTCTGCACCCGTTGCCTGCGCTCCGGTAAAATTACCCGCGCTTGATCAGAGATGATACAATAAGCTGTTCTCTTTGGAGAACAGCTTTTTTGTCTGCAAATATCCCTTGTATGCTTTTTATATCCCAGACTTTAATGTTTTTTCAGCCCAAAAAAAGCAGCAGCCGCTTTTTTATAAAGCAAACTGCTGCTTTTAATTTTGTTCAGTCATCACTACGGAAGATCGCATCAAACAATCCCTTCTTCTCTTCTGAATTATCGATGACATCCGCATTAAAATTGATCCTCGTGCCACATTCGGGACAGAATTTTGTGTTGGCACGCACCTTATGGCCGCAGCTTGTACACCGAATGAACGCTTTCATCTCGATAAGGCGCTGCTCATATAATTTAAAGAAGTCGTCCACATCGGAATAATCCGGTTTCCATGTGTAGACCTCAATATACTTTTTGTGCTGGTCAAAAAATAACTGAACGGTTCCATCCCCCATATCCTGCAGGGTAATATCAAAAAACTTTTTCTTCTTATGCCCATGGATGACGAAATTCACGTCATCCCGTTCATCAATATCGATTCCAATGTCATTGAGACAGTCAAAAATTAGATCCCAGGCATCCCGGTATGCCACTTCATAAATCCGGATATCCTGTACTCCGCCTGCACCTCTGATACGCATGTATAATCCGCCTTTCTCCTTAAACCGGATTGCCCGGCGTTTGAAGGACTCTTTTAAAAAATGGCTGCGAACCCATCCGGTCCGCAGCCATCAGAATTACGATAAAAGCCCAGGAAGCAAGCCTGTACGGCAGAACCTGACCAGTTGCTTTTATATGCAGGCGGCACACTGCAGGCAGAAGCCTGCTGCATCACGCACCACCGTCATTTCGCATAGTCGACAGCCCTGGTTTCACGAATGATAACAACCTTAATCTGTCCGGGATATTCCATCTCTTCTTCAATCTTTTTGGCGATATCACGGGCCAGTAAAACAGATTTCGTGTCATCGACCACTTCGGGCTTAACCATGATGCGGATTTCACGGCCAGCCTGTACGGCATAACATTTTTCCACACCATCAAATGATTCGGAGATCTCTTCCAATCGTGTAAGACGTTTCAAATAACTTTCCAAGGTTTCCCTGCGGGCGCCCGGACGGGCAGCGGAAACTGCGTCAGCCGCAGAAATCAGCACGGATTCCACACATGTCGGCTCAATGTCTCCGTGATGGGATCCAATTGCATTGATCACAAATGCAGATTCACGGAATTTCTTCGCGACCTCCACACCCAGTTCCACATGGGAACCTTCCATCTCGTGATCGATCGCTTTACCTATATCATGCAGCAGGCCTGCGCGTTTCGCCAATGTAACATCGACGCCTAATTCAGCGGCCATGATGCCGGCAAGTTGCGCGACTTCCACGGAATGTTTCAGCACATTCTGACCATAGCTGGTACGATATTTTAAGCGCCCCAGCAGTTTCACAAGCTCAGGTCTCAGTCCATTGACTCCCACGGCAAATGTCGCCTGTTCCCCTGCCTCCCTGATATTCTGCTCAACCTCTTTCTGGGCTTTTTCAACCATCTCTTCAATTCGGGCCGGATGAATCCGTCCATCATTGATAAGCTTCTCAAGGGCTATGCGGGCAACTTCCCGGCGTACGGGGTCAAAACCGGAAATAATAACTGCTTCCGGGGTATCATCGATAATCAGATCAATGCCTGTCAAGGTTTCCAACGTACGGATATTTCTGCCTTCACGGCCGATAATCCGGCCCTTCATTTCATCATTCGGCAGGCTCACCACGGAAACCGTAGTCTCTGCCACCTGATCGGCAGCGCACCGCTGGATTGCCAGCGCGATAATGTCACGAGCCTTTTTATCGGCTTCGTCCTTAGCCCGCTGTTCCATCTCCTTGATCATAACGGCTGTATCATGCTGCACATCATCGCGGACAGCAGCCAGCAACTCCTGTTTCGCTTCTTCGCTACTTAAGCCGGATAACCGTTCCAGCTCCTGTAACTGTCTCTGGTAAATCGCATCGACTTTTTCCTGTGCAGCATTTAATTTGGACTCTTTTACCGTAAGATTTTCTTCTTTCTTTTCAAAAGCGTCAATCTTTCGGTCCAAGTTTTCCTCTTTCTGAACTAAACGGCGTTCCTGTCTCTGCAAATCGTTCCGCCGTTCTTTATTTTCACGCTCCATATCGGAACGTAAACGATGAATTTCATCCTTTGCTTCCATTAAGGATTCTTTTTTCTTTGCCTCGATTGCTTCTTCGGCTTCCCGGATCATACGGCTCGCCTTTTCCTCCGCTGACGCAAGTTTGCCTTCCGCAACATTCTTGCGCAACATATAGCCTGCGCCGCTGCCAACTGCCAAAGCTGCAATCGCAGCAATCACTGTTTCGAAAATTTTCTTTCACCTCCTGTCTTTTCCGACATAAAAATAAGGCAACCAATACGGTGGTTCGCCTTGAGAAAAACGATATCTGTTCAATTTTGCTTACACGACTGGTTACTTTAATTGTAATGAAAAATCCCCAAAAAGTCAAGGAATTACCCCTTCTTTTTGGGGAAATCTGGTTATTCTTCGTCCTCTTCCCGGGCCAGCGCAAGCCCGGAACGAATCATGGAAGGTCCGAAACCTCTGGCGGAAAGATAACGGATTAGAGACGCCGTGCCTTTTTCTGTGGAGCAGTCATATTTTTTATCCTTACGCAAGGCGATCAGCCGATAAGCTGCTTTAAGCCGACACATTTCTTCTTCCTCGCTCAGCATCTCCAGGATGACCGGAATATATGCGTCATCCACCTGCTTCTTTAAAAGTTCCGCCTGTAGATGAAGCCTGCCGTAAATCTTTTTACCCCGCCAGAATTCAAAGACACGTAAGGCATACCGTTCCTCATTGATTAGGTCGTATTGTTTCAGCCTATCAACCACCTCACGAATCAACGCGGTGGAAGAACAGCACCGTCTCAGCTTCTGTACCAGTTCTTTTTCACCGTATTCCCGCCGGTCCAGCAGAGATAAGGCATATTCATAAACTTCATCAGCCGTTGTCAGGGATCTGCTGGCGTTCCGGAACATCTGCCGCTACTCCTTCCATATCCTTCGAGGCCATCAGCCTGTTGACCGTCAGTTCGCGGATCCTCGCTTCCACTTCACCGGCAACCTCCGGATTATCGCGCAGAAACTCCTTGGCTTTTTCACGGCCCTGCCCGATCCGCACATCCCCATAAGAGAACCAGGCCCCACTTTTTTGGAGAACCTCAAGATCAACCCCCAAATCCACCAGGCATCCCGTCTTGGAAATGCCCTCGCCGTACATGATATCAAACTCTGCCTGTTTAAAGGGTGGCGCAACCTTGTTCTTAACCACTTTGATGCGGGTACGGGATCCGATGATATCATTGCCGTTCTTAATCGTATCGATTTTCCGCACCTCCATCCGGATAGTGGAATAAAATTTCAGCGCACGGCCACCCGTTGTCGTTTCCGGATTGCCAAACATAATACCGACCTTTTCACGTATCTGATTGATAAAAATAGTGGCACATTTGGATTTTGCAATGATACCAGTCAACTTCCGAAGTGCTTGGCTCATAAGGCGAGCCTGCAGCCCTACATGGCTGTCCCCCATCTCTCCTTCGATTTCAGCCCGTGGCACTAAAGCTGCTACCGAATCAATGACAATGATATCAATTGCTCCGCTGCGGACTAGAGCATCGCAGATCTGCAGGGCCTGCTCCCCATTGTCTGGCTGGGAAATAAGCAGGTTATCCACATCAACCCCCAAGCGGCGGGCATAATCCGGATCCAGGGCATGCTCCGCATCAATAAACGCCGCATATCCGCCCATCTTCTGTGCTTCCGCAATCATATGCAACGCCACAGTGGTCTTGCCAGAAGATTCCGGCCCATAAATTTCGACGACACGTCCTCGGGGGATGCCACCTACACCCAAAGCAATATCCAGAGACAGGGCTCCGGTAGGAATCGTTTCCACGTTCATCCTGGCACTGGCTTCTCCCAGTCGCATGATGGATCCTTTACCAAAATCTTTTTCAATTTGGCGCATGGCATTGTCCAGCGCCTTAACTTTATCATTCGATGCATTTGCCATAACTTAATATCCTCCCGTTACGTCCAGAACTTTCCTATAACCATTATACAAACAGAAGTTCGATTTGTCAACAGAGGGTATAAAAATATTTAATGAACCCAGAACGATTCACCTGTACAATCTTAGGATTTGTGGTATGATAGTGACAATAAGCGCTTCGTGAACTAATATTTAGACTGATATTTTAAAAAGGAATGAGGAATTTTTATGGAAATGCAGATGGAATTTATCCGCAAACTGCCGTCACCCCAAGAACTGATGGAAGAATTTCCCCTTGGCGACGCCGCTCGGGATGCCAAAAATAAACGTGATGAGGAGCTCGCAGACATCCTGTGCGGAAAAGATGACCGCTTCCTGCTGGTTATCGGCCCCTGCTCCGCCGACAATGAGGATGCAGTACTGGATTATGTCAACCGCCTCGCAGCCGTACAGGAAAAAGTCAAAGATAAATTGCTCTTGGTTCCCCGGGTCTACACAAACAAGCCAAGAACCATCGGCGTTGGATATAAAGGTATGCTTCACCAAGCAAATCCAGAAGGCAAAGAAGATATGCTTTCCGGCATCACCGCCATCCGGAAGATGCATGTACGTGTCATCCGGGAAACGGGCCTTACCAGCGCGGAAGAAATTCTGTATCCGGAAAACCACCGGTACCTTTCTGATATTTTATCCTATGGAGCCATTGGTGCCCGTTCCGTAGAAGACCAGCTCCATCGGATGATTGCAAGCGGCGCTGGAATCCCCGTCGGCATGAAGAATCCCACCAGCGGTGATATTGCCGTTATGCTGAATTCCATTGAAGCAGCCCAGCATCAGCAGAGCTTCCTGTTCCACGGCTGGGAAGTACGTACCACAGGTAACCCACTAGCCCACGCTATTTTACGTGGCTACGTGGATCAATTCGGAAACAATATGCCCAATTATCATTATGAAGACCTGCAGAGGCTTCTAGATGCATATCATGAACGGGACGCCGTGAATCCTGCTGTCATCGTAGATGCCAATCATTCCAACTCGGGCAAAAAATATATGGAACAGATACGTATCTCCAAAGATATCATGCACAGCCGACAGGTTTCTTCGGACATTCACCAGTTGGTCAAAGGTATTATGATCGAAAGTTATATCGAAGACGGATGCCAGAAGATCGGCGCCGGCATATATGGACGTTCAATCACCGATCCCTGCCTTGGCTGGGCAAAAAGTGAACGGCTAATCATGGAATTAGCAGAAATGGTATAAATATCTGGAGACAACGTAAAAAATACTACCATTCTAAAAACAGACCAGACCATATTCCTCAAAGGCAGTCCCTCAGAGGAATATGGTCCTTTTTTCGTAGAAAACGATGATGCAAAACGGTATATGTAAATTCAATCTCCCTGCTTCCGCCATAAAAAGAAAAACAGGGAGGACTACCAGTCCTGCTAACGCATAAATATTTACAGGCTATAAACTCACAGAACCGAAAGATAAAGGATGATCATATTTAAAAGTTCAAACAAGACATATCAGAAACGATCCAGCAGTCTGTACCCTTTCCCCCGCAAAAATGTTTCAGTTTCCGGCTCATTGGTACAGAACACGGCAATAGGTGTACTGTCGCTGCGATCAAAGGAAATATACAGGTACCTGATCATCACATTTGCATTCTGCAAATCCATCAAAATCCGGTTCAATGTACCCGGCTTATCGGAGGCCATGTCAATGGCGATAACCTTGTCCAGTCGACACTGGTACCCAGCTTTTTCCAATGCCGCTTTAGCCGGCTCCGGCTTGTCAACAATCAGCCGGATAATTCCGAATTCCGCACTGTCCGTTGCCAGCATCGTATATATATTGATATCCGATTCCGCTAACACCGATGTCATCCTGCTCAAAGCCCCCTTGGTATTGGCGGCAAACAATGAAATCTGATTCAGCATAAAAAACCTTCTTTCCTGGCAGCACACCCGATAGTCCTGCCAATAGTCCACTCACTGTTATTAAGGATACCGAAAATTTATACAAATGTAAATAAAAAATCGCAAATATTTCGAATATCTTCCATATTTTTTTATTTTTTCGCTTCTTGTGCCAGGCGTAACATTTCTTCCCGGGAGAATTCATACTTTGCATTACAATATGGACATGTCACTTCTGTTTTCAAATCTTTTGCCAGCTGGTTCAATTCTTTTTTTGGTAGAGTTTCCAATACAGCTTCTACCCGTTTCCGGCTGCAACGACAACCAAAATGCAGAGGGTAGCTGTCAAGAATCTCCACTTCCATATCCCGGCCCAACATCCGGATGATTCGTTCCGGGGTGAACCCCATATCGATCAGGTTGGAAACATAAGGTGTGTTCCGTACATTTTTGTCCAACTGTATCAGCGTTTCCTCGCTACAATTGGGCAGAGCCTGTATAAACCAGCCACCGGCGGCCTGTACATCACCTTTTTCGTCAACCAATACACCAAGTCCCACAGAAGAAGGTGTTTGCTCTGATCTGTATAAGTATCGGGTCAAATCATCCGCGATTTCCCCGTCCACCAGCTCTGCCGTCCCGGTAAACGGCCTGACATCCGCTGAATAACGGGTAACGGATATCGTACCGCTTCCCACTGCACCGCCAACATCAAGATGCCCGTTCTTCGGGGGGAGATATACATCTGGATTACCCACGTAGCCCCGGGCCGTTCCACCCTGTGCCTCACCGGTAATACCTCCGATGGGACCGTCCCCGGCAATTTTAATGCCGACCCCTTCTTCGTTTTTCATGGTGGCCGCCAACAGGAGAGCACCGGTCACCGTGCGTCCCAGGGCAGCCGTTGCCAGATGAGACATATGGTGGCGCAGAGACAGCTTGCGCACCAGTCTGGTGGTACGCGCCACATAAATCCGCGCATCTCCAACTGTCGCGCGGGTAAGAATATCTGCTTCACCAGTAAAACTTTCTTTAATTATCTTTTCTTTCACCTGATCTATTGCATCATTTTTCGTATCGCTCATATCGGTTCCTTAGTTGTTAACATTTATAGTAATACACTGCCGTCAAGCCATGGCATCTGTCATAAGACCATTATGATACTGTTCCGCCCACAGCCAGGGTAAACCGATTCTTCGCATCCGGTCCCTGCCTAAAAGGAATGAGTTGTTTCAAAGATCAGATTACAGCTTCTTGAACAGGGTTGCCATTTCAATGGCACTCATGGCTGCATCAAATCCTTTATTTCCCGCTTTGGTACCCGCACGTTCCACCGCCTGCTGAATCGTTTCCGTTGTCAGGATGCCAAATGACACCGGCACACCAGTTTTCAGGGAAGCCTGTGCCACTCCTTTCGCCGCTTCTGCACACACATAGTCAAAATGTGGCGTAGAACCGCGGATGACAGCGCCCAATGCGATGATAGCATCATATTTCCCGCTCTCCGCAAGCGTCTGAGCAACCAGAGGAATCTCATAGGCGCCTGGCACCCAGATCAGAGTAACTTCATCTGTGTCGCCACCCGTCCGGCGAATCGCATCTTCTGCGCCGCCCAGCAATTTGCTGGTAATAAATTCGTTAAACCGGGAAACCACGATTGCAAGACTTAATCCTTTTGCAGATAACATGCCCTCAATAACTTTCATACGTTAACCTCCTTGTATCATAACTTAAATTATTGTTCATTCTTTTTGCAGTGACATCCCAAGTGAAGGCCTGAAAACTCATGGCCCATCTTGTTCTCTTTCGTTTCCAGATAGAACTCATTAAACCTGTTAGGAGCGATTTCGATAGGCACTCTCCCGGTCACCGTAATCCCGTAACCGGAAAGTCCCGCCCGCTTAGCTGGATTATTGGTAATCAGCCGCACACTGGTAAGCCCCAGGTCGGCTAGGATTTGTGCACCCAAACCATAATCCCGCAGATCCGGAGCGAACCCCAGTCGCACATTTGCTTCTACCGTATCCAGCCCCTGTTCTTGCAGTGCATATGCGCGAATCTTATTAGCCAGTCCAATGCCGCGACCTTCCTGTCGCATATAGACCACGACCCCGCAGCCTTCTTTCTCAATCATACACAGAGCAGAAGCCAGCTGATCCCCACAATCACAGCGGAGACTGCCGAAGGCATCTCCTGTCAGGCACTCTGAATGAACACGGACCAACACATCTTTTTTCCCCTCAACCTCACCTTTTACCAATGCAATATGACACAAATCATCTAGGTCATTTTCATAAGCAATAATCCTGAATGTCCCGTATTTGGAAGGAAGAAACGCTTCCGCTGCACGATGCACCATCTTCTCATGCTGCTTCCGATAGGCCACCAAGGAAGCTACCGTGATAAATACCAGATGATGCTTCCGGGCAAATTTCATCAGTTGAGGCATACGCATCATATAGCCGTCTTCGTCCATGATCTCGCAACAAACCCCCACCGGCGTAAGTCCGGCAAGCCTGCACAGGTCCGTCGTGGCTTCCGTATGCCCCGTACGAATCAACACCCCGCCCTTCCTGCTCCGCAGGGGAAACACATGGCCGGGTCGGCGGAAATCCATTGCCTGTGACCCAGGTTCTGTCACCTTCTTCATGGTATATGCCCGCTCATAAGCGGAAATCCCCGTGGTCGTATCCATATGATCGATGGATACAGAAAAAGCAGTTTCATGATTGTCCGTATTATGGGATACCATAGAACCGAATTTCAGTTTATCCATAATCTCTCCGTCAGCCGGCATGCAGATTAGACCCCTCGCCTCTTTTGCCATGAAATTGATTGATTCCCCTGTGCAGAATTCAGCCGCCATGATTAAGTCGCCTTCATTTTCCCTATCCTCATCATCCGACACAAGTATCATCTTTCCGGTTCGTATGGCAGCGATGGCCTCATCCACTGTATTAAATGTAAAATCCGTCATCTTGTTTTCCCCGTTTCTTAAAATCCATGCCTTGATAAAAATTCTTCTGTCAGCTCCGTCTCATGATCTTGGGCTTCCCCAGAAACTCTGGCTCGCCGTTCCTCCGACCTTTTCCTTTCAGAATCCTTCGGAGCCATCATCTTCTCTACATACCGGGCAATAATATCCGTTTCCAGATTCACGGGAGCCCCGACAGTTTTATATCCCAGCGTGGTCATCTTCGCCGTGTGGGGAATCAGCGAAACCCTAAACTCCTCCTCATCTGTTCCGGTAACCGTCAGGCTAATGCCATCAACCGCAATGGATCCTTTTTCCACTATATATTTTAGCAGTTCCGCGGGTGCTTCTATGCGATATAACAGCGCATTTCCATCTGACTGGATCCCCAGGATTTTCCCAATGCCTTCCACATGTCCCTGCACAATATGCCCGTTCAGCCCATCTTCAGGCCGCAACGCCTTTTCCAGGTTCACCCTGTCACCCGGATGCAACTGGTGCAATGTTGTACGGCGCACCGTTTCAGGCATCACATCGGCTGTAAAACGGCCTCCCTGCAAATGCACGACAGTCAGGCAGACACCGTTCACCGCAATACTGTCACCGATTTTCACACCGGGCATAATCTTTTGCGCACGTACAGTCAATCGGCAGGAATCGTTTTCCTCTGCCAAGCGCTCCACTGCGCCCAATTCTGCAATGAGACCAGTAAACATTGTCCTCTCCTTGTCATGTAACTATCTGCAATATAACAATTCACCCAGAGTTTTTAACGCATTTCTGGATTAACGCCGCTTTCACAAAAACGGACGCGTCCCGTGATCAGCCAGTCCGGTCCCAGTTCCTTCAGTTCCGGTTCCATCACAGAAGCGCACCGGGACAGTATGGGAATTCCTTTTCCTCCGATGGGCGGAAGGGCTGCGCTGCCACCCACGAGCTTTGGTGCGATAAAGGCGTAGACACGGTCTGCAACTTCTGAATCCAGAAAGGTTCCTAGTACCCCGCTACCACCTTCCACTAAGACCGAGGCAATATTCCTTTTATATAAAGCTCGGAGCAGGCTTTGAATATCAATCTTCCCATCGGAATCTGGAAGCGGAATCACGTGTACCCGATCCATCTCCTGCAGCTTTTCGCATTTTTCCACATCTGCCTTCAGACCGGTAATCACCAGCGTGTCCGCATCACCCTGAAGGACTCTGGCGGATAACGGGATACGGGCATGCGTATCGAGGATAATACGCACAGGATTTTTTCCTTCCACCAACCGTGTGGTCAGTTCTGGATCATCGTCCAGTACTGTCCCGATGCCTACTAGGATCCCATCATGGATCCGACGGAGACAGTGGCTGTAAACATGAGCATTATGACCTGTTACAAAATGGGAATCCCGAGTAGTGGTGGCCAGTTTTCCATCCAGTGTTTCCGCAAATTTCAAACTGATAAAAGGTCGCTTTTGTGTTACCCATACCAAGAAATGTTCATTAAGGCGTCGAGCTTCCTTTTCACATACCCCGACAATGACCTCTACGCCTGCTTCCCGCAGACGTCGGAATCCGTTCCCAGCCACTTTGGGATTTGGATCTTCCATAGCTGCTACAACGCGTCTAATGCCGGCTTCAATCAGGGCATCACAGCAAGGACCTGTCCGTCCCCAGTGAGAACAAGGCTCCAGACTGACATAAGCTGTATATCCCTTTGCCTTCCGAGACTGCATGTCCGTCAGAGCATTGACCTCCGCGTGGGGTGATCCCGCCTTATGATGCCAGCCCTCCCCGACAACTCTGTTATGCTGATCCAGGATTACGCAGCCCACCATAGGATTTGGGCTTGTATTCCCTTCTGCTCTTCTCGCAAGCTCCAATGCCCTTCTCATATAAACTTCATGATCTGGCATGGGTTTTCATCTCCCAAATAAAATAACCACAGGAAATGTCCTGAGGCATTCCCTATGGTCAAAAAATCTCCCATAAATCGTCTTTTTCCATCCAGACTATACTGTCGGTCCCGGAATTGCACCGGATCATACGTCAACGCAAAATATGCGCCTTCGCTCGCGGACTTTGGGAAACGCTAATCAATCAGTATTCCCGTCACCGCCGGTTGGGAATTGCGCAGCCTCTTCAGTCTGAATACTGCGTTCACCCTGCCCCAAAGACTATTTTCTTTATAGAGTTTAATATGAAAAACCGAAACTGTCAACATCCGGCAATGAGACATCACGGACAATCAAAACTTTTTAAAAGTTTTTCTCTAATTATACTGCATAAATTTGCTTTTCCGTATCATCCACCACCATTCCCCGGAATTCTTATACCCGCAGGCTTTTAATAGCATCTTCCACATCCCCAGCTCCGTATACATAGGAACCTGCCACTAATATATCAGCTCCTGCATTCACCACGAGTTTCGCCGTTTCTGCATTAATACCGCCATCCACCTGGATTCCTGTCTTTAGTCCTGCCCGGTCAAGCATCCGGCGTAGTCGGCTAATCTTTGGAAGCACGGAAGGAATAAATTTCTGACCTCCAAATCCAGGATTGACAGTCATCAGCAGCACCATATCCACATCTGGCAGGATCTCCTTGATCATGGACAGCGGGCTGGCAGGATTTAAAGCTACACCGGCCCGTATTCCTTTTGCATGGATCTGCTGCACACAGCGGTGCAGATGCCGAGTCGCTTCCGCATGGACCACAATTTGATCCGATCCGGCAGCGGCAAAATCATCAATGTATGTCTCCGGATGATCCACCATCAGGTGGCTGTCAAAAAACAACCCCGTCACCCTCCGAATCTTTTTAACCACCGGTGCCCCAAATGTCAGGTTTGGCACAAAGTTTCCATCCATCACATCAATATGTACCCAATCGGCGCCGGCTTTTTCAACCTTTTTAATTTCATCCCCAAGGCAGGAAAAATCTGCCGACAGGATTGATGGTGCCACTTTAATCATTTCCGAGCCCTCTCTTTATTTTCTTTCAATTCCTGCAGAATTAAAATATAAGATGTATACCGGGAAGAAGCGATTTTTCCTGCTCTGACTGCATCTTTCACACCACAGACCGGTTCATGGGTATGACTACAGGGGGAAAACTTGCAAGCTTCCTCATACTGCTGAAATTCAGGAAAATATTTTGGCAACGCTTCCAACTCCATACTTTCCATTAGTACATTGCCAAATCCGGGTGTATCTGCCAGGTAACCACCATTAAAGGGAATAAGTTCCGTATATCGGGTTGTATGACGTCCCCGGCTGATCTTGCTACTGATCTCCCCCGTCCCTCGTAAAAGCCCTGGCTGAATTGCGTTTAAAGCGGAAGATTTTCCAACCCCGCTAGGTCCGCCTAACGCCGTTATCTTTCCGGTAAGGCGTGCCCTAAGCCTATCAATTCCCAGTCCTGTTTTTGAAGAAACAATAAATGTCTCGTAACCAATAGTATTGTAGATAGATGCAACCGACCCCGCCAGTTCCTCGGTAACCAAGTCAGCCTTTGTCAGAACGATTAAAACCGGCACATCCGAAGCGGCGGCCAGCACTAACAACTTATCCATAATGAGGAAACTAAACTCCGGCTGGGTCAGAGCCAGTGTTATAACCAGAAAATCCAGATTGGCTACGGCGGGTCTGGACAGGCAGTTCCTTCGGGGAAGAACGGCCGTAATCATCCCCTCCCGTGTTTCATTTTCTCCCTTCAGTTCCAATGCTACCCTGTCTCCCGTACACAGCGAGAACCGTTTTTGTTTCATGTGGCCTTTTACCTTACAGGTCACCGTTACGCCGTCACTATCCACATAATAGTAACCGCTGTACGATCGAACCACTATTCCTGTCCTTACCAACTCTTCTCCTCGACCAAACGGTGATCAACATAAAATCCTACACGCCGAACATCACTGCCGACCTTTGTACGTAAACGGACACCCCCGTTATAGGATCCAGACACTTCAATCTTTTGTGCTGTTCCGGTATTCGAAACAATCTGTACCATGTGCGACCCGGTTCCAGGCACCACAAATTCAACATATTTCGCTCCCGTAGACGGGCTGATGGAAACGCTGCCGCTACTCTTTTCCGGAGGCCTTTCGATATTCTCAGGTGTTGACGGGAAAGAAAGTTTCTTTTTTTCATTAGATACCAACAGAACCACTGTTCCACCTTCCGTCAGAGTTGAACCGTTGCCAGGGGACATATCCAGGATGGTATCTTTATCCTTATCGCTGTCCTTTTCTCTTACCTCCACATTCAGCTTCAGCGCTGCCAGTCTGCTTTTCGCTTCGGCTAGGCTCATTCCCTTCAGGTCAGGAATCTCTACTGTCTTTTCTTCCCTTTTATTGATGATTATATTTACCCCTCCATTGTCGCCTACTTTACTCTTCTCTTCCGGCGTCTGACTCAGAATTTCCCCTTCCGGCTTCGTTTTATCCCATTTATACTCGATTCGTTCAATGCGAAGATTATTATCCGACAAAATCTTTTCAGCCTGCTCCTGCTTCAGGCCCACAATCTTGGGTACTTCTGTCAGCTTTTCCGTACCGGATACAACAAGGGTTATTGTCGCGCCTTCTTTCCGTTTGATGCCCGCTACAGGATCCGTTCGCAGAACGACTCCCGGAGCGACTGAAGGATCCACCTTATCCTCGACCTCTACCTTAAAGCCCTGGCCTTCAAGTACCTTCCGGGCTTCCGTTACTGTCTTTCCGTTTACGTCTTGGACAACAATATCCGGCTTTGAACTTCCGAAGAAATAATAAATTCCCCCTGCAAGCAGCAAGATTAGCACCAACAGAATCTTCAGGATTGCACTGAGGATGCCCGACTTCTTTCTGGATTTCTTTTCCCGGTTTTCCTTGCCTGGTACAGCAGGTGATACTACCTTTTTCTGATTACCTGTCCCTGAAATGACAGGAGACGGATCGGCAGGCTCCGCTTCATTTCCTCCTTCAGCAGGCTGGCCATCCCTGTTTCTATCTACAGTTGCAGCTATCACTAGCGGTTTCACTTCTGGTTCTTTTTTTGTTTCCGGACTATCCGCCTGTGTTCCCGTTTTCATTTCAGTCCGACTCTTACCACGTTCACCAGACGTGATGGCTTTTGTATCTGGATTCCCATCATCCGCTGCCCCCGGGTCATCAGTGAACAAAGACTGCTGCTCTGCTTCCCCATAAGATCCGGCTGCGACTGCCACGGCCGATCCCTCTGCAGCACTCCCTGTATCCGAAGCAATTGACGGATTTTCTTCGGAGATAACAGACTCTATCTTTTTCGTATTTTCAGGTTTAGCAACACCCGTCTTTTGTTCCTCCTCATCATTGATTTCCCTGGTAAGGAAACGGGGTAGACTCATAATCAGCGTCTGGTATTTATCATGGTCAGGCTCTGTCTTTAAATCCTGCACCTTTACCGTGGCTCCATTCATTGCAGCTTTAATCGGCGATACAGTATTAACCGCCTTCAGGGGTATTGTAGCGTCAAGGAACGGTTCAGTGTTTTTGCTGGGATATATCTGATTTTTTACTTCCAGCAGGTCATTCCGCATATCCTCCGCCGTAGCATAACGATCCGCCACATCTTTTGCCAACGCTTTGTCGATGATCCGTTGGAGTGCTTCTGGTGCTTCCGGCCAAAACGCCTTTAGCGGGGGCGCCTGTTCCTCAACCTGCTTACGTGCAACCAAAACAGCATTATCCCCGTCAAAGGGAACCCTTCCTGTCAGCATCTCATAGAAAACAATGCCCAGCGAATAAATATCAGACTGTGCCGTAACAGCTAGGCCCTGTGCCTGTTCTGGTGAAAAATAGTGGACGGACCCAACAACTGAAGCTGTAAATGCCATCGTCTCACTGGAAACAATTCGTGAAATACCGAAATCCACAATTTTGGGAACCATGGATTGAGTCAGCACAATATTCTGAGGCTTGATATCACAATGGATAATGTTATGGTTATGGGCGTGATCCAGCGCAGAGGCAAGCTGTGCTGCCAACGCAACTGCAAGACCTGGATCCATTCGCCCGTTCTGTTCTTCGAAAGTTTTCAGGCTAACGCCTTCCACATATTCCATCAAAATGTAGCTGATATCCCCTTGGTCACAGACATCATAGATTGTGACAATAGAAGGATGGATCAGACGTGCAGCGGAACGAGCTTCTCTCTTAAACTGCTCCAGCTGCGCTTTGTTGTCGAGGAACTTTTTCCGCAGGACCTTGACAGCAATCTTACGGTCCAACAGAACATCTTTGGCCAGATATACTTCGGCCATGCCACCGAATCCGACGGATTTTAAAATTTCATAGCGTCCGTTCAGAATTTCACCGACCATCGTGTTCCACTTCCTTCCTGTCTAATTTCAGTATGATAAACGAAATATTATCCCTTCCACCATTTTCCAGTGACCGGCTGAGGAGCGAATCCGCCGCTGACTCCAGATCATCTGCCTTTAATCGCTCCCTAATCTCGCTGTCATGCAACATATCAGTCAGTCCATCGCTACAGAGCAGGATAATGTCATCTGTACGTACTTCAATTACAAAAACGTCTCCATTCACATTTTCATCTACACCGATCCCCCGAGTCAGCATATTTTTCTGGGGATGGTTAAAAGCTTCCTCCCGTGTTAATTCCCCCATCTCTACCATTTCAGCCACAAGGGAATGATCCCTGGTAATCTGCTTCATCTGTTTTCCCCTGAAAAGATAAACTCTGCTGTCACCCACATTGAACACATAACCTTTCCCCTGCCCGTTAAAATAAATGCCACAGAGTGTGGTACCCATACCATCATAACAGGAATCCGATCTTGCCTTTCCATAGACTTCCTCGTTGATATCCCTTATGATCTGGTACAATTTTGATACCAGTCCAAATCCATTCCTCCCATATAAATCTTCTTTCTCTTCTTTTAATTTTTCCAGCGCCAGCCTGCTGGCAACCTCACCAGCATTATATCCGCCCATGCCGTCCGCAATTGCGAAAAGGGATGGACGTTCCAGCAAGAGACTGTCTTCATTATTATTCCGTATCCTTCCCCTGTGGGTCCGGGACGCGACTGACATATCAAATCCTCCTGTCAGCAAACTTTTAATCATTCAGATTTTTGATTTCTTGCAAAGGCAGCCCTTAGCTGACCGCAGGCCGCATTGATGTCCTGACCCATTTCTTTCCGCACAGTAGCTTGGATACGATGTCGCTTCAGTACAGAAAGAAATTTTTCGACACGTTTTAGATCCGGCCTGAAAAAACCTTTCTCCGGCACCGGATTTACAGGAATCAAGTTCACACAGGCCAGGTTAAACCGAAGATAATTCGCAAGCAACTCCGCATCTTCATCACTGTCATTCAAACCCGCCAGCAGGATATACTCGTATGTCACCTGGCGTCCACTGGATCTCGCATAGTCTTCCGCCGCCGTGATTACGTCGGCAAACGGAAATCCTTTATTTATCGGCATCAGCTCGTTGCGAAGATCTGTTTTTACAGCATGTAGTGACACAGCCAGGCTGATGGGAAGGCCAAGAACCTTCATCTTTTCAATACCCGGAATAATACCACAAGTAGAAACTGTCATATTGCGATAACTGATATTCGCAGCTTCCGACTGGTGTAAAAACTGCAGTGCTTCAAAGACTGCATCAAAGTTCAGCATCGGTTCTCCGCTGCCCATTACCACCACCCGGCTCACCCGGTCGCCTTTCGGATATAGGTCTCGATTAAACACGTATACCTGGGACAGAATCTCTGCTGCCGTCAGATTACGAACAGCGCCGTTCAAGCCACTGGCGCAAAATGCACAACGCATGTCGCAACCAGCTTGACTGGAAACACATACACTGTAACCATAATCATGATGCATCAGCACGGATTCAATTGCATTCCCGTCTGGCAGCTTCAGTAAAAGCTTTTGAGTCAACCCGTCCGAGGAATCCAATCTCCGCACGGTCTCCATCTCCGCCGGAAGCACGGTAAAAGTTTCGCTAAAAAACTTCCTTTCCGTTTTACTTAAATTTGTCATCCGCGCGAAATCAAAGACACATTTCCTGTACAACCAATCGAATATCTGATTTGCTCGGAACTTTTTAAACCCTGCTTCTGCCAGCACCATCTGCAATCGGTGCAATGGCATGCCAAACAATTCCTGTCTCATATGATTTTTCTGCTAAAGTCTTTTAACCGGTACCGCGATCAGCAAAACCAAAAGATGATATAAAAAGAGTCAGCAGACAGCCGTTACCGGATTCCTTTCCGAAGAAGCGTTAGATAGAACCCATCGACACCGTCACGTTGTGGATACAGCTGCAAGTCTTTAATCATTTCCCCGGTACGCGGATGGGAAAATCCTACTTGCGTCCACTCAGGATTCTGCAACAAAAACTGTCCTGTCAACCTTTCGTTCTCTTCTTCTTCCATCGTGCAGGAACTGTAAAGCAGCATCCCACCAGGTTTCACATACACAGCAGCATTTTCCAGAATTGACCGCTGCAGAGGGGGAAACCCGCTCAGTCCTGCCTCCGTCTTTGTCCAGCGCGCCTCTGCCCGTCTTCGCAATACACCGAGTCCGGAACAAGGAGCATCGACCAGCACACGGTCAAATTTGTCTCTCCATTCTTCCCGGAAAACACTTCCATCTTGCAATTCAACATGTATATTATCAAGCTTTAACCTATGTGCATTTTCTGCAATCAATTTCAATTTATGGGGATAAATGTCACATGCGATGACCTCTCCCCTTCCCTCCATCATGGAGGCCATATGTGTCGCCTTTCCGCCCGGTGCACTGCACATGTCCAAAATGCATTCCCCCGGCTGCGGCCTCAATACCTGTGCGGGCAACATAGAACTTTCGTCCTGAACATAAAAGCTGTGGGGAAAATACTGTAACAGGGCAGAAATTCCGGAAGATTTTGTAATGATGACCCCGTCTGGACTCCATAGAGAAACCTCAGCCTCGCAGCCGACCTCGCGCAGGTCTTGCAAGAAAGCGTCCCTTGTCGTCATGACCGTATTAACGCGCAAGCTCAGGGGTGCAGGCTCATTATCCCATCGGCACAAAGCTTCCGTCTCCGTATCGCCGAACTTTCTTTCCCAACGCTCCAGCAGCCACCGTGGGTGATTGAAGCGCAATGCCGTGTCCTGCTGGACCATTTTCCACAGTTCCGATTTTTTACGGAGCGTTCCTCGTAGCACTCCGTTGACAAACCTGTCAGCACCTTTATGACTAAATTTCCTTGACAATCTGACGCTTTCATCACAGACGGCAAAGTCCGGAATGCGATCCATATAAAAAATCTGATACAATCCCAGTTGTAAAATACAATAAATGACCGGTTCCAATTTAGAAACAGACCTGTCTACTATCTGCCTCAGCAGGAAATCCAGCGTCCCTTTTGCTTTTATGGCACCGTTGGCCAATTCTGTAGCGAAACGGCGGTCTGCTTCCTCCAGATTAACAGTACGCAAAACCCGGTTCAGGGCTATTGCGGAATAGGCACTATCATGCCAGACCTGCCGCAAAACTTGAAGTGCAACCTCTCTGCCGTTCACAGGGATTTTGAAATTTACTGGTTCCGACACCTTCTTATTATGCGCTGGCATCTTTCGGAAAATCCTCACTTAACAATTTAATGGCATTTTCAACCCTGTTTAAGTCCACCCTTGTATTAAAACATGGGCCAAAAGGCCTTTCATTAAAAATCGCGATGACCGGGATTGGGAATACATCCTGAATTCCACTTGTCAAATCCCGTTCACAGGCTACCGCGATGATTGCCTTGGGACGGGCCTTCGTCACCATTTGTCTGGCCAGCGTCCCACCTGTCGCTACTACAAAATGCATATGATATTTATGGCACAGCCCCAGCAGTCCCCCAACACAGCATCCACCGCACTGACGGCAATTTTCTATATCCCGGGTTATCTTCCTGGGGCATGTATCCAACTGGAGGCAATGGGGCGTCAGTATCAGCAGACGATCAGATGGTACCCTCACATGATGCTGGGTGACCAATGCGTTGTTGACTGCTACAAAGCTCTGTTCCACTTTTTCCCGTGGGATATTCAGTATACGTCCCAGTCCCACTGCAAAAGGGAAAAGAAAATTGATTGCCTTCCAGGACCAGAAATACAAAACCTTTGGCAGCGGCATACCGAGTATAGCCAGCACGATGGCCAGTTCTCCCGCAAACAGGAAAAACACGGCACCAAAAACCATCAGTCCGAAGGCAGCAGGAAGAAAGTGACTGATAGCCTCAAACCCCAGATATGTGACTTTCCAGACAAAATACAAAAGGACGGCTGTAACGATTGCGCTGAATAAAACCAACGCAAGAAAGACCCTTTTTTTGGGGTTTACTGTTATTTCAACCGCTGAAACCATAATATCCTGTTCCTCAACCCGATTGCTTTACAAATTCGTAAACTTTCCCAGTCTCTCGCCAGTACGCAAACCATACCCGTTCAAGAATACAGCAGCAGACATACGTTTTTTTGATTCCGGCTGGACAGCCAATATGCGAAGTTCTTCACCACCACAGGCTATGCAGAAGTCATTTTTTCCTACTGCTGTCACCATCCCAGGATCAGCTTCTGTTATCTTTCCAGTTATGCGGGTTTCCCATATTTTTAAACCCTTACCATCGGGCAAACAGGTAAACGCACCGGGCACAGGATCAAACCCTCTCACAAGGTCATGAATCTCCCTGGCAGGGCGGTTCCAGTCAATCCGGCCCATCTCCCGTGTCAACAATGTTGCCATGGTAACCAATGTTTCGTCCTGGGGTTCCGGTTTCAAGCCTCCGGCAATCCGAGGCAACGTATCCGTCAAGAGTTCCGCACCTTTTTCCATAAGCACATCGTGGAGCTGGGCAAATGTCATTTCTTCCCCGATAGGAACGGAAACCCTGCTGTATATCGCACCTGTATCCATGCCCTTTTCCATCCGCATAATCGTTACGCCGGTTTCTTTTTCCCCTTTGATGATGGCGTACTGAATCGGCGCTGCACCGCGAAACTTTGGAAGAAGGGATGCATGAACGTTGATGCATCCATAACGGGGGATATCCAGAATCTCCTGTGTGAGAAACTGCCCAAAGGCAGCCACTACAATAAAATCAGGCTTCCAGTCCTTCAATTGCTTTACAAAGTCCGGTTCTTTTACTTTCGGGGGCTGGAACACCGGAATCCCCTGTTGTAATGCAAAACGTTTCACTGGCGTCTCTACCATCTTCTGTCCCCTGCCTTTCGGCCGGTCCGGCTGTGTCACAACCGCCTGGATACAATACTTTCCATCTTCCAGCAATGCCCGCAGAGAACTCGTTGCAAAGTCCGGTGTCCCCATAAAAACCACATTCCACATGTTTCAGTCCTCCGACACCTTCAGGGTAATGGTCACAGCTTTGTCAGTAAACAGAATCCCATCCAAATGATCCGTCTCGTGTTGCAGACAAATCGCCAGCAGACCGTCCGCAGTAATAAACTGTGGCTTTCCTTTGGAATCCGTGTATTCACACTCAACATATTCTGCCCGCTCCACATCTCCCTCAAAATTGGGGACCGAAAGACACCCTTCCCCCACAATCTGGGACCCTTTCTTTTTGGTGATGACCGGATTAATCAGTTCCAACAGCCCGTTTCCGTCTTGCAAGTCAATTACCACAATGCGTTGCAGGATTCCCACCTGGGGAGCTGCCAGACCAATCCCATTTTTTGATTTATACAGTGTCTCCGCCATATCTTTCAGTATGCGCTTAACTTTTTTATCAATACGCTTCACCGGTTCACTAACCTTTTTCAGAACCGGATCGCCAGCTTTCTTAATTTCCAGAACCGACATGTCTCCTCCAACCATCGCAGCAGCCCGGCTACCGGTAAATTTATTATTACCAGTTAATCAGTCCGAATGCCCGCCGGTTTCATATAAAACAGGTAAAGATTTTCAATTATCTTTTATTATAACATAAATTCTAACTTTTTTTAATTCTTAAAAACTCTTATACAGAACACTTTTCTATTACGCTTAATTATTTAAATTAAAAAAGTAAAATCGCTAAATTCATTTAAGACTATATCTGTCACGTTAGTATGACTCCTGACATTCCGAACTTATATCGTCGTGACTGGATCCACATCAAAACTCATATTCCGGACTTCCATATACCGACTTTCGGACAAACATTTCCTGATTGCGTCCATCCCCGTCGATTTAATCACGATACCGATGTGGTACAGATCCCGTATCCTAGCCACACCGGAAGGGAACGGTCCCATGATCTCCGTACGGTTCCATCGTCCCATGCTATTTTCCCGTCGCAGGAAGTCTGCCACTTCATCACCCAACGCATAAGCCCTTTCTTCCAGCTTATCCACTATAATTATTTTCATGATTTCACTGAAAGGAGGAAAAAACAGTTCTTTGCGCAGTTTTAATTCTTTTGCAGCAAAGGTCTCATAGTCCTGACGGGCGGCCAGCATAATGGTTTCATTTTCAGGATCATATGTCTGCAGCACCACGCGGCCCGGTTTAATGCCTCGTCCTGCCCGGCCTGCCGCCTGTGTCAACAGGGAAAATCCCCGCTCTGAAGCACGGAAATCCGGCAGGTTAAGCGTACTGTCCGCCGCCAGAATCCCCACTAGTGTAACATCCGGGATATCGTGCCCTTTCGCCACCATCTGCGTACCCAAAAGCACATTGGCCTGCCTGAATGCAAACTGTCTGATAATATCCTCGTGAGCCATCTTCGCTACCGTACTGTCCTGATCCATTCGCAAAACCTTCACTCCTGGCATCTGGTTGATCTCAAGCTCTGCTTTTTGCGTTCCGCTCCCGAAATATTTTATGCGCCGACTGCCGCAAGACGGACATGTCTGAGGAATCGGATATGCATTCCCACAGTAATGGCATCGCATCATTCGATCAGCAGCATGATAGACCAGGCTTACCGCACAATGTGGACAGTCCAGCGTCTCCCCGCAGTCCCTGCACATAACGAAAGTCGAATAGCCCCTCCGGTTTAGAAGCACAACAGCCTGTTCCCCATTGTTAACCGCGGAAATTATCTCCCGCCGTAGCTTGCGTGAAATAACTGAATAATTTTTCTGCGCCAATTCTTCCCGCATGTCTACAATTTCAACCTTTGGAAGGACAGCTCCTGAAGGACGTCCTGTCAGACGCAAGTGTCCAATGGCTCCGCTGACTGCGCTGTAATATGTCTCCAGAGATGGTGTCGCACTTCCCAGAAGCAGGATGGCATTATTTTTACGGCAACGGAATCGGATGACATCCCTGGCATGATACGAGGGGCGCTCTTCCTGCTTGTAGCTATTCTCCTGCTCCTCATCAATGATTACCAGTCCCAGATTTCGAAAGGGTGCAAAAACCGCACTCCTGACTCCAATCAGGATGCTGGCATCTCCTGTAAGCACCCTGTACCAGACGTCTCCTCTTTCATTTTGTGAAAGCTTGCTATGGGCTACAGCCACCTTTTCACCGAACCAAGCCTGAAAACGCTGTACAATCTGCGTGGTCAGGGCAATTTCGGGAACCAGCACTAATACCTGCCACCCATGCTTTAGAGCATATTCTGTGGCCCTTAGGTAAACCTCTGTCTTACCGCTCCCGGTTACCCCTTGCAACAGATATTCCTGTTTAATTTTTTCATCAGTATGTCCTGCGTAAACAGCGTCCATTGATGTCTTGATTTCATTTACTGCCTTTTCCTGTTCTTCCGTAAGCTGAAGTATTTCTTTTCGTTCCACCTGCCGATCATAGCTGTTGCGCATCAGGCGTTTTTCCATACGGGAAACCCACCCTTTCTCCGCCAGCGTCCGCAATACGGCACCGCTTACCCCCAGCGATCCCGCCTGTTTCAGATCCACAGGCTCAGCCATTTCATCCAACAGTCGTAGCGCATTCATCTGCGCTTTTGCCCGCAGGTCTCCTTCCTGCAGCGCAATGCGCCCGTCCTGTGTTATGGCATAGGCAATAACCATCCTTGCTTTCAGCCGTTCCTCAATTTCATATGCAATAATCTTTCCATCCCGGTAAACCGGTCTTCTTCTAACGCTTGACCTGCCAGGAATAAAAAGACGCATCGCTTCTGCCAAAGAACACATGTAATGCTTCGCCAGCCACTTAGCTGAATCCATCATCTCCCCAGTAAACCAATTCTTTGTCCCCAGCGCCGCAATAACCCCTTTCACCTTTTCAATATCATAACCGGGTTTGTCCTTTTCCAGCAGACCCCTCGCTTCTTCCTGTAAAAAAGTACGGACCACAAACCCCTCCACCTTCTGATTTCCAAAGGGAACAATGACCCTCCACCCTTCCGCTACCTGTAACAGGACATCTGGCAGCCGGTATATGAATTGTCTGAATAAATTTTTTGCAGGCAGATTAATTGCCACAAGCACATACTTCATATCGAACCTCAGCTAATCAGGTTTCTTAACGAAATTTTTGTTTTATCTTTTTTCTTTCCGCCAGTTCGTGCCATCGGCATAATTGATTCCAAAGCCTGGCTGCACATTGTAGACGAAGACATGGAAACGGACCGCTTTACCTCCATCATCTGCAGACAGGGCTTCCATCGACACTCCCCGGGCAACCAGGTCATTACCCTTAAAAAATGGTGTGACTCTGTAAAAAACATGTTTGCGGGTCCGCCGGATATAGTCCGCCACACGGTTTTCAAAGGGCAGCATCCCCACCACATTGAAATGCCTTGTGCCCGTAATCAGATTCAGCTTGTTAGCATTTTCCCCCGTTAGCTGGAAGGCTAGTAGATGACACCGGTTGTACAGATACTTTTTTTCAATCTCCTCGTATTTGCTGATGTGCCAGCCGGTAGGCCTGACCATGCCGATGGGCCCGCGGGGTTTAGACGGCAGGAATTCAGGTCCCAATTTTCCGTAGGCTGCCCCGCACCGTCCCAGATGATCCAAAGGCGTAAATGAATAATAGGCATTTTCCTGTTCTTTGAAAGACGCGGAAAAATCAGGCTCATTTCGGTTTAAAACGATAAAAGTTCGACCTTCATAGTCTGGCAGGTTTTTCATCGTAATAAGGGGAGTGTTTTGAGCTGAGACACTAGAATCTATTAGAAATTTTGAGGCAGGAACTGTGTTGCCCTTTCTGAAACCGGCGCGAAAAGTTTCTGCCGCTTCCGATAAACTTTCACCCTGGATGATACGTAGGCAAAAATCACCCGTCTGCTTCAATTCCTGCAGGCCGTAACCGGAATACCACATTCCAAAAAGGACTGCAAGACATATTATCACTACGCGAGATATAATCCTTTTGATTTTTTTTATCAGCCAGGATCCTTTAAATACCGCCATAAATTTCTCCTTCGCGCCTGCACCAAGTGGCAATTTTTACATCAATCCAAATAGATACATTCGGAAAAAGACCTTTCATTCTGCGGGAACGACTGTCAATCGCCGGGGTTACAGCAATCCACACATAATGACACAGTTTACAAACACGATCCCCAAAGGAAAAAACCTGTCCAAAAAAGACGGCGGCTACAGTATACCAGTATCCTGTAGCCACCGGAAATGCATTGCACTTATTTCAGCATGGAAAGAAGACCCAGCAAATCGCTGCCGTCAAAGGAAGCCCGATTCTCCGGTCTCCTCTGCACACCCCCCTGAGAAGATGACATCATCTGCATAAAACCCATGATGTCCGATGCGTCGATTCCGTCGCTCAGATCGATTGCTGGTTTTCTCTGCTGAACAGGCGCCCTGTTGGAAGCGGCCGACAGACTGCTTAACAGGACTGGGGCCAAAGCACCCAGCGCAGAACTTACCTGGTCGTTGCTCAGTCCGCTTTCCTGGGACAGACCATTCATAACGGAAGAAGAATTGCTGCCCAAAATATGTTGCAAAATTTTAGCGCCATCATTGGCATCTGCTGATTCAAACTGCTCTGACACTGAACCAGTGTCCGTGTGCTGTGTCAGCGCCTCCTGCAGGGATGCGGCACCGGATTTTGTCGATGCGTTGTCGGTAAGGGCTTTCAACAGAATCGGAAGAGCAGCCGTGATAAGAGCAGCCATCTGATCGTTATTCCCGCCAGCGCGGCGGGACATGGAATTCAGGGAAGAATTGGAAGTCATGGATTGCAACAATGTTTCCAGTAAACTCATAATCACATCTCCTTTATAAGGGCAATATAATATAATGTCATTCAAAATCCCAAGGTCAATATTATTATAACTTGAATACCCGTTTTGACGCAAACATAAATTGTAAAATTTAATATATCTTCATGTCCCTACGAGGACATTTCACCAACCAACAGTTTGATGCTGACTCTCAACATCCGTTAACTCAAATTTTCCTGCCGTCTGTTAAATTTTTCCTGCCCATTTCAACTGTTCGACAGCCTCCTTCATCGTCTGCATTCCATACTGGCTCCCTGTCTGGATGTAGGAGTATATCTGCTGGGTCTTCCCCTCCCGAATCAGTGTACGCAACGCAGGAATCATGATCATAACTTCAAAAGCCGCCGTACGATTCCCCTGTTTATCTGGCAGCAGTTGCTGGCAGACGACCGCCTGCAAACTACCCGCCAGCTGAATACGGATCTGCCGTTGCTGCTGTTCCGGGAACACGTCAATCATCCGATTCACTGTATCCGCCGCGCTGCGTGTATGAAGTGTGGCGAAGACAAGATGACCTGTTTCCGCAGCAGTCACCGCAATGGCTATAGACTCTAGGTCCCGCAGTTCTCCCACCATTATAATATCGGGATTTTCACGCAGCGCCGCCCGCAATCCGGTGGCAAAAGATGCCGTATCATTCCCAACCTCTCGCTGATGGATAAGGCTTTTCACGGGGGTAAAATTATATTCTATCGGATCTTCCAATGTCAGAATATGCACATGCCGGCACTCGTTAATCTCATTCAAAATAGCAGCCAGCGTCGTACTTTTTCCCGATCCGGTGGCACCGGTGACCAGTACCAGCCCGCTCTTCAGACCGGACAACCTTTTCACCGCGTCCGGCATCCCCAGTTCACTACATGTCGGAATCTTCTCCGGAATGACACGGACGGCCGCTGCCAGTCTTCCCTTGCTGTGATACAAATTAATCCGGAAACGCTGCCCCGTCCGCAATGCATAGGCAAAATCACACTCCCCATCCTTTTCCAGCATTGACCGCTGTTTTTCCGGCAAAATCGGTTCAAACAGCCGAAAAGATTCACTGTCCTTCCCAATCAAGCTTACTTGGGGTTTGGAGACCACAAAAGTCTCTTTCTTCGGAACTGATTCCCGTTCAGAATCCTTTCCTTCATCCGAACATCGCAACAACAGACTGATATCCCTGAACGAAACCAGATTCCCATTGATTCGAACCACAGGATCTTCACCGGAACTGAAATGGATATCCGAAGCTTTCATCAGCGCAGCCTTCGCTAGCAATGAGTCAATTGCCCGCTCCATACTCACACCCCCAGTACACGGAAAAGTTCCTGCCTGGAAGTGATCCCATCATGCACCTTACGCAGACCGCTTTCTTCCAGCGACACCAAATCAGGGAACTCCGCTCTGGCCGTCTCCCAAATTTCCTGTTCGGAAACCCGGCAACTGATTTTATATTTCAGCGCCGGACTAATCGGTAAGACCTCGTGTATGGCAACACGCCCATGATATCCTGACTGATGGCATTGTTCACACCCATTTGCCTCATACAGTTGAATCTCTCCCGGTTCCGTCATACCATACAGTCCATCAGCAGTACCATTCTCAAAGCATTTATCCCTATCAGGAAAGTCATCAGTAATGCCGGAATCCGGCCTTTTCCTTTCCAATGAAGAGAGAGTCGACATACATTTCTTCCGGCACGCCGGACACAGTTTCCGCACCAGCCGCTGTGCCACAATCCCCCGCAGGGCAGAAGCAATGAGAAAAGGCTCTGTTCCCATATCCGCCAAGCGTGTTATGGCACCTGCCGCAGTATTTGTATGAAGCGTGCTGAACACCAAATGTCCGGTCAGGGCAGCCTGTATGCTGATAGCCGCCGTTTCTCTGTCCCGGATCTCACCTATCATGATTACGTTGGGATCCTGCCGTAAAATGGAGCGCAACCCGCCAGCAAAGGTCATGCCTGCTTTGAGGTTGACAGCAACCTGATTAATCCCTTCCATTCGATATTCTACAGGGTCTTCTACAGTTACGATATTACGTTCCGGCCGGTTCAGTTCCTGCAACGTAGCATAAAGCGTAGTAGTCTTTCCACTTCCCGTCGGCCCCGTCAGCAGGATTAGGCCGTAGGGGGCCTGAAACATGGTCCGATAGCGTAAAAGGGCTTCCTTTGTAAATCCCATTTCATCCAAAGACAAACGACCCGTTTGGGAATCCAGTATCCTCACTACAACAGATTCACCCATGATAGTAGGTAAAGAAGAGATACGAAGATCAACCCTCTTATCTTTCCAAGTAATCTGCGCACGTCCATCCTGGGGAACCCTTTTTTCTGCGATATCCATGCCTGCCATAAGCTTTAGACAGGACGCCAGCGCTCCATGGCGTTCTTCGGGAATATTTCTTTGCTCCTGCTGCAACACACCATCAACGCGGTAGCGGATACGGCAATACCGCTCTCCAGGTTCCAGATGGATATCACTCGCATTTTCCTCCAACCCCCGGGTAATGATGGAATCCAGCAGATGCAAAACCGGCGCATCTTCCATTTTCAGTTGGTACTGTAACAACAAACCATCTCCTTATAAATTTTTTTGCGATTTTATATCCTAATTTAACGGACAATGTGATTCTATCAAAACATGATGGAAAATTCTATGAACTTTTATTGAACTTTACCCAGAAGAACTTTTCTTTTCTTCTCCTGGCCTGTATAATGAACTTGTTTTTACAGGAAACAATAAAAAAATTTCACAGCAGGTATTGCGTGCGCAGCATTGGGAGGATGCGCATGCATAACAAATCACATTTCAGGAGGAAATTTCTGTGTAATATTTCGGCGGTTCTGATCTTTTCCTTTTGTGCAGCAGGATGCCACCTACTTAGGGATGCGGCAACCCAGCCGCAGGTAACTGTAAAAAAAGAAAAGATTGGTCAAGGAACGGCTCCTGTACAAGACAAAGCAGATGCCGTGCCGTCTGAAAGCAGATTTAAAACGAAAAAATATTCGCCAGAGACATCATCTAAAAAGGATGCCTCTGGTTTTTTGTTGACTAAATCTGAAACCCCAAAAAAGATTCCCTCTGAAGTTTTGCTACCTAAAATTAAATCTGTAAAAACATCCCATAATGAAATGGAAACTGATGTTACCCTCACTAAAGACCCTTTTTCTGTCCCCTCGGCTTTACGAAAGCCGATTACTCCGTCCCAGAACCTGAAAAACTACAGCCAATCCCTCCGGCAGACATTTGCCAACACTTCAGTATCTGCAACATATCCGTCATCCAATCCTACATATTCTGGCAAGGGTATAGTATTGAAGGAAATTTCCGAAGAAGACACACATCCGGTATTACCCCGGACGGTTTGTCTGGCAGGCATCTTCGATAACGGAAAGGAAAAATTCGCATTGCTGAGGTGGCAGCATACACACGGAATCTTCCGACAAGGTGACAGACTGGAGAATGGATACTATATCCGGAAGATCACCGAATCATCCATATCGCTCTGCCCCAGCCCCAGCCAAGAAGCTCAAAACGAAATTATACTAAAATTGTAAGAAAAAGCTCCACTATTTTCTGCAGTATTATTTTTTTGCAGAACGGAAGTTGTGTTTGGAAAAAAATTAAATCATTACTTGTTAATATTTGGAGGTTCATAATTGTTATCCATTTTACCCTATTCACGCTGCCAAAATAAAAAAACATCGGTTTTCCATACAGGAAATAGCTGTTGGCCACAACGAAAATGCATTGATTTTAAAATAAGATCCATTAATTGGTATCGAAGCGGCATACTGTTAAAACCAATCCTGTGTCTGCTTTTTCTATTCCTGCTGTCTGCCCGGTCTCCCAATATGATATATGCATCTAACTGTGAAACATATGAATCGGATCAGTTTGCCGAATTTGCAAAGGTGTATCACGAAAAACCAGCCGTACTTCCCGAAACTACCTCCGGAAAATCCGATTTGCCGGATAACATATCCGGAATTTCCCTGGCAGTGCGTAACGCTTCACTGCAGGACATAGCCTCCGGTCTGGCAGCAATATCCGGGAAAAATATCGTTGCCGACATAAAATGCACCGACCCGGTGACTCTTTCCCTTAAAAATGTTTCCCTGCCTACCGCGCTGGAAATTTTAACGTCATCACAGGGACTCGCCTACACGGATCAGGACGACACCATCTTAATCTCCAAGGATGACTTCCTGAAAAAACAGGCAGCCGGATTTTACACCTTTCCAGTAAATTATATCCGGGCAGAAGAGGTACAAAAATCGCTGGCAACCGTTTTAAACGGAGGGAAAATCGCAGCCGACGCCGGCAGTAACAGCCTTCTTTATAATGGAAGTCCAGCTGAAGCACGAAAAATTGAGAAAACCCTGCAGAAAATTGACATCCCCTCTCAGCAGGTCACTTTAGAAGCTAAGATTTTATCCATTGACAAATCGGAAGAAAAAAACATAGGACTGTTGTGGAACTGGGATTCCCTTCCCCAATATATCGCAAACAGGGACAACAACGATGACAACAGTTCGTCTGAAAATAGTACAGCGTCTGCGGACAGAGGACACCTGCGCCTATGGAATAAGTCTCACGCCCGTTTCAGCTTCAACGTGGCACTCAATGCGCTCATCACCACCGGAAAAGCAAAAGTGCTGGCAACCCCCAGCCTCATCACGCTGCCAGGGAAAGAAGCCAGCATCTTTATCGGAAGTCATATACCGGTGGTAACGGAAAAACATAATAACGGAGAGTCCACCTATTCCACCGAATTTGTGGACGCGGGCATCAAACTGCAATACACGCCTATCATCAGCAGGGACGGATTCATCACATCCATCGTCCACACAGAAGTCAGTACTCCCACGCTCATCAGCGAACTGAAAAATTATCGCATCAACAGCCGCACCACGGACACCACCGTACGTATGCGGGATGGGGAAACATTGGTCATCGGCGGACTTATCAACGAAGAAGAACAGAAACAACTGCAACAAATCCCATTACTCTCAAAAATACCTTTGCTGGGAGAACTGTTCAAGAACCGCCGCAAAAGCAAAAGCAGAACTGAGGTTATCATGTTGTTGACCCCGTACCTGTCCGATGCCGGAAGATCCCCGGCGATTTACGGAAAAAACGAAACCCTTTTATACCAAAAGACAATGAATCCATAAAAACGTCAGAAAAGCCAGAATTCCTGGCATAACAAACCTTTACTGACATCAAAAAGCGTTGCCGGGTGCTTAGATAAAAGCCGTACCTGGCAACGCTTTCATTTTTATTCCCTGTATTCAAACCCGGAACTGTACCGCAGAATTTTTTGCAACACCCGCTCCTTTTCCGCATCTTGCAACACCACGGGCTGGTAATTGTTGCAGTAGTCGACGCCGGAAACGGAAGCAGGAATAATCTTGATATCATCATTCGGCTGCAGTTCATTGTTAACAAAAGTAAATGTCTGTTGAAAAATCATGGTATCCTTGTCATCCGGATCTGTGTTGCCGCCGAAACAGAAGTTCCCCAAAGAATAGATAATATATTTGCCTTTGTATTTTTCCATTCCCTGCAGAACATGTGGATGGCTTCCCAGCACCAGATCCACACCATTGTCAACTAAATAATGGGCCATGGCGACCTGAGCCCCAGTCTGCGCATAGGTGTGTTCCACACCCCAATGCATGGACGCAATGATCAGATCACAGTTCTGGCTCTTCAGATATGCCAGTGCCTTATCGATCTCGTGATAAAACTGACATCCGTAATCCAACAAGGAGAACAGACCGATCTTCACGCCCCGCACTTCTTTTACCAAATACTGATCATGACCGAAATAAGGAATGCCTACACTGTCCAATGCCCGCAGGGTATCCCGATAGCCAGTTTCACCAAAATCGTAAGTGTGGTTGTTTCCTAAACTTACCGCATCCACACAACCCCAAACAAGGACATTTTTATATTCTTCTGGTGCGGAAAAATTAAATGTTTTCTCCATTTTTACCGGATACGAGGTAAAAGTTCCCTCCAAATTCGCGATAGTGAAATCCCCGTCCCGGAAAATATCCCTCACCTTTGCTAGGTAATATCCATAATCCCCGTTACTGCGAGCCAGGTAGGCGTCGAACCGGTTGCCCGGTGCATACCGGTCGTCCCAGCCTATGGTACAGTCGCCTACGGCCGAAATTTTAACGGATTTGCGTGCAATGGAAGAAACCGGTGGATTTGCAAGCGGGGCTGCAGTATCCCCGGGTACTGCAACAGCCGTTTTGACAGAAGTCCCATTTTGCATTTCCTCCGACGCCACAGTTTTCTCCTTAATAGCAACAGACTCCGGTTTCCCACTCTGTGGCGCGACAACGTGCTGCGTTTCATATTTTTTGGCGTTTAAACGACGCTCCGCTTTACTGATTGAAGAACTTGTTTCAGCCGCCTCACCGCGCGTTTCCCCGTTAATGTTACACAGCGCAAGCAAAAGAAACAGCGCTATTAGTATTCTCCCGACAGAGTTTTTTATCAAAACTGTTTTACATAGCATAACCGTCCACCTTTAAATACTACTATCAATTTGCTTCTCTTTCACCCTTTCTTCGCCAGCATCCCCGGCAACAACAGAATCAGACTCACCGCCACTGCAAGGAACATGGGCTTAACCGATGTCTGCATAATCGTAGCAAGAATAGCCACTGCGGTACTTGTCACCATAGAAATGATCACCCATTTACTAGAGACACATCCAGGCTTGAACACGGCCAGCGTCAGAGGCAAAAAGATGCCGCCGCCCCTCAGCCCCAGGGACAGATAGTTCCAGAACAATATCTGGGTATCCTTGAAAATAATGGAAAACACACAACCAACGATCATAATCAGCACCACGGTAAAGCGGTTCAGCCTCAGCAGTGTACTGTCTTTTTTTATATCGAACAATGGAGCTAGGATATCTTTGGATATAATGGTCCCCATGCCCAGAGACTGGCCGCCGATGGAACTGATGACGGAGATGATGATGCCACCCATGGCCATGCCCCCGATGAGAGCCGGCTGGTGATGCAGTAGATACGTGGGAAGCACCAACAGAGGCTGCACGTTGGGTTCCACCGCATGCATATACATACCGATCATAGAGCAGGGAAGCCCCACAGGAATGGCCACCAGGGCCGCAGCAAAAGCACCGTAAGCTGCTGTTTGCGGGTCTTTCGCGGAAAACAGGGCCTGAATATATGTCTGCGTGCAGATGACCCCTACCAGTACGGACAGGAAATTGGATGCTGCGCTGCCCGCGCCCCGGCCCAAAAGGCTGAACCACGGAAAATCAGGCAGGGCCGCACGGATAACCGGATCGGTATGAATCGCCCAAAAAGCGGCGCCCCCTGCCAGAAAAAGGCTGGTAAACAAAATGAGCATTTTCAAAATACCGCCTACTCCGGCGCTTTTCATGCCGCCAAAATAGACATAACAAACGACCAGTGTGATCAGGATCAGAGCAGCCGTCCAGATAGAAACATCGAACACTGCACAAATGATGCCGATACCCGATAGGCTGCTGGGTATCAGACTGAAGAATATGCCGATGGTGGTAACCCAGCTGGCAATGGATCCCGTAGTCGTCCCGTAATTCAATACCAGGCACTGGGAAACAGTCTCCAGTCCAGTTTTACGCAAAGGTCGGGCATATAAAAAACCCATAATGATAAAAGTTATGCCACTGGACAGAGTGAACCACCAGGCAGACAGGCCTATAGTAGACGCCATCTGCGCTGTTCCTACCGTGGATCCGCCCCCGATGACAGTACCGGCTATAGAGCCTGCCACCAAATGAAATCCGGCGGAACGCCCGCCCAAACTATATCCATCTGCACTTTTTACCGCCCTTGCTGTATAGATGCCACCGAAAATCACAATCGCAATCGTCAGCAGCATAATAACCATATGAAGAAATGAGATATCTAATTGCAATGAAATGGCCCCCTGTATAAATAGTTACAGCATTGTATGCCCGCCACGCCCTGCAACAGGCTCTGTTTTGCAGGATCCCGATCCTGCTCTAAAAAAACGACTCTGTATTCGAGATGCAGGACATCCCTGCGTTTGATAAAGCATTGAACTGAACTGAAAATCGCCGTTCAGTCAAGTTTCTCTGAATTTCACTCAAATGCCTGATATATCCCTTCCGCACGCCTTTTCGTTGCGGTTTTTGAGATATATGTTCCCTCCGCCACCGAAAATCCCCGGCGTTCAATCGTTCTTTTGAGGTAATTCTTAAACGGACAAGGCAGACGATGATGGTTTTCCGTGCAAATACAGGTTGCGAGATGGACTGCCACATCCTCTTTTCTCTCACCATTGGAAATCAGTTTCTTTTCAAGGTTTTCTATCTTTACATCAATTCCTGCCCCGCAACAGCCACCGCAGCCGATGGCCATATATCGCGCTCCTTCGGGATACCCTTCCATCTTTCCGCTTCGCTGGGTAAAAGCTTTCATGCAGTTATATCCGGAACAACGCCTTGTCACCAGTTCGCACTGGACGATCACAATCAATTTTGACATACGAATCCTCCCATTACCCCAAGCTCTCTTGATGCCTCTGCATCAGCACTAATAATTTCAAAATAAGTTCCAGAAGAATACTCTCTTCTGACCGAAAATATAAATTGTAAAAACAGCCTGTCCATCAATACGGTTTATATTCAAATCGGGTACCTGCCAAATCAGTCACATTCATAACCGCGTGGGGTTCGCTGAACAGATAACGTTCCTTTACCCGGAACACCCGGCCGTCTTCCAGTAGCAGGTCCGTATCTTCTCTCCCGCTGCACCGCAACCGGGTAAAGACGCTGCCCGCCGGAAGGATAACTTCAGTGCATTCCTCTTCTTTCGCATCTTTTGAAGCAAAAAGAAGCACCTTGCAGTCTTTCATGGTAATAAATTTCTGCTTTGTGTCTTTTCTGCTGCAGTACCTGTACCCCTCCGAATCATTGGGTTCCGGGGCACCCAGTTTCCCAATATGACAGCGAATTTCTGCGGAAGCCGGGCCCAGTACATGTATTCCGATCCGCACCGGCAGGTTCTTAGGGTCTTTCGGTTCTTCGTAAAAATGAAGCATCGTATTGTCAGAACGAACTACATATTTTTCTCCAAGCTCAATAAAATTCAAATCGCCGTATTCATCGCCATATATGTACAGGTAATCCTTCCCATTGGCGTGGATCAGGTACGGAACCCTGTTATGAGCCCGAAGCATACCGGTTTCTCTGTCAATTTTATTCCAGATCAGATGCGATTTTCCGGATTCACCGGAAAGACTCTTTTTCAAAGTAAGGCAAAAAGGAAACGTTTCGTTTCTCTTTACGATCGTATAAGGCTGATTCGGTTTCAACTTCACGACAAATTCCTCCGGCTGGGATGCGTAATCAAACACGAGAGGCTTTTCCTTCGCACATCCTGTGACGCCGAAAAGAAAAAAGGCCAGCAGGCATACCGATAAAAAGCAACCCGAACGTTTTGAAACATGTTTCATCTACGTCTTCCTCCCTCTCTGCACAAAACATAATCCGTTTTTCACACCTGCCGGTTTTTACATTTACTTAAAGCCTTTGGTGATTATTATACCATAAATTCCGGTTTCATGTTTATATATGGAAATGCTGATCAAACGAGTTTTCCAATCACCGGAGCCAAATGATGAACAGGGTTATCTGCTACACCTTGCCGGTACGGGAATGTATCATCTGTGACAATATTTTAAACTCAGGACCGCTTAACATAAAATTAATGAAAAATATTTTAATTTTTCACAAAAGAATCTAAGGATATGTTATAATTATCACAGCAATATGCTGTTCGTAGCATGAAATGCAAAAATCATAAGGATCTGAAAAGGGGGAAGAAAATCATGTTGAAAAAATTTGTAAGCGCTGCGATGATCGCGGCCTTAGCGCTGAGCGTAGCGGCATGCGGCGGCGGAGACAAAAAAGCAGCCGCCCCGAAGGACGGTGCGAAACCTGCTGCCACAGCACCTGCGAAGGTTGACCGCAGTAAAGAATTCATCACCGTTCTGACCGGTCCTACCAGCGGCATTTATTTCCCAATCGGCGGTGCGTTCTCCAAGGTTGTGGGTGAAATGGGTTATAAGACCAGCGCTACCGCTACCGGCGCTACCGGTGAAAACATCAATGCGATCCTGACCGGCAAAGGTGAACTTGCAATCGCCATGTCCGACTCAGTCATCCAGGCGGTAGAAGGCTTCGGCGCGTATGAAGGCAAACCCAAGGCTACCGACCTGCGGGCTATGATGGGCCTGTGGCCTAACGTGGTACAGATCGTTACTACCTCCGATTCCGGCATCAAATCCTTCAAAGATATTAAGGGTAAACGCGTCGGCGTAGGCGCACCCAACTCCGGCGTCGAACTGAATGCCCGTATGATCTTCGAAGCCAATGGCATGACCTACAAGGACGCCAAGGTTGACTACCTGTCCTACGGCGAAGCCATCGATCAGATGAAGAACGGTCAGTGTGATGTTGCGTTCGTAACCTCCGGCCTGGGCAACGCCACCATTAAAGAACTGGGAACCACCAAGAAGATCGTATTCGTTCCGGTGGAAGGCGAAGCATTAAAGAACCTGACCAAAAAATATCCATTCTATGTTGAATGGAAGATTCCGAAAGCTACCTACGGCACTGATGCAGACACCACCACCGCAGCGGTTATGAACATCATGCTGGTTTCCAAGAAGTTACCGGACGCTGTTGTTTATGACCTGCTGGATGGCTTCTACTCCGAAAAAGGTTTGGCTACCATCGGCGCATCTCATGCAACCGCAAAACGGGAGATTAAACTGGACACCGCTCTGCGCGGCCTGAAAGGTACCTCTGTGCAGCTGCATCCGGGCGCAGAAAAATTCTATAAGGATAAAGGCATCCTGAAATAAATTGCGCAAAAATCAAAGCGTTGCAGAATGATTATTTGACGACATCTCATTAAACCTTTTGTCGAAATTCTTCCATATTGTCGGCATCGCCTGCAATACTGCAACGGAAAAGGCATTAAAATGAAGAAGAAATACATCAAATATATTGCCGTATTTTTTCTTGTTCTCGCCTCTTTGTTTGTGTTCAATGAGTATTCGGCGCAGACTGTACTCCGAATATATGATTATCAGACGAAAGAAATTTATGTTGAAGTTCCGGCCAAAGAAGGCGATACGCTTTTCTTTGGCTGGATTCATTCATGGGAGAAAATCCCCTGGCATGAATATTACCATATCGACGGCAACCACGACCTGATTTTGGACACAATCGCCTTTCCCGCGTTCGGCGCGGGAATCCCGGAGAACAAGGGAACTAAGGTCTGGATCGATAATGGCATGATCCATATGGGTAATATCAATCAGGTATTCCATGAGTTTACCTGGATCAATTCACATTTTGCCACCCGTGACATCAAGCTCAACGGTCAGCTGATCGCCCGTGGGGAAACACTTCCTGAACATACCCGTGTTAATCTGGCAATCGTGAAAAGGAGATTTTTCGATGGAAGAAAAAAACATTCCTAACACAAATGAAAATGAACTATTAGACACAAAAGCCCAAAAGGAGTTGGAAGCGAAGTCTGCAGAAATCGTGAAGAAGTTGGATAAGGAATCGGCTACCCGTAAGTTTACGGGTAAAATGCAGCAGTTCTTTTACATCTTCTGTCTGCTGGTTTCCGGTTATCATCTATATACGGCAGCCTTCGGTCCGCCGGTGACGCTGGTACATCGATCCCTGCATGTAGCGATGATTACCGCCATGGGCTTTTTAATGTATCCCTTCGGGAAAAGTTCAGATCATTCCAAGCCATCCATCCTCGACTGGTTGCTGGCCTTACTGTGCTTTACTGTCCCCTTCTACATCTGGAACGATTATCTGGGCGTGGTGGAACGGGCCGGCAATCCCAGTCAGTCAGACCTTATCATGGCAACCATGTTGGTGGTACTGGTATTGGAATGTTCCCGCCGTGTAACCGGCAATGCGCTGACCATTCTTTCATTAGTCTTTATCGTCTATGGACTGTTCGGCAGAGAATTCCCCGGCATGTTCATGCACCGCGGATATGACTGGCTTTCCCTGTCCAACCATTTCTTTGCCAACACGGAAGGCATCTATGGTACATCCGTCAGTGTAGCAGCCAGTTACATCTTCCTCTTCATCTTGTTCGGCACGGTCATGCATAAATGCGGCATGGGCCAGTTCTTCAACGACATTGCCTTAGCGCTGGCCGGCCATACCAAGGGAGGACCTGCAAAAGTCGCTGTCATCGCCTCCGGGTTTCTTGGCTCCATCAACGGTTCTGCCGTAGCCAATGTTGTGACCACCGGCACCTTTACCATTCCGTTGATGAAAAAGACCGGCTATTCCAAGGAATTTGCCGGTGCAGTTGAAGCCGCAGCCTCTGTAGGCGGCCAGCTGTTGCCTCCAATCATGGGCGCCGCTGCCTTCATCATGGCAGAAATGATCAGCGTTCCCTACTCCAATATCATCACCTGGGCTGCGATTCCGGCACTGCTGTATTATCTGAGTATCATTATCCAAGTCCATCTTCGCGCCTGCAAGGACGGATTAACGGGACTGCCGAAGGACAAACTGCCAAAGACCGGCGATGTCATGGCAAAACGCAGCCATCTGCTGATTCCGGTTGTCTTCCTGCTGTACATGTTGTTCTTCTCCGGCACCACGGTCATCTATTCTGCGGTACTGACAATCCTGGTAACGATTGTGGTATCGTTCTTCCGTAAAGAGACCCGCATGTCGGTAAAAGACCTGCTGGATGCACTGGCCGATGGTGCCAAACAGACAGTTTCTGTAGCCGTCGCCTGCGCCTGTGTGGGCATTATCATAGGGGTTTGCTCCAAAACAGGTTTCGGTCTGACCATGGCCAATACCATCATCTCTCTGGGAAAAACCAGCATCCTCTTTACACTGGTATTCACTATGATCACTTGTATGATCCTGGGTATGGGGCTTCCTTCCATACCGGCCTATATCATCACTGCCACTATCGCGGCACCGGCACTGGCGAAGCTGAACATCCCCGCTGGCGCAGCCCACATGTTCTCCTTCTACTATGCCATGTTTGCGAATTTGACACCTCCTGTCGCACTGGCATCTTTCGCGGCTGCTGGCCTGTCCGGCGGCAATCCCATGATGACGGGGGTGGCTTCGGTCAAGCTGGCAATCGCCGGTTTCATTGTACCTTTCATGTTTGTTTATTCACCCCAGTTGATGCTGATCAATACAACCCTGGCTGAAGGCCTGCTGACAGCTGCTACCGCTTGTGTCGGTGTATTCCTCATTGGTACTGCAGTAGAAGGCTATATTTATACCCGGATGCCTGTATGGCTGCGGATCATCGCTGCTGTCGGCGCCCTTCTTCTTATGAAACCGGGCTTGGAAACCGATATCATCGGTGTTGCCGTGCTCGCTTTGGTTCTTTTCCTTCAAAAGAGACGTCAGAAAGCAGAAGAGAAGGCTTCATTGTAAATTTAAAAAGTCGGCTGCTACATAAAAAAATAAAATCCCTGATGCGGATTGATGGCCTGAACCTGTCACAACCATCCCGCATCAGGGATTTTTCTTTTATTATCCCATGTATGAGTACCTGCTCTGCCGGCTTATCTTTTGTTTCCGTCCGGATACTCTCATTCCTCTTATCATTCTGCCATGCAAACCATTTCTCTTTTTAATTGGCCTTTTCCGGATTAAGGTTATCCATGATCAGATTCCACTTGGTCACTACATGATAAATGCTGTCAATCAACCTAGTCTTGAACAGCCCTGGCCCGTCCTTCTTTTCCAGCAACCCGGCTGCCAGCTCCGCAGCCTGTCCCATGATGATCAGTCCCAGCATGGCGCCGGTCATTTTATCATCCGCTACGGCAGCACAGGCCGCCACAACAGAAGATGTCATGCATCCGGCACCGGTAATGCGTTCCATCAGGGGATTGCCTCCGTTTATCATCAGAGCCCGTTTCCCATCGCTGATATAATCCACAACTCCCGTCATAGCAACAATGCATTTATACTGCATCGCCAAATCTTTCACAATCCTCAGCGCTTCCCCCTGGTTCGGCATGGGCAGGGAATCAACACCGCGTCCGTCCACCATCTGTTCCAGCAATGCCCTGCACTCACTGTAATTACCCCGGACAATGCTAATATAGCCGGCCTGCAGGATTTTGATTGCAAATTTCAGCCGCAGACTGCTGCTCATGACCCCTGCAGGATCTAGGATAACCGGAATCCCTTCTTCCTTCGCAATACCTGCAGCGCGTTCCATGGCATCCATATGTTTCGCATTCAGTGTTCCCAAATTTAACACCAATGCATCGCTTCCCGCTGTAATCTCAGCCACTTCTTCTACTGCGTCCGCCATAACAGGAGAAGCTCCTGCCGCCAGCGCAGCACCCGCACAGTCTCCTGCCGTCACATAATTAGTGATATGGTGCAGAACAGGTTTTGTGTTCTGCATATCCTCAATGATTTGTTTAAAATCATCTTTCGTATTCATAATTCAAAGATTCCCGCTTTCTTATATAAATCCGCAAAATGATGGGTAGGCCCGTGCCCTTTACCCAGTGCGATACCATGTTCAATGGCAACCGTAACATAGCGCTTTGCTTGCTTTACTGCCTCATCCATCGGCATCTCTTTTGCCAGATTGGAAGCCAGAGCGCTTGATAAGGTGCATCCTGTGCCATGGGTGTGCTCCGTATGAATGCGGATCCCCGGCAGCCATATACCCTTCATCCCGTCATGCAGATAATCGTCTGCCCTTTCTCCTTCCAGATGGCCGCCCTTTACAAGAACAGCCTTTGCCCCCATCAATAAAATTTTTTCCGCAGCCTTTTCCATATCCTGTTCCGTATGTATGGAAAAACCGCAGATGGCTTCTGCTTCCGGAAGATTGGGGGTAAGAAGCGTTGCCAGGGGAATCAGGTTTTGAACTAATGCATCGCAGGCATCCGGTTGCAACAACGGATACCCGCTCTTGGATATCATGACCGGATCCACAACAACGATTTCCGGCTGCCACTTCCGTAATCCTTCCGCAATTGCACATATGCTTGCACTTCGGGATACCATCCCGATCTTTACCCCATCCACCCGGATATCACTGAATACCGCATCAATCTGCGCAGTGATCATCTCTGGTGTCATATCCTGCACCATCGTCACGCCACAGGTATTCTGCGCCGTCACCGCCGTAATCACGCTCATACCGAACACACCATGTGCGGCAAAGGTCTTCAGATCTGCCTGGACACCGGCGCCTCCGCTGCTGTCACTGCCGGCGATAGAAAGCACATGCTTCATAAAAACCCTCTCTCTTTATGGAAACCAGACTCAAAATGCTGCCTTCACCATTGCTGCCACATTTTTGCCAGTAAGGCCGTACCGTTCCATCACGACGCCGCCCGGCGCAGACGCGCCGAACCGGTCGATGCCCAGCACTCTGTCCGCACGTCCCGTGTAACGGGTCCAGCCAAGAGTGACACCTGCTTCAACTGCAAAGACCGGTACAAATTTTGGTAAAACGTTTTCTTTATATTCATCGTTCTGCTGCTCAAAGACTTCCATAGACGGCATGGAAACTACTGCAATTTCAATCCCGTCCTCAGCCAGCAGTTTCTGTGCTTCAAGAGCTATCTTCACCTCAGATCCGGTAGCGATAACAACAGCCTTTGCCACATCTTTGGCCGGACTAAGTACATATCCGCCCCTTAAAGCCCCTTCACGGACAGCTTTCGAAAATTCGTGCAACACCGGAAGGTTTTGGCGGCTCAGGCACAGGGAAACCGGTCCATCCTTATGTTCAACGGCAAATTTCCAAGCAGCTGCGGTCTCCAGCGCGTCTGCCGGACGGAATACAATGGAGTTGGGAATCATGCGCAGGCTCATCACCTGTTCAATTGGCTGATGGGTGGGACCGTCTTCCCCTACCGCAATACTGTCATGGGTAAAAACAAAGACAGATTGCAGTCCCATCAGAGCAGCCATGCGGACTGTCGGCCGCAGGAAATCAGAAAATACCAGGAATGTCGCGCCATAAGGAATCAGCCCTCCGTGGGCCGCCATTCCATTTACCACGCATCCCATAGCGTGCTCTCTTACGCCAAAATGAATATTCCGTCCGCCTCGTTCCTCTTTGCTGTAATATCCACAAGCCTTCATGACCGTTTTGTTGGAAGGACCAAGATCCGCGCTGCCGCCTGCAAGTTCCGGCACCAGTTCAGCTAGTTTCTGCAGAATATCGCCAGATGCAGCCCGTGTCGCTACAGAAGTTTTGCCTTCAAATAATGATTCCAGTTCTTCCAGACTGACCCTGCGGTTCCCGGAAAGAGATGCCAGCAAATCGGAGACAAGTTCTGGATATGCCTTTCCGTATTCCTTTACCATCTCATTCCAGTCTTCCTCAGCTTTAGCACAGGCCACCAGTTTGTCCGCAAAGTGCGTTTTCACCTCTTCAGGCACTGCAAAGCATTGTTCCGGATCCCAGCCAGCTTTTTCCTTCGTTGCCTTCAGCGCATCCATCCCCAAGGGTTCCCCATGGGCAGAGGGACTGTCCTGTTTCGGACTTCCATAGCCGATATGGGTACGGACGATAATCAGGCTGGGTCTCGACAAATCAGCCTGCGCCTCTTTTACAGCCTTTTCCATTCCTTCCAGGTCTTCTGAACTTTCTACACGGAGCACCTGCCATCCATATCCCCTGAATCGTGTCTCCACGTCTTCGGTGAAGGCGATTTCCGTGGTTCCCTCGATGGTAATCTTGTTATCGTCATACATATAGATCAACTTTCCAAGAGCAAGTGTTCCCGCCAGGGAAGCAGCCTCAGAAGCAACCCCTTCCATCAAGTCCCCGTCCGAAACTATTCCATAAGTAAAATGATCGATGATATTAAATTCCGGTTTATTATATTTTGCCGCTAGCATCGTCTCTGCCAGTGCGAAACCAACACCCATAGCAAAGCCGTGCCCAAGGGGACCGGTAGATACATCCACACCGGGGGTGACACCATATTCGGGGTGCCCTGGCGTCCTGCTTCCCCATTGCCGGAACTGTTTCAGTTCTTCAAGGGTAAGTCCGTAGCCTGCCAGATGCAGCATGGCATACAGCAACGCAGAACCATGTCCGGGGGAAAGGATAAAACGGTCCCGGTTGAACCATTTGGGATCTGCCGGATTGTAACGCATAAATTTATCCCAGAACGTATACATCAAAGGAGCCGTCCCCAACGGGAATCCCGGATGCCCCGAATTTGCCTTTTCAACCTCATCAGCCGCTAAAAAACGCAATGTCTTCACACATGCTTCATGAATTGTTCCCATCTCTGCCTCCCAAAAAGTAAACTTCATAGAATTTGAGCGATTAAATATACCAAAACAGCATTTTCTTAATCCAATACATTTTTATTATAACATTTATCAACCAATTCTGCCATAAAAACCGATATGAAAAGTCCATACCCGTTTATATCTGTCACGGGGGATGCATGACATCGATGCATAGCAAAACGATGGTACCCACACCAGTTTCCTACTGTAACAGTCAGGAAACCAAGATTATGTACTGGATTGATGAAAAAATCATCATCGGTATAGCAGATAACACCTGCAGCGTCAACACATATTTATGATGTTGCTTATAAAAATTACCTGCCATGACGGAACATGACAGGTAACAATAAAAAGTGTCTTAATTTTTTCAGCAAAAATTATTCTTCATCCTTCTTGGAATCCGCAATAATCTTTTCCGCCATCTTGGCCGGAACATCTTCATAATGGTCAAATTTCATTTCGAAGGTGCCCATTCCCTGGGTGAGAGCCCGCAGGTCAACAGCGTATTCCATAATTTCAGCGTAGGGAACCTGGGCTTCTACACGGCTGACACCTTCTTCCACACTCTGCATTCCAAGGATACGACCGCGTTTCGAGTTCAGGTCGCCAATGACGTCGCCCATCATACTCTCCGCGCAGAGTACATACAGGTTATAATAAGGCTCCATCAGAACGGGCTTCGCTTCTTCCATCGCTTTCTTGAATGCAATACTGGAGGCAGTCTTAAATGCCATTTCCGAAGAGTCTACCGGATGATAGGAGCCGTCAACCAGCGTGATTCGAACATCCACGACGGGATAGCCGGCCAGTACACCATGCTGCATACAATCCTGCATACCTTTTTCTACAGCCGGAATATACTGACGGGGCACAGCGCCGCCAAAAATCTTATCCACAAATTCAAATCCGCTTCCCGGCGGCAGCGGTTCCATATCAATGACCACATCGCCATACTGTCCATGACCACCGGACTGCTTCTTATGTTTGCCTTGTACATGGGATTTACCGCGGATAGTTTCCCGATATTCTACCAACGGCGCACGCAAATCGGCTTCCACACCGAATTTCCGTTTCATGCGTTCCATGATGATCTCAATATGCTGGTCGCCCATACCGCTAATCAGCATCTCCTTCGTCACCGCATTACGGCTTACGATGATAGTCGGATCTTCGTCCATCAGACGGCTCAATGCGTTGGAAATCTTGTCTTCTTCACCTTTCTTCTTGGCAAAGATGGCACGCGTATACATCGGCAACGGGAATGCGATTGGCGCAAACAGTACCGGGCTGTTCTTATCGCTGAGGGTATCACCAGTGGATGTAAACTGAAGCTTGGACGTTACACCGATATCACCGGCGGTGATTTCCTTCATCTGGATCTGGGATTTACCGCGCATGGTGAATACGCTGGCGATGCGCTCCTCTTTCTCACGGCTTGCATTGTAAACCGTGCTGTCGGCCTTAATGGAGCCGGAGAATACACGGATAAAACTCAGTCGGCCTACAAACGGGTCGGAGGTCGTCTTGAATACCAGTGCTGCCATCGGTGCGCCGGCATCCCGTGTCACTTCCTCACCGGTAGCAACATCAGTCACTTTATAGTCATTCAGAATTGCCGGATAGGTATAGTCGATGATGGCGTTCATGGTCCGGCCAAGTCCAATATTTTTCGTTGCGCTGCAGCAGATCATCGGGAAGATGATAGCCTGGCGGATGCCCTGGATCAGGCATTTCTTGATTTCTTCATCGGAGATGGTTTCGCCTTCCAGATAGCGCATCATGCACTCATCATCAGCCTCAACGGCAGCTTCCACCATTTTTTCATGCATCTCTTCCGCATAGGCCTTCATATCCTCAGGAATTTCGATCTCGTCAGACCCGTTTCCGTTTTTGCGGTATGCTTTCATCTTAACGCAGTCAATGACACCTTCAAAGTTATCTTCCTTGCCTAACGGCAGCTCCAGAGGCAGGACTTTCTTGCCGAATTTGTGCCGCAGGTTTTCAAGGATGCTGTCAAAATCTGCATTTTCACGATCCATCTTATTGACCAAAAGAATACGCGGCAGATTGGCCTCTTCCGCCAGCTTCCAGCATTGCTCGGTACCCACCTGTACGCCGGCAGTAGCATTGATTACGATCAGAGCACTGTCCACGGCCCGGAACGCCCCTTTTACTTCCGCGACAAAATCTGCAAAACCGGGCGTATCAATAAAGTTAATCTTGCAGTCATGCCATTCTACAGGAGCCAGCGTAGCATTTACGGAAACCTTGCGTTTGATTTCTTCTGGCTCAAAATCCGTGGTGGTAGCCCCATCCTCAACTTTGCACATACGGTCGATCGCCCCGGACCGATACAGCAAGGCCTCTGTTACGGATGTCGTTCCAGCCCCACCGTGACCTACAATGGCAACATTTCTGATTTTATCGCCTGTATAAGCTTTCATCGAAAAATCCCCCTTTTCGCATAATTACCTAATTTCATTATTCGCTATAAATGTATGTTTTCCTGCTTGTCTCGTCAAG